>BNTS01000043.1 GCA_025996775.1 Bacteroidia bacterium | reverse complement strand
TTGTCCCAATAGCCGCGCCCACACTGATAGCAGCAACAAGTACAATCCCAAGTACATTTTTCCACATTAAATTCATAATTCTATTCTTTTAATTGAACACTTTTCTTTGACAAAGAAACTCAAAAATTAAAGTGCTTGAAGGCGCTTATGTAGTAGATTTTGCCCCAGTTAGTTCAGCTAAAAGTGTCGGTATAGAGTCCGGTGATGTGATTACGGCTATTAACGATACGAAAGTGAAATCGGTTAGCGAATTACAGGAAAGAGTAAGTCGTCACCGTCCGGGCGATAAGGTAAAGGTAACAGTAGACCGCAACGGATCGAGGAAAGACTTTACCGTAGAACTGCGCAATATGCAAGGCAATACGGAGTTAGTGAAAGGAGCAGGTGATGCAAGCGAGCTTCTTGGAGCAGCTTTCAAAGAATTAACGGCTAAGCAAAAACAAGATTTGGGAATAAGCTATGGTGTTGAGGTAGCTGCTGTTTTCAATGGGAAACTGAAAGATGCAGGCGTTACCAAAGGTCTTATCATCATGATTGCAAATGATCAAAAGATAAGCTCTCCTCAAGACTTGGAAAAGATAGTCGAAAAGATAGTGAAACAAGGTGGAGAAGAACAACTATTAGTGCTGAAAGGTGTTACACCCAATGGACGCACGAAATATTTTGCAATTGACTTGGCCAATTAAAAGAAGAGTCAAAGGCGGAAGATTGTTAAAGGTATTTAATTGGCTACATATATTTAGAATATGTAGCCAATATTTGCTGCAAAAATAGTAACTTTGCAACCCGTATTCTCAATTATAATTGAATGAGACAGTTAAAGATTACAAAGTCCATCACCAATCGCGAAAGCGCTTCGCTTGATAAGTATCTCCAGGAAATAGGCCGTGAAGATCTAATCACAGTTGAAGAGGAAGTAGAATTGGCGCAGGCCATTAAAAGAGGCGACCGTAGAGCATTGGAAAAATTGACCAGAGCCAACTTGCGTTTTGTCGTTTCGGTAGCAAAACAGTATCAAAATCAAGGATTAAGCTTGCCTGACTTAATTAACGAAGGTAATCTTGGTTTGATAAAAGCAGCCGAAAAGTTCGACGAGACAAGGGGGTTTAAGTTTATTTCTTATGCAGTATGGTGGATTCGTCAGTCGATTTTGCAAGCATTAGCAGAGCAGTCAAGGATTGTTCGTCTTCCACTTAACCAGGTAGGTTCGCTGAATAAAATCAGCAAAGCCTTCTCGAAGTTTGAGCAGGAAAATGAGCGCCGTCCCTCTCCCGAAGAGCTTGCTGAAGAATTAGACATCCCGGTAGATAAAATATCCGATACCCTGAAAGTATCCGGACGACATATCTCCGTAGATGCCCCATTCGTGGAAGGCGAAGACAACAACCTTTTAGATGTGCTTGTGAATGACGATGCTCCCATCGCCGACCGAACGTTGATGAACGAATCATTGGCAAAGGAAATTGATCGAGCACTTGCTACCCTAACCGAAAGAGAATGTGAGATAATCAAAATGTTTTTCGGTATTGGCTGTCAGGAAATGACATTGGAAGAGATTGGCGACAACTTTGGCCTTACAAGAGAGCGTGTCCGCCAGATCAAGGAAAAAGCAATCAGAAGATTAAGACAAGGAACGCGTAGCAAGCTTCTCAAATCGTATTTAGGTTGATCTCCGTGAATTGAGGTAAACGAAGGCTCTCATTCTTTTTAAGAAAGAGAGCCTTTTTCCATCAAAAAAACGCCAGCAATAACGTCTTTGTAATATATTTGTTATTTTTGCAGAGACTTTTAAAGGTGTAAAAAATGAGTGATAACAAAAATCCTATTTATGAACACAATACAATTGAATTTGTAACAGTTGCACTGGAATATTGTTCTTTTGTGGAAACTGTAAACGAATTTAGTTTGTTTGGTTTTGTAGATAAGGCAACAAAAATACTTCCATTACTCTATCTTAAGGCTTCTTTGCTGCCCGACGTACAGCCGGACGACGAAGCAGAACTTGAACAGAACGTAACAGAAGAGATGTATGAGGCTGTTCGTACTTGTATAGCCGACATATTGGGTGAGCGCGATTCGTATTTAGAAACATTCCATCCCGATATGCCCTTTAGCGACGCCCCCGTTGCAGCATTCATATCCGAAAATATGGCAGATGTGTATCAGGATACAGCAAACTTTTGTTTTCTTTTCCGCCAAGGAAATGAAGACGTGATGCATGATGCACTGGCTTTATGCCGTGTTAATTTTCAGGAATATTGGGGGCAACGGCTACTAAATGCGCTCAAAGCGCTTCATGCCGTTCGCTACAATGAAGACGATAGTATAGAAACGCTAAAAACAGAATGACACAATATTCAAGTACCATAACAAAAGAAGAATTAGCCCTTCTTCCAATAGAGGAATACAAAGGACGAGTTATCGTAATTGACCAAATGAAAGATGCTAATCGCGCTGTAGAGTTTTTATCACAACAGTTGCGAGTAGGTTTCGACACGGAAACACGCCCCAGTTTTAAAAAGGGACAACGCTACAAAATAGCATTGATGCAAGTTGCTACTGACGACGTTTGTTTTCTTTTCCGCCTTAACAAAACAGGCTTCCCAAATTCACTGGAAGCGTTTCTTTGCAATAAGGCTATCCTGAAAATAGGGTTGTCACTTCGCGATGACTTCGGCGCCATTAAAAAACGTACCAATATTGAACCGGCTAACTTCTTGGATTTACAGAATTATGTAGGCCGATTTGGCATTACAGACGCCAGTTTGCAAAAGATTTATGCTATCATGTTTGGAAAAAAGATTTCTAAAGGGCAAAGGCTTACAAACTGGGAAGCCCCTAATCTAACTGAATTGCAACAAAAATATGCAGCCCTGGATGCATGGGCTTGCCTTAGAATATATAATCAATTGAACAAGGAATAAATGAGTTATACTAAAGTCATACTAAAGCCTAAGAAAGAAGAGTCGCTACAGCGGTTTCATCCATGGATATTTTCGGGCGCTATCCAATCTATAGAAGGCAAGCCTGAAGAAGGTGATATCGTGGATGTATATAGCTCCAGCCGTCATTTTCTGGCCGTTGGACATTATCAAATAGGGAGTATAGCCGTAAGGATTCTCTCGTTTAAAGAAACGATTATTGATGATTCCTTCTGGCTGGAGCATATTCGCAAGGCTTATAACCTGCGTGTATCCCTTGGCTTGGTAGGGACTGAGTACAACAATACTTATCGGCTTGTTCATGGAGAGGGTGACAACCTTCCGGGATTAATAGTCGATATATATGCACATACAGCCGTTATGCAGGCTCATTCCGTAGGGATGCATTATGCACGTCACCAACTGACAGAAGCGCTAAAAGCTATTCTGGGCGATGACTTGCATACCGTATATTATAAGTCGGAGACAACCTTGCCCTTCAAAGCCAATCTGGATAACGAAGATGGTTATCTGTATGGTAACGAGGTGGAAGATGTAGCCGTTGAGAATGGCCTGAAGTTTTATGTAGACTGGCAAAAGGGACAAAAGACAGGTTTCTTTGTAGACCAACGTGATAATCGCGCGCTACTGGAGCGTTATGCTGCCGGACGTTCGGTTTTGAATATGTTTTGCTACACAGGAGGTTTTTCGTTCTATGCTATGCGTGGGAAAGCACGATTGGTACACTCGGTGGACAGTTCTTCCAAAGCCATTTATTTGACAAAGAAGAATGTAGAGTTGAACTTCCCCGGAGACCCCCGTCATGGGGCCTTTGCAGAAGATGCTTTCAAGTATCTGGAAAAAGCAGGCGATGCCTACGATCTGATTATTTTGGATCCACCGGCCTTTGCCAAGCATAAAAACGTACTTCGAAATGCCTTGCAAGGATATCGCAAACTGAATGCCATTGCTTTTGAGAAGATAAAGCCTGGTGGCATTGTTTTTACATTCTCTTGCTCTCAGGTAGTTAGCCGTGAAACATTCCGGCTTACGGTGTTTAGTGCAGCCGCTCAGGCAGGACGAAACGTGCGAATTCTGCATCAGTTGTCTCAGCCTGCCGACCATCCGATAAATATTTACCATCCCGAAGGTGAATATCTGAAAGGATTAGTTTTGCACGTAGAATAAATTTATAACTTTGTGAGTTGAAAATGTTGACAAATTATATTATATAAATTACTAAATAAAAAAGAATTATTATGTCTAAAGTAACAGTTGTTGGCGCCGGTAATGTAGGCGCTACTTGTGCAAATGTTCTTGCCTTTAATGAAGTGGCAGACGAAATTGTGATGCTTGATGTGAAAGAAGGAGTATCCGAAGGTAAAGCAATTGATATTATGCAAACCGCTCAACTGCTGGGTTTCGACTCAACGGTAGCAGGTTGTACAAGCGATTACGCAAAAACCGCTAACTCGGATATTATCATTATTACTTCAGGTATCCCTCGTAAACCGGGAATGACCCGCGAAGAACTGATTGGTGTAAATGCCGGTATTGTGAAGAATGTAGCTGAAAGTGCCTTGAAGTATTCACCTAACGCTATTCTGATTGTCATTTCGAATCCGATGGATACGATGACTTATCTGGCATACAAAATATTGGGCTTACCCAAGAACCGTGTGATCGGTATGGGTGGCGCTCTGGATAGCTCACGCTTCAAATATTATCTGTCACAGGCCTTGGGCGTTAATGCCAACGAAGTAGAAGGTATTGTAATTGGTGGTCATGGCGATACTACAATGATACCGTTAGCGCGATTGGCTACTTATAAAGGAATTCCTGTAAGTCATCTGCTGAGTGATGAGAAGATTAGCGAAGTTGTTAAAAACACAATGGTTGGCGGTGCAACTCTGACCGGACTTCTGGGTACTTCTGCCTGGTATGCTCCGGGTGCAGCAGGAGCTTATGTAGCTGAAGCAATTATCCATAATCAAAGAAAAGTGGTTCCATGCTCGGTTGCTCTTGAAGGAGAATACGGCGAATCTGATATTTGTATTGGTGTTCCTGTTGTTCTGGGTAAAAATGGTGTGGAAGAAATCGTGAAAATAGATTTGGCCTCTGAGACAAAAGAACTTTTTGCCAAGAGTGCAGCCTCGGTTCGTTCTACCAATGCAATATTGAAAGAACTTAAAGTTCTCTAATCCCAATATTGTATAGAAATAAGAAGGCCGGTATTCAATATCGGCCTTAAATGTAAAGATTTATTTGAAATAACAATGAATAATATTTGATGCTTTGACGGATTATTCTAAATTTGCAGGTGAAATATCATTTAACTTTTTCAAAACATTAAAAATAATACGTTATGGAAGCAAAATTTAGTGTATCAGAAGTATTAAGTTCATCGTGGGAAACCTTTAAAGCAAATGCTTTGGTTCTTGTCGGTCTTTTCTTTGCTTATATTGTCGTTGTTGCTATTATCAGTCCAATTTTAGGTTTAATATTAGTTAAAATCCCTGGAGGAAGCATCATAATTCAGGTGATTTCACTATTCTTCGGTGCGTTTTTCACCTTAGGATTTCTAAAAATTATCTTACAGGCATTAAGTGGAGAAGAGCCGCAAATTTCTGCTTTTCAGGAGCAATTGCCGAAATTGGTTACGGCCTTTTTAGCTACATTGCTTATGATTATTATAGTTGTAATTGGTATCATTCTCCTTATTCTCCCCGGCCTCTATCTGTCCATTCGTTTGCAATTTGCTTTTTATTTCATTGTTGAAGAAAATGTCGGTGTTATTGACTCTTTTAAAAAAAGTTGGGAACTCACAAGCAATAAAGATTTATTAGTACCCTTAATCTTGTTATCCTTAGCATCGATTGGACTTGGAATAGCCGGTTTTATTTGTTTAGGAGTTGGTATATTGGTTGCCGCCCCGCTGACATATGTAATGCAAGCTAAGGTTTATACGATATTAAAAGCATGATATTATCTTTTTTGAAGTTTTTTTTTCTAACTTTGCCTTCGTGTGGCAACACATAAAAAGAAATGAGCGGGTAATGTGAAAGTATTAACTATGTTACTCGCTCAATTTATAGACTTTAAAAGAATAGTATTATGTATTTATGTGAACAAACCTGGCGATGGTACGGGCCTAACGACCCGGTAAGCCTTTGGGACATACGCCAGGCAGGAGCTACCGGAGTGGTTACAGCCCTGCATCATATCCCCAACGGTGAAGTATGGACCAAAGAAGAGATACAAAAACGAATTGATCTGGTTAAATCAGCCGGTCTCCGATGGAGCGTAGTCGAAAGTGTGCCCGTACATGAACATATAAAAACCCAAACAGGAGACTTCCTGCAATATATTAAAAACTATAAGGAAAGTATTCGCAATTTAGGCGCATGTGGTATCAAAGTATTAACCTACAATTTCATGCCGGTATTAGACTGGACGCGCACCGATTTGGCTTACACGCTTCCAGACGGTTCAAAAGCGCTCCGCTTTGAGCGTGCAGCCTTTATGGCATTTGATTTGTATATCCTCAAACGTCCGGCTGCCGAAACAGAATACTCTGAGGCCGATAAGGCAAAAGCTAAAGCTCGTTTTGATGAGATGAGCGAAGAAGACAAACATCTCCTTACCCGAAATATAATTGCCGGGCTTCCCGGTTCTGAAGAGAGTTTTACCATTGAACAATTCCGCCATGAACTTGAGCGATACAAAGATATTAACGCTGAAAAATTGCGTTCTAACTTGATTTTCTTCTTGCGTGAGATTACTCCGGTGGCTGACGAAGCCGGCGTAAGGTTGGTGATACATCCCGATGATCCCCCTTATTCTATATTAGGGTTACCCCGTATATTAAGTACCGAAAATGATTTTCAAGCCTTGATTGATACAGTACCCAACCAAAGCAATGGCCTCTGTTTATGCACAGGGTCCTTTGGAGTGAGAGCTGATAATGACTTGGCAGGTATTATAGAACGCTACGGTGACCGAATAGACTTTGTGCATTTTCGTAGTACACAGCGTGATGAGGAAGGTAACTTCTATGAAGCCAACCATCTGGAAGGAAATGTTGATATGTATGGCGTAATGAAAGCCCTGCTTGAGCTTCAACAACGTCGTGGTTGCTCCATCGCTATGCGCCCCGATCATGGTCATCAAATGGTTGACGATTTGAAAAAGAAAACGAATCCGGGGTACTCTTGTATAGGTCGTTTACGCGGCTTAGCTGAACTTAGAGGCTTAGAATTGGGTATAGCTAAATCTATTATCAATGAATAAATTGTCCCCAGTATGTACCATGATTGTATTATTGCTGCTTTGTAGCCTGAGCATCCCTTCATTGTCTGGTCAAACACTCAAAGGAAAAGTGCTCAATAAGGATGAAAATCCTGTTCAAAATGCAGCAGTATATATACGCGAATTGGCACAGGGGATAGCTACGGACGATAGGGGAGAGTTCCAAATCTCTATCAAAAATGGAACATATACCTTTGAGTTCACATCATTGGGTTATGAAAAAAAGACATTGCCGGTTACGATAGACAAACCGGCAGTGTCTATTTCTGTTGTACTTGATACCAAAGTCTATACATTAAAAGAAGTAGTAGTTACAAACAAAGGCGAAGACCCTGCATATCCCGTTATGCGTAAAGCCATTGCTATGGCTCCCTACTACCTCCATCAGGTAAAGACTTACGAATCGGAGGAGTATATGAAGGGGACAATGAAAGTGGATAAAATACCGGCGATTGTCAAGTTAAGCGTCAAAGATGCTGAAATAAAAGATCTCGTTCAAAACTTGTATGTTATAGAAAAGCAAATGGCTATATCTTATACATCGCCTGATAAATATGTTCAAAAGACCTTGGCCGAATCATCTTCCTTACCGGCGGAATTTTCTTTTGGTGGTATGGGCATCACTTCCAATATATATAATGCTGAGGCCTTCGATGTGATTTCGCCTTTGGCTCCGAATGCCTTTACCTATTATAATTTCAAATATGAAGGTATCACTCAGGAAGGAGAACATTGGGTAAACAAAATAAGGATACTACCCAAAAAAAAGAATATGAAGTTAGCCTCCGGCTGGATCTATATCGTGGAAGGTAGTTGGAATGTGCAAAATGTTGATTTAACTCATACGGAATTTGGTATTACTGAACATGTAAAGGTAAGCTATAATGAAGTGAAACCAACAGCTTTTCTCCCTACGGCTTATGATATAAATGTAGACGCCAATGTAATGGGGCTAAAAGGAAATGTGAAGTACTATTCTTCCATACGATATAAAAGCATTGATGTAAGTGATAACCGGAACATCTTGGCAAAGAATGAACCTCAAGCAACTAAGCCGGAAGCAGCGCCAAAACTACCAACCCCCAAGCAGCAGAAGGCTCAACAGCAATTAGAGGCTCTATCGGCTAAAGAAAACCTTAGCAACAAGGATGCCTACAAAATGGCTAAGTTGGTACAAGATTTAAGCGAGCCTGAAGAGAGTCGCAAACGGCGCGATACGCTTGTATTGCTACCTAAGAGATCAAATTTTAAAATAACAGTTGACTCCTTAGCCAAATCACGTGATTCTCTTTATTGGGAGGAAATACGCGACTTACCTTTGCGCGATGAAGAACTGGCCAGTTATCGCAGAAAAGACAGTCTGGAGACTATTTTAGCGAAGAAGGAATCTAAGAAATCTAAAGATTCTACTGAATATAAGGGTTCTAAGTTTTCATTTGGTGATATAGTGATGGGTGACAGAATCAAATTAGGAAAGAAATATAGTCTGCAGTATGGAGGGCTGTTGGGAGCGCTCAAGGAATACAATTTCGTTGATGGCTTCTGGCTGGGGCAAAGGCTCATTTTTGGGATGGATATTAATAAGCAAAAGAGCTTTTCTATTTCGCCATCCATTTATTATGTGACTGCCCGTCAGACAGTAAACTGGCAGATAGACGGAAGCTATAAGTATGCACCCTTACGAAATGGAGAATTTACTATCTCAGGCGGAAATACAACGGCTGACTTTAAGCAGACCGATGGTGGTTCTCGAATTATAAATTCTGTAACTGCTCTGTTTTTTGCTGAAAGCCCTATTAACTTCTACCAAAAAAAGTTTGTGGAAGCAACGAAT
Source organism: Bacteroidia bacterium (assembly GCA_025996775.1). Lineage (GTDB taxonomy): Bacteria > Bacteroidota > Bacteroidia > Bacteroidales > Tannerellaceae > DFXE01. The sequence continues at coordinate 19,832 of BNTS01000043.1, read as the reverse complement.
CAGATAGACTTATCAAACGGATTAATTTTAACGACAGGCTTGGCTTACGAGAAATGGAACACACTTGATAATAACCTATCTTTTAGCTTTTTCGGAGGCAGACCTTCACCTAATAGACATTTCATTTTATATGGTCGGACACTGGTAAATTCTGTGGCTAAAGTAAATCTTCAACTCTCGTACACCCCGCGTAATTACTACCGGTTGAGCGGAGGAAGAAAGCAGTATGTATCATCAGATTATCCCACGTTCACCCTTCGATACGAAAAGGCTATCCCTATCGGAGGCACCCATTTTGCATCCTACAACCGACTGGAAGCAGGTATAGAACAGGAGATAAAACTGAATATATTCGACAAAATAAACTACTTTGTGAATGCAGGTGCTTTTCTAACATCTAAGAAAATAGGCTTCCCTGATTATAAGCATTTCCAAACAGCAGAACTCTATGTTACCAACCATTCGCTTAATAATAGTTTTAGTCTCTTGAACGAGTATGCTAATTCTACTTCAAAGCAATGGCTGCAAACGCATTTCACCTATACATCTTCTTACTTGTTAGTTAAGAATTTGCCCTTCCTTCAGAACTATTTGTTCGACGAAGCTCTCCATGTACGCTCACTGTGGAAAGAAAAGCGTAACTATGTGGAACTGGGTTATTCGGTAGGATTTGATGAAATCGGCAGGGTAGGAGTTTTCGTGGGCTCGAATAAAGGGAAGTATTTAGCTGTTGGTTTCACCTTTAGCATCCCTATACTTCCATAAACATAATAATTTTCTTACTTTTGTGGGATTTTACTGTTAAGATAATGGAGTTAACTAATAAACGAGAAAATATACTGATTCGGTGGCTTATCGGAGTGGGAGATTTAGTTGTACTGAATCTTTTGTTTTTTGCTGTATATAAAGGTTTAGATAATTTTTATACAGCATCTATTTCACATAATGTTAGGGAAATAATTCTTTTTCTGAATTTCTGTTATTTCTTTGCACTGTACTTTGTTCCACTGGTTGTACACAATTCTGTGGTCTTTATTGATAAGATTGTGCAGCGGTCTATCCTTCTTGTAACATTCCTCTTTATCCTGTTTGCCACCTGCCTGATTTTTTTGAATGTGGGTGATGCTTTGGCTACTTTCTTAATCGTTCTTTATGCTACCTCAGTGGTTGTATTCCCGATATGGCGTGTTTTGGTACGTATCTTCGTAAAGATGTATAGGCGCAGAGGGTATGGCTTGAAACGGATCGTTATTGTTGGCGCAGGTAAGAACGGGATGGAACTCTATCGCTTGATGAATGAAGAACTGGCGTATGGCTTTACGATTGCCGGTTTCTTCGACGATAATGTAGCGTTGAAGGATGTTATACCCAATTATTTGGGTAACACGGATGAGGTAAACGAATATGTAGCTAACCACGATATAGACGAAATTTATTGTACGCTTCCTGGTACACAAGACGAGAAGATACTAAAACTGCTGAACTATGCAGAGAAAAAGATGGTGCGTTTCTATATTGTACCTGAATTTTATCGTAACGTAAAGAAAAGCCTTATCATGGAGATGATGGAGTCTATCCCCTTGCTCTCCATACGCAGGGAACCGCTCCAGGCCGCTTACAATCGGGCGCTTAAGCGTACTTTCGACATCATTTTCTCCATCTTTGTGCTGGTTGCTATCTATCCTTTCCTATACATTATATTAGGCTTACTGATAAAACTGTCATCTCCAGGTCCAATCCTTTTCAAGCAAAAGCGAACCGGGATATATGGACATGAATTTGAGTGCTATAAATTCCGCACGATGAAGGTGAATGAAGAGGCAGATACAGCTCAAGCAGCGAAAGACGACCCGAGGAAAACTCGTTTGGGCGACTTTCTGAGGAAAACAAATTTAGATGAGTTTCCACAGTTCTTGAATGTGCTGATGGGGGATATGTCCGTAGTAGGTCCTCGCCCTCACATGCTAAAGCATACCGAGGAGTACTCGGCTCTTATCAATAAATATATGGTAAGGCATTTGGTAAAGCCCGGCGTTACCGGATGGGCGCAAGTAACCGGCTACCGAGGCGAAACAAAAACGCTCGAACAGATGGAAGGACGCATAAAGAGAGATGTATGGTACATTGAAAACTGGTCGTTCGTCTTTGATTTGAAGATAATTGTCGTGACGGTATTAAATATGTTCAAAGGAGAAAGAAATGCATACTAATGCTTTCTTTTGCACACTTTTTGTATTTCTGTGTAAAACTTCTTTTTTTATATTATCTTTGCAGCTGATGGGAAGAATTTTAGCTATTGATTATGGACGTAAGCGCTCAGGCATAGCAGTTACGGATACCCTGCAACTCATTGCCGGTGGTTTGACAACGGTGCCAAGTGGTGAATTAGTTAAGTACTTATTAAACTACTTACAGAAGGAGCCTGTTGATTTATTTGTTGTAGGTTTTCCTAAGCAAATGAATAATGAAGTATCCGAAAACATGCAGTACGTGGAGGCCTTCGTAACACATCTAAAAAGAACTATCCCTGAGATTCCTATACAATATTATGACGAGCGATTTACGTCAGTACTTGCTCATCAGGCTATGATTGACGGCGGACTCAGAAAGAAGAAACGACAAGATAAAGCGTTAGTTGATGAGATAAGCGCTGTAATAATATTACAATCTTATTTAGAAAGTAAAAAAACATAAAAATATGATTTTACCAGTCTATTTATACGGTCAGCCTATACTTCGGAAAGAAGCAGAAGACGTGCCGGATAACTATCCAAATTTAAAAGAGTTGGTGGCAAACATGTTTGAAACCATGTACTATGCCGAAGGAGTCGGACTTGCCGCTCCTCAAGTGGGCTTATCACTGCGCCTGATTGTGCTCGATGGCGAAGCAGTAGCAAATGATTTCCCTGAGTGCAAAGGATTCAAACGAGCGATGATTAATCCCGAAATAGTGGAATTTAGCGAAGAAGAGATTTCCCTGGAAGAGGGTTGCCTGAGCTTACCGGGCATTCACGAAAAAGTATCGCGTGCTTCTCGCATACGTGTGGAATATACTGACGAGAATGGAAAACATCAAAGCGAAGTGGCAGAAGGCTTTGCAGCACGTATTGTGCAGCACGAATGCGAGCATCTGGACGGGCAGGTTTTTATAGATGATATCCCTGCCATCCGTCGTCAACTAAACAAACGAAAGTTACAGAACATAATAAAGGGAGCAACCAATTGTTCCTATAAAACAAAATCTATAGGCAAATGAAACTTATAGATATTTTAAATCATAAACAGATTATTATGACAGACTTAAACAAAAACATTCAGGCTTTACGAGACAAGAAAGCCGTAGTAGAGATGGGTGGAGGCGAAAAGGCTATTGAAAAACAGGTAGCCATGGGAAAACTTACAGCGCGTGAGCGTATTCTCAGTCTCTTAGATCCCGATTCCTTTCACGAATATGATATGTTTGTGAAACACGATGGCCGAGACTTTGGAATGGATAAAAAAGACTTTCCCGGCGATGGCGTGGTAACGGGTACCGGCACCATTTTTGGCGCCCCTATCTGTATCTATGCACAAGACTTTACCGTGGCTGGTGGTTCATTAGGTTTGCAACATGCCCGTAAAATTACTAAAATAATGGATCATGCGCTTAAAATGAAGTGTCCCATCATTGGCATTAATGACTCGGGCGGTGCGCGTATTCAGGAAGGTGTGCAGGCTTTAGCCGGTTATGGCGAAATATTTTATCGCAACACCATATCCTCGGGTGTTATTCCGCAAATATCGCTCATTCTGGGGCCATGTGCCGGAGGAGCTGTATATTCGCCGGCGCTTACCGACTTTGTATTTGTAGTAGAGAATATATCGAAGATGTTTATTACCGGCCCGAACGTGATTAAAACCGTTCTGGGAGAAGACATCTCTATGGAAGACTTGGGAGGTGCGCGTGTACATGCGGAAATTACCGGTAATGCACACTTCTACGCTAAAAGCGAGCAGGACTGTTTCGATCAAATTAAGCGTCTGGTAAGCTACATCCCCTGGAACAATACCCAAAAGGCTAAGTCTATCGAACCCAAAGAACCCAGCATAAATCTGAATATTAACGAGGTTGTTCCTTCTGACCCGAAGCAGCCCTATGATGTGCGTAATGTTATTAAATGTATAGTAGATGATTCCGATTTTTTGGAGGTTCAGGAACTATGGGCTGCTAATATTGTAATTGGCTTCGGCCGCATGAATGGTGAAACGACTGGTTTTGTAGCCAACCAACCGATGGTGCTGGCCGGGGTTCTCGATTGCGACAGTTCGGATAAGGCAGCCCGCTTTATTCGTTTCTGTGATTCATTCAATATCCCTATCATCACGCTCGAGGATATGCCAGGCTACCTTCCGGGTGTTGACCAGGAACATGCAGGGGTGATTCGTCATGGTGCTAAAGTGCTTTATGCCTACTCTGAAGCTACCGTTCCAAAAATTACCGTTATTCTCCGCAAAGCGTATGGCGGTGGTTATATTGCCATGAACTCACGCCATTTGGGAGCCGACTTTATGTTTGCATGGCCCAGTGCTGAGATTGCCGTAATGGGTCCCGAAGGAGCCGCCAACATCATCTTCAAAAAAGATATCATGGAGGCAGAAGACCAGGAGGCTATGCGTCAGGAAAAAGTGAAAGAATATATTGAAAAGTTTGCCAATCCATATGTTGCCGCTGCTAAAGGCTTCATAGATTCTGTGATAGAGCCTAAGGAAACGCGCTCATTGTTGCTTCACGCCCTCGAACTCTCGGCCTTGAAGGAAGAAATTCGGCCCGCTAAGAAGCACGGATTACCTCCATTTTAATTAACTAAAAACGATATTATGGAAACTGAAAACGAAGAATACGTAGATTTTGTTGTTACTGCTCGTAAATACAAAACACTACTAACAAATAAGTATAAGAATCGTCCGGTCTGGCACAAAAACAAGCCTGGAGAAGTGTACTCCACCCTTCCGGGTACAATTATGGAGATAGCTGTAAAAGAAGGGCAGGAAGTGAAAGAGGGTGAACTTTTGTTGATTCAGGAAGCCATGAAGATGCTGAACCGCATCCTCTCTCCTGTTACCGGCGTCGTTAAAGAATTTTACGTAAAAGAAGGCGATAAAATCGGCAAAAGCCATTTAATGCTAAAAATAGAGCCGAAGTAAGAGAAAATACTTATTTTTGCCTTCCAATCATTAAAGTAAGGATGAAGAAGACAATTATAGTATTACTCGTACAACTCTTATCGTTGTCTATTTTTGCACAAATCAATACGGATAGGGTGTTGGCTATTGGGCGAAACGCTTTGTATTTTGAAGATTATGTACTGTCTATACAGTACTTCAATCAGGTCATCAAATCAAAGCCTTGGCTGGCTGAACCCTATTTCTATCGTGCTGTTGCCAAGATAAATCTCGATGATTATAAGGGTGCCGAAGAAGACTGTACATTATGTCTGGAGCGGAACCCTTTTTTAGTTCAAGCCTATTACGCCCGGGGCATTGCCCGCCAAAGCCAGGACAATTTTAACGGAGCCATCCAAGATTACAACAAAGGCTTGGAATTTAGGCCTGAAGACCGACAGATGCTGGTAAACAAAGCTGTGGCCTACATACAAAAGAAAGATTATAATGGGGCTGATACGGTGTTCGTTGAACTCATGAAGGCTCATTCCAAATATGCCATGAACTACCTCACCCGTGGAGCCATGTATCTGGAAAAAGGCGATACCGCCCAGGCTCTGCAAGACTATAACCGATCTATAGAGATCGATCCATACTACGCTCCGGCGTATGGTAACCGTGCCATTGTTCACTATCAAATGAATGATTTGAAAGACGCATTGGCTGACCTAAACGAAGCAATCCGCCTCAATACCCGCGAAAATGGTTATTACATCAACCGGGGATTAGTGCGCTATCAAATGAACGACCTCCGCGGAGCTATGGCTGATTACGACCAAGTGTTAAGTTTTGACAGCCGGAACCAGATAGCTCGCTTTAACCGAGGCTTGCTACGCTATCAGGTAGGTGATAACAACCGAGCTATTGAAGACTTCGACGTAGTGATTGAAGAGGAGCCTGATAACTACATGGCCTACTATAATCGCGCCTTGCTTCGTTACGAAACGGGCGATAATCAGGGAGCCGTTCAAGATTATTCCGTAGTGTTAAACCAATATCCCGACTTTATTCCGGGTTACTACGCCCGCTCAGAAGCCAAACGTAAGATGCGTGATAACGCTGGAGCCGACCGTGATCAATGGACTGCCTTCGAAATAGAAGAGCGTCTTACTAAAGCACGTGCAGCCGGGACTGCCAAGAAAGATTCAACTAACTTTGAAGCAGAAGAGAATACTCGTGAAAAGTCAGACAAAAGCATTGATAAATTCAATCGCTTAGTGGTTTATGATAAGGACGAGGAACAGAAAAACAAATACCAGAGTGATGTACGCGGCAGGGTGCAAGACCGCAACGTGAGGGTTGACCTCGAACCTCAGTTTGTACTGACCTATTACGAGAAGCCCAACGCCGTAAAGAAAATCATTTACTACGATAAAATGGTGGAAGACTATAACAACTTCCATATACTCCCTCGCAAGCTGTTACTTACAAACGAAGAGGCTGCGCTTACTGAAGGCCAGATAGCTGCCCATTTTGCTTCTATAGATGAACATTCATCACAAATAGAGAGCAAGCCTAAAGATGCAAACCTCTACTTTGGCCGCGCCTTGGATTATATGTTGGTACAGGACTTCTCTGAAGCTATCAAAGACTATAGCAAGGTGGTGGAGATAGACCCATCGTTCACGATGTCTTATTTCAACCGTGCTGTTGTACGTTACAAGCAATTAGAATATAATATGTCGCAAACGGTCACCCCTGATTCTTACACAATGAGTCTGAATCTGAATGCCGGTAAGCTGGCAACCCCTTCGACAAATTCGACAGATGCTGCAATAAAGCCGAAAGATACCCAGCGAGCTTACGAGCACGAGATGATAATCCGCGACTACGACATGGTAATCAAGCTGAACCCCAGCTTTATTTATGCCTACTTCAACCGGGGCAACCTCTATTGCGCCCAACGTGATTTCCGTGCCGCCATTCAGGATTACAACGAAGCCATCCTCCGCGACCCCGATTTTGCCGAGGCCTATTTTAACCGTGGCCTGGCTCGCCTCTCTCAAGGCGATGCCAACCGGGGCATAGCCGACCTGAGCAAAGCCGGCGAATTAGGTATAATCAATGCCTACAGCATTATCAAACGCATGACCAGCAACTAATATAATATCCACGAATTACACGAATTATCTAAATAAGTGCCTTTACATGATGAAGTGGAGGCGGTTTTGGAGGTTTACTTCGGCCATGCCGCCGTCTATGTCTAAGTAGAGGAGGTTCATGTCAGGGTAGAGTTTCTTTATGCGCTTCTCGATGCCTTTGGCTACCACGTGATTGGCTATGCAGCCGAAGGGTTGTACGCAAACTACGCGGTTTACGCCGTGACGGGCATAGCAAGCTACTTCGGCGGCTATCATCCATCCCTCGCCAAACTGGTTTGAGAGGTCTAATATCTCAGAAGCATATTGAGCCTTAATGAAGATGGAGTCGGCCAGTTCATAGAAACGATAAACCTTTGTTATCTCTTCTACCTCCTTGATTCGTTTGTTTACGAAGCTCAGGAAGGTGGGGCGAAGTATCTTTTGAAGCAGGCTGTCGGAGCTTAGCTTGTTTTGTATGTTTATTTCGCTATTCACGAAGTACTGCATCAGGAAGTCGAGGATAGGAGGGGTCACTACCTCCATCCCTTTCGAGCGGAGCCATTCGGTGATATGTGCCTGTCCGTAGTTATTGTACTTCACGAAAATCTCGCCTATCAGTCCTATCTTGGTAAATTCCCGGTCATTGATACCTATTTGGTTAAAGTCTGCAACGGCCTGTTCCAACAGTTTGAGAAGTAGTTTATGGTTTTTCTTTCGAACAGCCTCTATGCCCCGGTCTATATAGAAATCGAAGAGGGCTTGGGTTTCGCCTTCCTTCTTTTCGCGGATTATATGAGAGCTGTGCATCTTTTGCAAAGCATCAGCATATAGAAGGGCATACATCATCACATTGATGAACTTCATATAAGGTATCTTAAAGGCTTTCTGTTCATTTTGGAAAACCTCACCAGATGTAATGGCTATTACCGGAATTTGTCCGAAGCCGGCATTACGCAGACCTGCCTTTATCTGGCTCAGGTAATTGGTAGCACGACATTGCCCACCCGTTTGGGTGATACCAACTACCGTATTGTCCAAATCGTATTTGCCCGATTGCAGGCCACGAATGATGTCGCCCAATATCAGAATGGAGGGATAACATACCTCGTTATGCCCATACTGCAAGCCCGTATCGGCAGATGCTTTCGATGATTTGGGGAGGTTCTCCATCTTAATGCCGCCCAGTTCGGCAAATGTTGGAATGAAAGGTGATATAAAGTCGGCAAACCAAGGTACCAGAATCGTTTTCTGCTTGTCTTTCTCCGTATAAGCTACACTATATCCTTCGTAAGGCTTTTTAGCCTCTTTCTTGTCGGGCGATAATGATTTCAGCGATTCGATGAGCGAACGCAGGCGCAAACGGATGGATCCGCTTCCGGCTATCTCGTCTATACGCAGCAGGGTGTGATTCTTCCCCGCCTGCTTCAGTATATCGCCTGTCTCGTCCATGAAGAAGGAGTCGGGACCACAACCGAAAGAGTTGAGTTGCACCATCTGTACCCTTTGCGAGAGCTTGGCTACTTCCATAGCTGCTTGTATTACACGGTTGGGGTAGGACCATTGTGACACCATTCTGAGCTTTCCAAAGCCTTCGCTTTCTGCCTGACGGAATAGATCGTCGGTGAAAACATGAACGCCCAAGTCGGATAATATCTGTCCTACCTTTTGATGAATCAGTGGGTCGGTATGATAAGGACGGCCGGCCACAACAAATGCCCATTCATTGTTACGAACCACCTCGTTAAGGCGTTCCTTTTGTATGCTTCTCAGTTCCTCTTTAAACTGCTGACGAGCCTTGAGTGCTTGGCTGAATGCCTGATTGAAATCACTTTTCGTAATGCCGAAAGCCTTTATGTAATTAAAGGTAGACTCCTTCAAAGCCTCATTGGTGTCGAAGGTAATCACAGGCTTATCTAATGGAATACCGTATTTCACTTCCGTATCAATCGAACTGCGGATTACATCCGGATAACCACTCACCAACGGACAGTTAAACGAGTTGTTAGAGCAGGTAAACTCTTTCTCCTCTTTAGGAATGATGGGGTAGAAGATGCGGTCTACGCCTTGTTCCGTCAGCGCCAGGATATGTCCGTGGGCTAACTTGGCCGGGAAGCAGATATTGTCCGACATCACGCTACCTATTCCGCGCTGGTAGAGTGGATAAGTAGATTCCGGTGATAGAACAACCTTGAATCCACAAGCGGTAAACAAGGCATGCCAGAAAGGATAATTCTCGAATATATTCAATATGCGGGGGATGCCGATAACAGGTAAATCCTTCCGGCATTCGCCATCCAACGGGCGATTGAAGAGTAGTTGATGCTTCAAATCAAAGGCATTGTAGCCCTTTTGCGGAGCTGTATTCTTATTGAAGAACATCTTTTCGCACTTATTGCCGGCATAGCTTATGTTTCCGTTGTCGAAGCGGAAGCGAAAGACGGCGCATTTATTGGTACAGCCCCTGCATTGCAGTTCTTTCGTTTCGATAGCCTCTACATCGGGCAAGGATTCTTTTCCTGTAAAACCCTTCCTTTCCTTATTGTTCGCATATTGCTTTTGTGCGTAGAGTGCAGCTCCGAAAGCGCCCATCAACTCGGGATGATCGGTAGAACTGACCGTCTTGCCTGAAAGCATCTCCAGAGCGCGGTAAACGGCGTCATTACGGAATGTCCCGCCTTGCACCACGATATGGTCGCCCAACAGTTTGAGGTTTGACATCTTGAGCACCTTAAAGAGGCAGTTCTTCATGACTGAGTAGGCCAGTCCGGCAGAGATATTCCCCAGCCCTGCATTTTCACGAAGCGACTGCTTCACCTTGGAATTCATAAACACCGTGCAGCGCGAACCCAGATCCGAAGGTTCTTTTGAGGTACAAGCTTTATAGGTAAACTCCTGCATGGAGAGGTTCATCGTTGATGCAAAGTTTTGCAGGAACGAGCCGCAACCGGAGGAGCATGCTTCATTAATTTCTATATTGGAAATAACGCCCTTGTCAATAAAGATAGACTTCATATCCTGTCCGCCGATGTCGAGTACAAAGGATACGTTGGGGTCCACATATTGCGCTCCCGAAAGATGCGCCATCGTTTCAACAATCCCATAATGCAGGCCAAGAGCGGATTTGATTAAGTCCTCCCCGTACCCTGTAGCGGCTGATGAGAGAATATTAACTTTCACGCCTTTCGCTTCAACCTCCATATAAAAGGTGTTCAAACCATCGACTACCTTCTTGAGTGGATTGCCTTCGTTCTTATCGTAAAAAGTATAGACTAATCGGGCTTCCTTGTCCATCACCAGAATCTTCGTAGTGGTAGAGCCTGAATCAATGCCCAGGAAGCAGTTTATTTCTTTTTCACTCCCCAAAGGATGTTTGACGAGCGCTTTGATATTTCGTTTCTTTTGCCAGCTTTCATATTGCTCTTTGCCCTCAAACAAGGCGGGCAGGGTTTCTTTTTGCTCATTCACGCCCTCACCCAATTGGCCGATAAGCGTTGGGAGATGGAATACCTTACCCGATGCCTTGTACAAAGCAGCTCCCCAAGCGGGAAAGAACTCGCTGTTTTCAGGCAATATAAATTGTGTATCATCTAACTTTAATATATCTTTGAAAGCATTGCGCAGAGCGGGAAGGAAGGTGAGCGGCCCACCGATACAAAGAATCTTCGGGCTGATATCCATACCACGGGCTAAGGAAGTAATGCTTTGCAAGGCTACGGTATGCAGGATAGACATGGCGATATCAGGAGCCGGAATATGGCGGCTAATCAGGTTTTGCACATCAGTTTTTGCAAATACGCCGCAACGCGAGGCCACCGGATAGATGGTCTCGTACATCAATGCTTGAACGCCAATCTCTTCTACCGGGATATTCATCAGGTCGGCCATCTGGTCGATAAAGGTGCCTGTCCCTCCGGCACAACTTCCGTTCATACGGATATCCGGCTGACGACCGGGCTGGAAGAACACCATCTTGGCATCCTCACCACCCAAATCAACCAATGTATGTGTATCGGGGTATAATTGATTCACAACTTCTACCGAAGCTACTACTTCCTGTACAAAAGGTATTCCTGTCCGTTCGGATATACCCATGCCTGCAGACCCAGTAATTGTAAGTGAAAACGCTGTATCGGGAAATTCTCTGGTGATAGTATTAAGCTCTTCCGCGAGAACCGAATTAATATTAGCCTTGTGACGACGATAAACTTTGTAGATAATTTTGTTTGTCAGGTCGTTAGTAAGGATAAGTTTTAAAGTAGTTGAACCAACATCAATACCAATTCTATAAACTTTTTTTTTGACTTTCATGACAGCCTCCTCCTCATTAAACTTTACGTTTAATATAAAAGCAAAAAACTTTTTATTCCTATTTATGATGCAAAAGAACGCATTAAATCAGAAATAAAAAAATATTTCCCCGTTTTTCTGTTCTAAATAGCATTATATAAGTTTGATAGTATCACCTACATAGCTGTTCATAGACAAACCTTGCGAACGACAAGATGAGCAAATGGGCGGGAGTTTCCGGCACATGCGCATGAAACACCAAAATCGTGTAAAAGAAAGGCTCCAAGGTTATTTGAACGAATACCATTTCAGGTATAATAATCATTTTGTTATGAAACCCAAATAGTTTTGTTGAAAAGCCCTTTACTTGGATGGGGCATACCCAAATGTTTCCTTATAAATTTTTGAAAAATGCGATAAGTTCTTAAAACCTACGTCGAAACAGACGTCTGACACTTTCGTCTTTTTGTCTTCGAGTTTGATTCGAGCCGCTTCAAGCCGTTTATTTATCAGCCATTTCTGCGGCGACAAGTCGCTGATTTTTGCAAAATCACGCTTGAACGAGGCAAGGCTACGGCCGGTATAAGAGGCTATTTCCCCCATTGTGAGGTCATACATATAGTTGTCGTTCAAGTAGTCGAGGATGTCGATTTTCCAAGGTTCTGTGAAGTCAAAGAGGCAGGGATAAAAACGTTCATCGGTATTGAGCAGAGCCATCAACCCTTCTTGCAGTTTGAGTTTTGCCCATTCTTCGGTTGGTTTCAGGCTTGTGTCGAAATAAGGTGTTATTGAAAGAAAAAGACTCATTATTGCAGGGCTTTCAGGCATTTTATAAACGCTCATTTCACCGCGTTTCAGTTCCAACGGCAGTTTTTTCTTGTCGAACAAATGATAGGCACGGCGTAAAAAATCGCGCATAAAAAATAAATAAACCGCTTTGAAAAGTTCGCCATCTTTTGGCAATTTGGTCATTACGAGTTGATTGTCCTTACGAATAAAGGCACAGTCGCCTTTTTGTACAGTCGTGATTTTGCCCTTTTCGTTGAGTTGCAATTCGCCGGAATAGACATACACAAGCATGTGTTCCCGTGCCTTATTAGTACATCTACGTTCATCGGTCATAGCGCATGAAAGCAGTATGTCCCAGTAATTTGTAATTTGATAATTGTCCATATATATGATTTTAAAAAATACAAAAATAGCAAAAAAATTTGTCTTACGGCTCAATAGCACATTTATTTAACAATTTCAAATTCTTGCAGCCACTTCTTTACGTCCTGTTTTGCCCTTCTCACCGAATTTCCATCAACAGCAATGCCCTTCTTCGCCGTTGAATTTGGACAGAGTTTGGCAATATCCTTGAAAAGGTCTGCCTCGGTGAGCGACTGAATATGCTGTGCAACCGCCCGCGTGTTGCCGCCCCATGAATAATACGCCACAAGAATTTTGGGCGACTTGTTTTCCGTCTTCTGTGCCTGCACACAACCTGAATTTGCCATAATTACTGCTGTTAATACAATTAAAAACTGTTTCATAATATATATGTTTGATTTATAGCACTATAATCATTCTCGTTCTTTCCAAAACCATAGTAGCCCATTGTAGGTATATTCCATTGAGGCGCGACCATCATGACCATATCCGGCTTTAACGCGGTATAGAAAATTCCCGTCCCGTTCGCTGTTCGCCTCGACGAAATATGATGAATTGCGCATCTTGTTCACTCTGTTCTCGTCATACGAATAGGCGAAATCCGACGTCCCTGTGATGACCCAAACGAAATAATCGTCTTTGTCGTGATTTTTAGCTGCCGCAAAGATATTGTCCTCGTCAAGCGAGGTGCCGCAACTCATAGGCAGAAAATACCTGAAATAATCCAATCCGTATTGAAAGGTGCGCCAAGTTGCCACAGAACCCATCGAAAAGCCGCCAAAACCTCTATGGTTGCGCGAAGCCTTCAAGTCTTCTGGCGATACACTCTGCGCATAGGTTGAATATGCGCTTTCTACCGCAGGAATGAGGTCATTTAAGAGTTCATTATGATAATTACGGTTCAGTTCAAGCGCAAGTCCGAAATTACCACTGTCTTCGCCGCTTGTATTGTTGTAAGTAGGGCAAACGATGATAAGCGGCTGTATTTTCCCGTTTGCGATGGCGTTATCTATAACGTTCTTAAAGGGATTTGGTCGCGTGGGCGTGCCAAGAGGCGATGTCTCATTGCCCCAACCTCCATGCATCAGGTAAAACGCATTGTACTGGATTTCTTTCGAGTATCCATACGGCAGATATACGATTGCACGTTTGGTAAGTTTCATGCTTTTCTGTTCGTATGTCCTTGATTCGTAAGTCTCGTAGGTAAACTCAACTAATGTGCCCTGCTGACTTGACGCTTGAAAATACGCTTCGGGAATTGCCGAAAGTTCTTGCGGAATTAGATGTGTTCCCTTGTTGCCATCTCCGCCATTGCCATTTTCGCCGTTTTCGTTTGTGTTGCCGTTTTCTTCAACAACGGTCGTGTTCGGCTGGTCTCGGTCGCAAGCCGAAACCAAGCTACACACCAGCAGCGTTATCATACTGATTGTCTTAATTCTCATAATTGCCATGAATAGAAACTAATAGATTCATTGCTAATCATTCATCCGCATATTCACGAATCCTTGCTTTTGTTCGAGAGTCATGTTGAAGAAGCGCTGATTCTTATTCAGCGAGCGCATAGTCGTCATTTCGTCGTCCGACAAAGCGAAGTCGAAGATTTCGATGTTCTCTTTGATGTAGTCGGGATTGGTGGCGCCGGGGATTACAGAAAAGCCTTCCTGAATATGCCAGCGGATGGTAATCTGCGCAGGCGATTTGCCGTGTGTATCGGCGATTTTCTTGATTACAGGGTCTTTTAGCAGTACTCCCTGACTCATTGCGCCGCCAAGCGGAAACCAACATTCAAGTTGGATGTTGTAGGGCTTTATCTTCTCGCGTATATCGAGGCGTTGAGCGTAAGGATGACATTCGATTTGCAAGACGGCAGGTTTGACAGTCATCTTGTCCACGATTGCGCTGAAAACTTCGTCACTGTCGTCGAAATTGCTGATGCCAAGCGTGCGCACTTTACCTGCTGCCACCGCTTTTTCCATGTCTTTCCATGCGCCGACAAAGTCGCCAACAGGCTGATGCACATAGAGCAGGTCGATGTAGTCTAATTGCAAACGCGCCAGCATTTTGTCGATAGCCTCTGCCGTCTTGCCTTCGCCATATTCCGAAGGCCACAGTTTGCTCGTAATCCACAGTTCCCCGCGGGGTATGCCGCTTTCCTTGACAGCCTCGCCTACGCCACGCTCATTTCCGTAAGCATGGGCAGTATCCACGTGACGATAGCCATTACGGAATGCCACAAGGCAAGCCCGCTTGCAGTCGTCGTTTGACGCCATAAAAGTACCCAGCCCGAAGCGGGGCATTTCCCATCCGTTGTTCAGTTTAACGGTCGGCACTTTGTCGCCCTGCGCATTTAGCAGATTGACACTGCCAGATAGCATTAACGCTATCAACATAATAGAAATTTTTACTTTTTGCATGATGATAATATTTTAAATGATTATATTCTAACTCCTTTTCTATTTTACAATCGTTTTTACAGCTGTTTCGCCTTCAACTGTTACTATTATTGCGCCTCGCGGAACGGTGAGCGTTGCATTGTCGGACGACAAAACAGCGTTGGCGATGCTTTGCCCCTGAATGTTCGTAACTATCGCTTTCTTGCCTGCGGCATTCAGGATAGTTACAGAGCTGGTATTGCTGATGACGCGGATATTGCTTGCTGTTATTTCCTGATTGGCAGTTCCCGAAGTGATGTCCACAATTTCATACTGCTGACTGCCCAAACCGAGCGATTCGGCGTGAGTGAGAAGGACTGTACCGCGTTGCTGTTCAATGCGACGCCGCAGAGAGGCGCTTTTCGCAGCATCGGCAGCATAAATCAAATCAATGCAAGCCTTGTCGAGCGCAACAGGGTCGGTTGAGGCAAGGATACCGATGTCGGGGATTTCGGGCGTAGCGGGATGGCTGTCGCAATCGCAATCAATCGACAGATTGTTCATCACATTGACGAACAGTATTTTTCCGTTAAGACGGTTGATAACAGCTTTCGAGGCTTCTGCCATTGATTCGAGAAAAGCCGTTTGCTCGCCGCCCCAGGGACTTGTCCTGCTTTTGCCGCCGCTATGAATCCAGCATTTGCCTTCGGTTGAAGCAATTCCGATTGAGATGTTTTTCAATGCGCCGCCGAATCCCGCCATCGCGTGTCCTTTGAAATGCGAAAGAGCGAGGAAAGAATCGTAGTTGGCGAAATGCGAGCCGACAAAATTTTCCGATAAACGCCGCCCGCCTGTTACCGGCAAACTCATAGAACCTTGCTCATCCATAATATCAACCGTTGCGATAGCCGTAAAACCGTGTTCGGCAGCCGCCTGTTTATGCGACGCAGTACTGCTGCGCCGCCCACCGTAGGCAGTGTTACATTCGACGATAGTACCGCCGACCGACTGCACCAAATCCTTTATCAGGTCAGGCGATAGGAAGTTATGACCTCCCGGCTCGCCGGTGCTTAACTTTACTGCAACTTTGCCCTCTACCTTGCTGCCAAGTGCATTATAGGCAGCCATCATACCCGCAGGTGTAATATCCCGCGTCATATAGACCTTCGGCAGGTCGGCGTTTGATGCCTGAAATACAGGGCTTCCTAAAGCGTACCTTCCCGAATAAGCGACCATTGCGCCTGCACCCAGCGCTTTCAGGAAATTCCTGCGGTCTAATTCTTTTCTTCTTGTTGCCATATTTTTTTATTTTAAAAGTTTAACTTATTGTTCAAATATCGGCGCTAACCATCTGTCCATATCCGGTATCCATGCGCCGTTGGCAGCTCCGAAACCGTGTTCCCAACCGTCCATAACACGGTCTTCTACGGCTATTCCCGCTTCGCGCAATGCGCTGATGTTAAGTTCAAACTGCCGGACAAAAGGGTCGCGCGTTCCATAACGGAAATAGGCGGGCGGCAGGGCTGACGACTTGAATTTTTCAACGTCCGTAGAGGCGTAACTCAATCGTCCGTAAAATGAATAAATCATTCCTACGGCGTTGCAATTTGCCGAAACATTGTCCACGTCATCGGGTTTATACCGGCTGTCAAGTTTTGCCGGACTGATATTGCTGTCCCAATTCAACAGCATCTCGCCGCATAGTATTCCGCCTGCCGAAAAGCCCATAACGCAGATATTCCTTTCTTCGATGCCATAAGTCTTTGCATACTTGTGCACAAAGCGGACTGCGCGAGCCAAATCAACTGCCCCTTCTTGCATCGTGTAAGGCTGAACGCGGTAATTGACAACAAATGCCTGATAACCCAAAGCGGCAAATTCGCGAGCCACCGGCGTTCCCTCATTCTGGTCGCTGCGGAACGAAAAAGCGCCTCCGGCACATACAAGTACCGCGCCTTTTATCTTTACTCCCTCTTTTGCAGGGAAATATGCCATCCACGGAATAAAACCGGGCGAGTCGAAATAGTTGCCGGAAGTATAATTGGTTGTCATGGGTATATTATCTGCCGTCCATAGATTATTTCTTGCCGCAAGAGGCTCAAAAGCAAGGCTGTTGCCTGTATTTGATGTGGAAATATGCCGCCGCCAGAAAGCCACTGCCAAATCAAGCCACCCTTCGGCGTCGGTACCTGTACCCAAACCAAAGCCGTGCCCCGCCGTCTGATAGCGCTTATATTCCACCTCGACGCCTGCATTTCGCAAATTTGCAACTCTTGCCTCTACCGTATTGACATTCGCAATACCATCATTGGCAGCCACCGTAATAAAAGCGGGTGAGAAATCGCTTGAATAAGTTGATTGTCCGGTATAGGCTATTACTGCTGTGGCAGGCTTGGGCAAGTTGTCGCCGCTATATTCCGCAACACCGCTCAATACAATATTCCCCGCCATACGAGCGCCCGCCGAGCCTCCCCAAACGGAATAATCCTCCGCGCTTACCCCAAGCGATGCAGCATTTTTGGATATAAAAGTAATTGCCGCCGCCAAATCTTCGGTTGCTTTTTGTTCGCTGCCAATACAATAACGGATGACGAATGCATTCAGTCCAAGTTCGCTAATACGTTGCGCCAAAGGAAAGCCTTCGTGCAATGAGCCGACATACGAAAATCCGCCACCCGGACAAACCACCGCGAAAGGCGCATTTTTCGAGCCTCTGAAAAAGAATAGTCCGGTATTTTTCTTCGAGGCGTCAGCCGCTTTTTGTTCTTCGGTATAAATATTGTAGAAAATGGTTTCGCCGCCTGCAACTTCATCAATCATATAGTTCAGCGCATCCAATACAACATCGGGACGGATATTTCCGTGATACGGCATCAGCCTTGCAACGTTGGAAATTGGAGTATCGTAATAGAACGAATTATTGTCATAACTTAACAACAGTTCGCCAAATCCCTTGAAAGCTGAATGTTCCGCAATATCGCGAACAACGTTGGTAGCGGTAAGATGAGATGAATTATTCCCATTCCCATTTCCGTTCGGGTTTTCGATTTCGGGCGTATCAGGCTCTTGGGGTGTATTGGTTTCATCACCGCAACAGCAGAGTAGAACGCTAATACATATTGATAAAATCATTTTCATAAACAACATTTAATTTCCCATAAGCCTTGTGAATGCGAGGGCGGCAAGTTTCCATTCGCCGCCTTTCTTAACGTAGGTTTCCGTTACCATGAAGGGGTTGACTACTTCATTGCCACCAACGACAGCCGTCAAACGGATGCGATTCAGCACTACGGCAGTGTTGTCGATGATGCGAGCCGCCGTCTCGAACACTTCCGCATGTTTGTAATGGATAAAGCTCTGTTCGATAGTCGCCATCTCCTGCGCCTTGTCGCCCGCGCCGCCCATGTGGATGAACACCGACTTCTCGTCGAACAGGTTGTCCAACTTTGTCATATCTTTATCAGCCATCCAGAGCCATTTCTGTTTGCAGAGGTCGATAAGTTCCTGTTCTGCCGTAGTAGGCTCTGTAGCCGTCATTTGCGAAGGCATAGCAGGGGGCATTTGTCCGGGCGCCTGTGCGCTAATCACATTGCACGTAGCAATGAGTAAAAATATGAATAAAATTTTCTGGCTCATAATGTTACTAATTTATTGATTTATGCTAATTACTTTGTTGTATTCCTCGTCTGAAACCGGCTCCAGCCAAACCGCTACACCGGCGCTGGCATTTGTGCCGATGGCAATATGTTCCATGCTGCTATATGGCGTTGCGCCATGCCAATGAATAACGTTGGGCAGGATTTCAATTACATCGCCGGTCTTAATCACTTGCACAGGTTTGCCGCGTTCCTGATAATAACCTTCACCGGAGGTTACGAGCAAGATTTGTCCGCCTGGATGCGAATGCCAACTATTGCGACAGCCCGCCTCGAAAATAACATTTCCCACGGTGCAGTCAAATGTTCGGCTGTCGGTTACTAACCGTTGATGATATGCTGTCCCCACAAAGTTGTTGTTGGTAATCTTTTCTCCACGCGGAAAAATTGCGCTCGCAGTTTCCTTTTCAAAGGTTTTTTCGATTACATCCAATCTTGGTTTCTTTGGGTCAGGGATGCCTACGGCAGAGCCGTCTGGACGAAATTCGATGATTTCGTTAGTCTGCGAATTGTATGCGGGCCATTTTGACAATCCGATGCCGTTAGGGTCGCCGGTCTTGGCAAAGTTTACCCAATAAGCATTCATCGTCTCGGCTATTTTCCGGTCTTCGGACGTGATGGCGTCTATTCCCCAGCGTGCGTTCAGATTATTGAATACGTATGGGATTTCGGAGCCATGAGGCGCTCCGTTAGGCATTCTTTCGCGCATGGAGGAAGGAACGTATGAAAATAAATAAACGAATGTGGGCAAACCATGACGTGCAAATGCGTCGGCAGAAAACCTTGCCGGCTCTGCCCACACTTTGTCGGTAGTAACCATTGTCATCAGTTTGCCGAAATCAGCCGTCCCGTCAGGTAGGGTGTTCAGTAGATAGTACAAAAAAAACAATCATTGTCGCTTGCGGAAGTATAGACTTAACTGGCACAGAGTACTGTTTTAGAACTAAAAAAGTAGTCCTGGATACTTGCTTGTTTCATTGTTTATTAGCACTTTTGCATACGAATAAAAAACGCTTAAGAAAATGAGAAAGAACAACCCGGAAACAGAAATTACACATCTTAGGGAAGAGTTGGAACAAGTC
>BNTS01000042.1 GCA_025996775.1 Bacteroidia bacterium | reverse complement strand
TCCCATTCCGAACAGAGAAGTTAAGCCCAACCACGCCGATGGTACTGCGTAGAGTGGGAGAGTAGGTAACTGCCGTTTTTAATTAAGAAAAAGGAGATAAGTCCAACAGGATTTAACTCCTTTTTTTGTGCTTATAGGGGTGCAATAAGGATGCGTTTTCTCCGTTTTATCTTTGATAAGATAATGAAATTATGCGTAATATATATGACTCGCGACAACAATTGAAGTATGTGTTTATTATCGGGGCGGTGCTGATTGCCATTGCTTCGGTAGTAGTATCGAATAAGTTGATTCAGAACTTAGCGGATGAAGAGCGGGAGAAGATGGAGGTATGGGCCGAGGCCGGAAGGGTTTTGGTGAGTGATGATACGGAACTTAATATGTCTCTTATTGCACGTATTATTAGTGGAAACATAACGATCCCTGTGTTACTTTGCGATGAGAAGGATTCTATTATTCAAAAAAAGAACATTGAGGTGCCTGAAAAGAATCAGGAAGCTTTTTTAAAGGAGAAACTGCAGGAGTTTAAGAAGAATAAACAACCTATAACAATCGATTTTGGGGACGGTACCTATCAGTATCTTTATTATGACGATTCGATATTACTGAAACGTCTGCTTTTTTATCCCTATGCACAACTAACGGTTGTTTTTGCCTTTATCCTGATTGCTTTCTTTGCGCTGTCGAGTACAAAGAAAGCGGAGCAAAACAAGGTTTGGGTGGGATTATCTAAAGAAACGGCTCATCAATTGGGTACGCCTATTTCGTCGCTGATAGCCTGGGTAGAATATTTGCGAACCAAGAATATAGATGCTCCTTACCTGGATGAGATGGGGAAGGATGTGAAGAGATTAGAGACCATTGCCGAACGCTTCTCTAAGATAGGTTCAAATCCCGACCCCATACCAGTGAATATAAATAGCTCCATACTCAAGGCTTTGGAGTATATGGAAACGCGCATCTCCTCCAAAGTGAAATTAATTACCCAATTGCCCGACGAACCTGTGCTAGCCTTGATGAACGAATCTCTTTTTGCCTGGGTGGTAGAAAATTTGGTTAAAAACGCTGTAGATGCGATGGAGGGGCAAGGACAAATTACATTTAAGTTAGAAGTAGCCAAAAAAACTATACAGATTGATATTACGGATACAGGGAAGGGAATCTCCAAAACGAAATTCGATACTATCTTTAGTCCGGGATATACCACCAAAGCACGGGGTTGGGGACTGGGATTATCCTTGGTTAGACGGATCATCGAATCGTATCATGGGGGCAAGATATTCGTGAAAAACTCGGAAATAGGGAAGGGAACTACCTTCCGCATTGAACTACGTAAATATAAAGGCTAATTCGGAAATTGTTTTGTTCAGGAGGGGATGGACTACAGCAGGTGCGATCTCGTTTAAAGGCTGAAGAACAAAGCTACGCTTGTGCATGAGAGAGTGGGGGATGGTTAGTTCTTTGCTCTCGAAAATGAGGTCGTCGTACAGCAGAATATCTATGTCTATAATGCGGTCTTGATACGTGTTTCCTTTGGGTGGCCGTCCCATATCAACTTCAATCTGCTTTAATGTATGTAGTAACGCTAAGGGAGGTAAGGTGGTTTCTATGCCAAGAGCTACGTTCAGGAATCCGTTTTCAGATTTGTAACCCCAGGGACTGGTTTCATAAAAACGGGAAAGAGCGAGAATCGCTCCCACTCTTTCTGTCAACAATCCAATGGCTGTTGTTATATTCTGTTCTTTCTCTCCCAGGTTGGAGCCTAAGCTTAGATAAGCAGTTGCCATTTTTCTTTCAACGATTTAGATAATCAGCATGGCATCGCCGTAAGCACCAAATCGGTACTTTTCTTCGACTGCTTTTTTGTAAGCGTCCATGATTAATTCGTATCCGCCAAATGAAGCTGTCATCATTAGAAGGGTAGAGAGGGGCATGTGAAAATTGGTAACCATGCTTGAGGCTACGCTAAAGTCGTAGGGAGGAAAGATGAACTTATTCGTCCAACCTTCAAACTCCTTCAGGTGTCCGTCAGTGCTTACGGCCGTTTCAATGGCGCGCATTACCGATGTCCCTACTGCACAAATATTTTTGTTACTGTCTTTTCCCACGTTCACTATTTTCACCACATCTGCATTTACGATCATTTGTTCCGAATCCATTTTGTGTTTGGTAAGGTCTTCCACATCTATCTCTCGGTAGTTTCCCAGTCCGGAATGAACGGTGAGTAAGGCAAAGCGACAGTCTTTAATCTCCAAGCGTTTCATTAATTCACGGCTGAAGTGCAGGCCTGCGGCAGGAGCTACTACGGCGCCTTCTTCTGTGGCAAAGATGGTTTGATAACGTTCTTCATCTTCAGGTTCTACAGGGCGCTCAATATATTTGGGCAGGGGAGTTTCTCCCAAACTAAATAATGTTGATTTGAATTCATCATGATTGCCGTCGTAAAGAAAGCGAAGTGTACGGCCTCGAGAGGTGGTATTGTCTATCACCTCAGCTACCATCGAATCATCTTCACCGAAATAGAGTTTATTGCCGATACGGATTTTCCGTGCCGGGTCTACCAATACATCCCATAAGCGCAGGTCGGGATTGAGTTCACGAAGCAAGAAAACCTCAATACGTGCGCCGGTCTTTTCCTTATTGCCATACAGGCGAGCAGGAAAGACTTTGGTATTGTTGAAGATAAACACATCGCCACTTGAGAAATAGTTCAGGATATCTTTGAATATCTTATGTTCTATTTCACCCGTCTGGCGATGAACTACCATCAAACGTGATTCGTCTCTGTTTTGGGTCGGATACGAGGCTATTAACTCGTCCGGCAACGTAAATTTGAATTTAGAAAGTTTCATATCTCGTTTATTGTATTTATTATTTCTTTATCCAGAAAGGAGTCTATCTCGTCAGTCTTCAGACACATATCGAGCGTTACATCTCCAATCCGTGTGCGTTCCAAGGCAGTAAGGTGAGCTCCGGAATGGAGCGCTTCGCCAATATCCCTTGCCAAGGCTCGGATATAGGTTCCTTTACTGCATACAATGCGTATTTTTATAACCGGCAGCTTACACTCCAGTAATTCCAGTTCGTCTATCACCAAGGTTTTGGGTTTCAGTTCCACCACCCGGCCTTTCCGGGCATCTTTGTAAGCCCTTCTGCCGTTTACTTTTACAGCCGAGAACATCGGCGGTATCTGCTGGATGGTTCCTATAAACAATTTCAATGCATCTACCACCATCGCCTCCGTGATATGATCCGTGGGGTAAACTGCATCTACTTCTTTCTCCAGATCGAATGAAGGAGTCGTTTCTCCTAACTTCAGTGTCGCCACATATTCTTTGGTTTGGTACTGAAACTCATCAATCCGCTTTGTGGCTCTGCCCGTACATATAATCATCACACCTGTAGCCAACGGGTCGAGCGTTCCGGCATGTCCCACTTTAATCTTCTTCACATTCAACTTACGCGATAGCTTATAACGAAACTTATTCACCAAGTCGAAGGAAGTCCACTCCAGCGGTTTATTCAGGTAAACAACCTCTCCTGTCTCAAAATCCATCAAACTATTTGTAAGTTATATCCAAATCCCAATAATACTAAAATCACTCCGCCTACGATGATGCGGTAATAGCCAAAGGCTTTGAAACCGTATTTCGTTACGTATCCTATAAAGAACCTGATAGCTGCCAAGGCTACCAAAAACGCCACTATATTTCCAATAATCAGCGTCAATATATTATCGCTCAGCACCTGCGTACCTCCAGGTTCCATGATCAGCTTCAAGAGTTTGTAACCCGAAGCTGCAAACATGGTTGGCACAGCCAGAAAGAAGGAAAACTCGGCAGCCGTTTTGCGTGATAATTTCTGAGTCATACCCCCTACGATGGTTGCCATCGAACGAGATACGCCCGGAATCATGGCGATACATTGAAAAAGGCCGATATATAAAGCTTTTTTCGCAGTAATCTCCTGCGATTCCGTCGGATGATTGAATAGCTTGTCTACAAACAACATAAAGATACCTCCTATGATCAACATGGTAGCTACTACCCAAACATTCTCAAGCAAACTGTCGATATAATCGCTGAACAACAAACCGACAATAGCTGCAGGCAGGAAGGCTATAAACAGCTTCACATAAAAATCCCAACTTTGAAAGAATCGTTTCCAGTACAAGCATAAAACCGAAAGAATGGCTCCAAACTGAATGATGATAGTAAACGCTTTTACGAATTCAGTGCTCTCAATGCCTAATAAACTTTGGGTGATAATCATGTGTCCGGTAGAAGATACCGGCAAAAACTCAGTCAACCCTTCAACTATGGCAACGATAATTGTATCGATAATACTCATTCTGCAGACTTCTTGTCTTTACCGTTCCAAAGTATCCCAAAGAGCATCAGGCCGAAACCAATTACGGTAACGATAGGTGCCACTTTGATACGAAGTGCGCTGAATATTTCCGGGTTAAACGTTACGCCGTCTTTGGAACCGCCCCCACTCATGAGAACGAAACCAATAATGATAATTGCCACAGCAATGGCAATTACTATAAAATTATCTTTTCGGAGTGCAAAATCTTTTTGTGTCATTTTCCTTACATCTTTATATATAATACATTTTATCAACTTCCATACGTAAATATTTGTTTACAGCTATAACAGTTGCACCGATTGAGAGCAATATGCCCAATGCAAAAACGCAGGCAAAAACAAGTAATAACATACCGGTATTCAGCATTTGAACAAAATCTCTCAGTTCGCTTTGCAAATAATATAACGACACAATCAGCATTAATATTGCTAATATCGAGGCTAAAATACCACTCACTATATTATATCGTACAAAGGGCCTTCGAATAAAATCGGCTGTCGCTCCCACTAACTGCATGGTATGTATGAGGAAGCGTTGGGAGTATATCAACAGGCGGATAGTATTGCTGATCAGTACAAACGAGATGGCCATCAACATCAGGGCAAGCGTAAGAAGTACAACGCTTACACGTTTCATATTGTCGTTCACAATCTGCATCATGTCTTTCCTGTAAAGCACCTCGGATACGGAAGCATACGATCTGAGCCTCTTTTCTATCACCTGCAGGCTGTCGGCATTGGCATATTCTGAATATAGCTTTACCTCAATAGAGGCTTGAAACGGATTGAAACCCAAGAACATCTCCGGATCTTCACCCAGTTCTTCTTTCATTTCCTTAGCGGCTTGTTCTTTGGAAATGTATTCCGTTTCCCGAATAAAAGGAAGGCCTCGCAGGTTTTCCTGGATGCGTTTCATATCGGCTTCACGGATTTCGTCTTTCAGCATTACGGAGAAAGAAATATTTTCCTTTACATAGTCGGATAGTTGATTCCCTAACAAAGCCATCAGAAAAATCAATCCCAACAGGAAGAGTACCAATGCAATACTGATAATAGAGGTAAAGCGGGAATTGAAGAAAGAAACTGTATTTATCTTTTTATTTTTTGCCATCAAGTATCAAATACGTTATTATTGTAAAAAATAGGGAGACTCTGAAACCGAAATCTCCCCAAATTCTTTGCAAAAGAACAAATAATATACCGAATACTAAACTGTTTTTGTTTCTTTAACCATTATTCTGCTACGTGCATCCCCAAATTATAGAAAATGAAAGAGTAAATATCTGTAGCTTCTTCTATCACTTTGCTGATGGGCTTGCCTGAGCCGTGGCCGGCTTTGGTTTCAATGCGAATCAACTTGGGAGCATTGCCTGTGCTCGAGGCCTGCAAAGTGGCGACATACTTGAAGGAGTGTGCCGGAACTACACGGTCGTCGTGGTCTGCTGTGGTGACGAGGATAGCCGGGTAGGGGGTGCCGTCGTTCTTTATGTTGTGGAGCGGAGAATAGGCGTAGAGATATTTGAACATCTCTTCGCTGTCGGCGCTTGTACCATAGTCGCTTGCCCAATTCCACCCGATGGTGAAGGTGTGATAGCGAAGCATATCCATTACGCCTACCTGAGGAACAGCTACCTTGAAGAGGTCGGGGCGTTGGTTTACAACGGCGCCGATAAGCAATCCTCCGTTCGAGCCTCCATTAATGGCTAATTTGTTCTTGTTCGTATATTTCTCGCTGATAAGATATTCAGCGGCTGAGATGAAGTCGTCAAAAACGTTTTGCTTATGTAACTTGGTGCCTGCCTGATGCCATTCTTCTCCATATTCGCCACCACCACGCAGGGTAACCTGTGCGTAGATACCGCCATTCTCGAGGAATACCAAGCGGTTGGTAGAAAAGCTGGGATTGTAACTGATGTTGAAGCCACCGTATCCATACATGAATACAGGGTTGGCGCCATTCTTTTGCAAGCCTTTTTTGTAGGTAAGGAACATCGGTATTTTTGTACCGTCTTTGCTGGTGAAGAATACCTGTTCGGTCGTGTAGTCTTCAGGTTGGAAAGCCACTTTCGGGGCAAGGTAAAGCTCAGACTCGTTCGTGTCGAGGTTGTACTTGAAGATAGTGGCCGGATAGGTAAACGAGGTGAAGGAATAGAACGTCTCTTTATCGTCTTTATCCCCACTAAAACTTACCGAGCCTAAAGTAGGAAGAACTATCTCATGTAACTGCTCACCTTCGAGGGTATAGACGAAAGGATGACTGGAAGCATCTTTATCGTAGGTCAGGATCAGGCGTCCGCCAATGACCTGGGCGCCGCTTAGTACCGATTCATTTTCGGGAATCAGTTCTTTCCACTCGTTCAATTCAGGAGAAGCTACGTCGGCCACCATCACGCGGTACTTAGGCGCTTGATAGTTGGTGAGGAGATAGATTTTGTTGCTGATGACTTCAATGGGTTCATACGTATATTCCATATCTTCCGTAAGAGCCACAATGGGGGCGTTGGCCTTGGTGAGGTCTTTGAAGAAAAGGTTATTACCGCTTCCGGCTCCCGATTCAACGATGAACTGTATGCGTTCGTCCTCGCTCACATAGCTGCTATAGAAGCGTTTCGGCTCAGCAGGATTCTGGTATGTCAGCACATCCTTTGTCTGTGGGTCTCCCAGTTTGTGGTAATATATTTTATGTCCTTCGTTCACGTTCGAGAATTCTTTGCCGGTGCTTGGAGCGTCGTAGGCGCTATAGAAAAAGCCGTTGCCTTTCCAGTCAGCACTGCTAAACTTAGCCCAGAGGATATGGTCGTCAAGGAGTTTGCGAGTGGCCAGGTCGATGACATAGATTTCGCGCCAGTCAGATCCGCTGCGTGAGATGGTATATGCCAGATACTTTCCGTCGTGAGAGAAGCTGACGCCGGTAAGCGCCACTGTGCCATCGTCCGATAATGCATTGGGGTCGAGCAGAACAGACGGTTCTCCATCGAGCGAATCCTTTACGTAGAAAACGCTCTGGTTTTGCAAACCGGTGTTTTTAAAGAAGTAATATTTCCCATTCTTCTTGTAGGGCGAGCCTATACGCTCGTAGTTTGTTAAATCCGTAAGACGTTGTTTCACTTTGTCGCGATAAGGAATCTGCGACAGATAGGCGTTTGTTACGGCGTTTTCAGCTGCAACCCAATCGGCGGTAGCTTGCGATGTGTCGTTTTCAAGCCAACGATAGAGGTCGGGCACTTCGGTTCCGAAATACGTATCCACGGCGCCATCTTTCTCTGCTACAGGATAAACAATCTTTGTTCCTGATTGACATGCTCCTAATATAACCATGCTGCTCAATAAAATTACATGTTTAGTTATCATTCTGATTATTTTTTAATTGATTTATTTCTGCTACAAAGGTACATATTTCGCGATTATAATGCACCAGCGTAATGAAAAATACCATATCGAGGGTATTTCACAATATAAAATCACACAGTAGTTTTGCAGTGTAATATAGAATTGTTTTAGATCAGTTGTATATTTCTTGGTACATTTTAAATAGTAAGAAAATGAAAAAGTTTAAAAACATCTTTGTATCGATTGTTGCGTTGTTAGTAATTTCGGCTGGTGTAAGTGCATCAGACAGTACGCAAGAGGTTATTTATGTAAGTAGCGCAAAGTTCAGTTCTCCCTTAGTGGAAAAGTGGATCGCTGAGTATTCGAAACAAAATCCTAAAGTTCAAATCAAATTGGCTGAGAAAGATAGTAAGGATGTAGACCTTAATTTTGTAGCAGTAGATGAGACTGAAGCAAAGGTCGATCATGGTATTGCTTACGTAGGCCGTTATGCACTGCTGCCGGTTACAACGAAGGCTAATCCGCTAATTGAACAAATTACAAAGAAGAAATTCGGAAAAAAAGATATCAAAAACCTCTTCTTCGTAGAAGATTTCTTGGGAGACGAGCCTGAGGCTAATAAGAAAGACGTGACACAGAACCTGACGGTATATTCGGGTAACAGCGCTACTTCAGGGTCAGTTGTTTTCGCTTCGCATTTTGGATATACACCTTCCAATCTCAAGGGTAAACGTATATCGGGCGACGATGTTTTTCTGCTTACAGCTATACAAAAAGACAAAACAGGAGTTACTTTCAACAACCTGAGCTACATATATGATTTGAGCGATCGTCAGTTGAAAGACGAGATAGCCTTGTTGCCGCTGGATGTTAAGAAAGAGCAATTTGAAACGCTCCGCTCTGAAAATCTTGATGAAACGCTGGCTCTGCTCGAAACACAGAAAGTAGACTTTATTCCGATTCAGAATATCGGGTTTGTTTATACAGATAAAGGGCTTGCTAAAGACTTCCTGAAGTGGATTATCACCGATGGGCAAAAATACAACCACGAATTTGGCTTTTTAACGCTCGACGAGAAAACGTTGGCCTATCAAAAGTCGCATATCGACACAAATCTGTTATCAACAACTAAGTAATCCATCTGAAAAAAATTGGTAATTATATATTGCTTAAGTTTGTTTAGGATTATATTCATTAGGTACACATAATAATCTACTATTTATTTAACGTTTTTTCATCTGATTTAAAGTTATAACCCTTCTTGTGAAAAAAGGAAAAACTGTTGTTTTCTTTTTGAGTATGAATCGTTCACCTCCCAAAGGCGAACGATTCCTCATTTATTAACCGTTGGCTATTAATAATTAATCAAATATCTTGTCAATCCCTTTTGTGTCGGGCATAAAGTCGCGGAGGTAATCAGCGTCTCTGCTTACGCACGGACTGGCATATTGAGGAGGAACCACAAAGTTCTCAGTCTGCGAGTAGCCCAGTTCTGTGTCTGCATATACCTTCTGCATGAAGAGTGCATATACGGGAAGCGCCATAGCAGCTCCCTGACCTTCCGACATGCGATCGAAACGTATGGAGCGGTCTTCTCCGCCTACCCAGCATCCGTTAACCAAACTAGGGGTAAAGCACATAAACCAGCCATCGGAATTGTTTTGCGTAGTACCCGTTTTTCCGCCCATCGGCCCGCGAAGGTTGTATTTGTATCTTACGCGGCTGCCACTACCTCCGTCCATCACGCTTCGCAGCATATAAAGCATCTTATAGGTAGCATCCTCTGTTAGCACCTCATGCGTCTGGGGATTGAAGTTGGCAACAATATTTCCGAAAGAATCTTCGATACTGGTTACATAAAGCGGATCCACCCGTATGCCTCCATTGGCAAAAGTTGAATAACCGCTTACCATCTCGCTTACAGATATATCAGCCGTACCGAGACAGAGGGATACCACCGGGTCAATATTTCCCGTCATCCCGAAGGAGTGTAATAAATTGACGAGTGTATAGGGCGATAGTTTGCCCATCAGGTAGGCTGTCACCCAATTGTCTGAATGTTGAAGCCCCCATTGAATAGATACCATCTCACCGATACGCTCCTGATTGGCATTGCGGGGCGTCCAGGGTTTTCCGTTTTCATCGGTCAGGTGTTGCTGAACGTGTAGCATCTGGTCGCAAGGGCTTATACCTTCCAGCATAGCCAGCGAATAGAGGTAGGGCTTCATGGTGGAGCCTACTTGCCGGCGTCCGCCCGTCACCATATCATACTGAAACTTATTATAATCAATACCTCCCACGTAGGCTTTCACATGTCCGGTACGTGCATCCATCGACATAAACGCCGTGCGCAGGTAACTCTTATGGTAGCGGATGGAATCCATGGGCGACATAACCGTATCAATAGGTCCGTTCCAGGAAAAGACACTCATATCTATAGGTTTAAGAAACTCTTGCTTGATGGCGGCCTCACTCGCTCCGGCCTTCTTCATATCGCGGTAGCGGTCGGTTTGCTGCATGGAACGAGCCATGATGTCGTCAATCTCGTCCTGCGAGAGGTCTCTTGAGAAGGGAGGATAATGACGTCCCTTTATTTCTTTAAAGAAATTGGGTTGCACCTCGCCTGCAAGATGCTCCCTTACCGCCTCTTCAGCGTACTGTTGCATCCTCGAGTCTAATGTGACGTGAATCTTTAGTCCGTCAGTATATATATTATAGTAGGTACCGTCGCTTTTCTTGTTTTTATTACACCAACCGTATAGCGGACTGTTTTCCCAAGCCGTGGAGTCATCTCTGAACCTCTGTTTCTGCCAGGCAGCCGGGTAGTTGCTTATATCGGGCTTCTTTGCCGTCATCACCATTCGCAGATATTCACGAAAGTAAGGCGCCGGTCCATCTTTATGGTCCATCTTTGAGAAATGTAGTGTGAGTGGCAGGCTGGCGAGGGAATCGCGTTGTCTCTCTGTTAGATATCCCTCCTTGGTCATCTGTCCCAATACCACATTACGGCGCAGGCGCGTCCGTTCATTATACCTCACTGGGTTATATAAGGACGGGTTTTTGCACATACCGACGAGCGTTGCCGCCTCTTCTATACTCAAGCCCTTCGGCGTGGTGGCAAAATAAACGTGTGCTGCCGACTGAATACCTACGGCATTATAAAGGAAGTCGAATTTATTCAGATACAGATTGATAATTTCTTCTTTGGTGTAATAGCGCTCCAATTTAACGGCAATCACCCACTCAATGGGTTTCTGTAGCAGTCGCTCCAGAAAGCTCTCGGCGTTTGGCGAGTAGAGCTGTTTGGCCAATTGCTGGGTGATGGTACTTCCGCCGCCACCGCTATTCTGAAAGAGCAAGCCCCTTTTTACCACGGCACGCATCAGCCCCTGCATATCAATGCCGCTATGTTTGGCAAAGCGGCTGTCTTCCGTTGCAATCAAAGCTTTCACCAAGCCGGGCGAAAGATCATTATAGTCTACAGATATACGGTTATCCTGGCTGTGCGCATAGCTGCCCATGATTCTTCCGTCGGACGAAACAACAATAGAGGCATACTTATCGATAGGGTTAGCCAACTGATCCACAGAAGGCATATAGCCTATCCAGCCATTAGAAATAGCTGTAAATAAGAATACAATCACAATGAACCCGGCCGCAAACAAGATCCAAAACCCAAGTATAATTTTCTTTTTCAATTTAGCAGTCATAGCATCTCAAACTTCATTTATTTTCAAACGAAGAACAAAGGTAGTAATTTTTTACTCGCATACGTATATAATAAATGAAGAATCGTGGAGGGCATTCATTAGAAATATCAAAAAGTCAAAAATATCATATTGTCAGAATTTGGTCATTTCTCGCTTCGATATTTGGAGCGGTTTTTAGTTTTTAACACGAAAAACGCTGGGAATTGGGGTTTTCTGTAATACAAAAAGACAGATTTATTGAGTTTAAAATTGAAAATTGAAAGTTGGTAAGGTGAAAATCACTCAATGTTTAACTTTTACCTCCCTTGTAGAAGCAAAATGTCTTTAAGGACCTTATGAAATTTAAAGACATTAGAGATATTAATGGATCTTAATTTTAGGTTAATATTCTATAATATTAAAAGTTGTTAGGAATCCATCCACATCGCTTTGGAAAATCATCTGCATCATTTTGGGAAATCATCTAAATGAAATTTCCAAATCATGCTGATGATCTCCCAACATCATCAGCATGAATTTCCAAAAAGACGCTGTTCTTTCAGATGAAATTTCTCGAATCGCGACAAAAGCTTTATATATTCACGACATGTTGGCCGTTTTAGTCGAATCTACGAATTTCTCGGAACACAAAAAGCCCCCTTTTATTGACTAAAGCCCCCTGTTTTAACAGAATTTAATTGACAAATGATTTTTCGAGATTCCGATGAACATTTGCTTATAGAATAAAAAAACTCGTTTTGATATAATATAAGATATCATTTTTTTGGTAATTTTACCATCTGAATATGTTTTGGGGGGATAATTAAATATCTAACTGTATCTAACCTATATGGAAACCAATATAGAATTGAATTATTTGGAAAAATTAGGGAAAGGAGATCATGACGCCTTCGATCTTCTTTTCACCATATATTATCCCAAAGTGAAGAGTTTCCTTTTCGGGTTCATTAAAGATGCAGATATCGCATCTGATATGGCACAAGACATCTTCTTTAAGGTATGGACAAATAGAGAAGCAATATCGAAGACTACCTCGTTCAGAAGTTACCTCTTCCGTATGGCAAAGAATATGGTTTATGATTATTATGAGCATCAGACAGTCAAGGAAAAATACGACCTCAAACAACAGGAGCAATACGATCATTACTATTCAGATATTATTGATATTGAAGAAAATATGTACGCCAAGGAGCTGTCCTTACTCATAGATATTTTGATTGACAAGATGCCGGCACAGAGAAAACGCATCTTTATAATGAGCAGAAAAGAAGGTTTTACCAATGATGAAATAGCTGACCATCTGAAGATAAATAAGCGTACTGTAGAAAACCATCTCACCCAAGCTCTCCATGATATAAGGACAGGCATTGCTACCCCCTGAATACCGGGTAGAATTTTTTTTTCATTTGGACTGTGTGTTCGGAGCATCATTAGCGTCTTACTAATAAAAGAGAGAAATAATGAAGAACACGTACCTCGCATTACTGATTAAGAATTTCTTTGAAAATAATGTTTCCAAAGAAGTGCAACAGGATTTTCAAAGTTGGTTCACCGATGAAGACAACCAACAGGAAAAGACTGAAGTAATGCTTGATGTTTGGGAAAACCATACCGATATTGAAGATGCCCAAATCCGGGAAGAACTGAAGAAAATCAAGAAACGCATACATCAGCACGATGATAGTCGTCAAATTTCGTTCTATAAGCGTTTCTCACGTATTGCCGCTATCTTGCTACTGCCATTGCTTAGCGCAGCACTGACCTATTTCTTTGTAGTCGGTATTCATCAAGAGACTATTGTGGTTAAAGAACCCGAGCTAATCGAACATTTTGTTCCTTATGGAGAACAAAAACATGTTATCCTTTCCGACGGTTCTGAAGTTTGGATCAACTCCGGCTCTCTTCTTATCTACGAAAAAGAATTTTCAGGCAAAACACGTACACTTTTCCTCGACGGAGAAGCCAATTTCAGTGTTGCCTGTAATCCTGATAAGCCTTTTATCGTAAAGACAGAATATATGGACGTCGAAGCTGTCGGCACGGTGTTCAATGTTCAATCCTATACCAATGCAGGTAAAAGCATTACTACGCTGGAAAGCGGAAAGGTTCGGATACAGACAAAAAATAACACTATGCAATCGGTTGTTATCCTTTCGCCCAACGAACAACTTGTTTACGACCGCGTAGCCGATGAATTTGTAACCAGAAAGGTTGAAGCGGCCAAAAACACACGATGGATACAAGGATTCTTAATCTTCCAGGGCAATACCCTTGAAGAAATTGTCAATGTGATAGAACGAAAATTCCAAGTATCAGTCCGTTATGATGCCAATAAATTCAAGGGGCGAACATTTACAGTCCGCTTCTCACCTGAAGAAGACGTTAATCAGATATTTGAAATATTGAAAAATATCGGAGAGTTTAACTATCGAATAGATAATAATATCGTATATATTAACTAATTAAAGAATAAAGGAGAAATCACATGAAAAAAAGAAACCAAGGAGATCCGCGCTAACTTGTCTCCTTGGGATTGAAATCGAAAAATACTGTAATTCGCTTGTAGAAAATAAATTACTTAGTATTCAACTTTATAATCTAATTCGCAAAATTATGAAATTAAATGGATTATTGAAAAAAAATGGCATAAATCATTTATGCAAAACAATTTTTGTTTTTTTCCTTTTGCTGTCTTCACCACAAGTTTTCTCGGAAACCATTCATTCTGAAATCCTTAGTAAAGTAACGTTGTCTGAAAATAATATGACGTTAAAAGCAGCATTTGAAGAAATTGAAAAGCAAACAAACCTTTCGGTAGACTACGAAGAATCAAGGATTGATTTAAACAGGAAAATATCTATTTCCGTTGCCGACGCAAATGTAAACGATGTCTTGAGTCTCTTATTGAAGAACACGGGTTATGTCTATACTATTAAAGGAAGCCACGTTATTATTTCCTTACAAAAACAACAAGCCGACAATAAAGTACGAATCACCGGAACGGTAACAGACGAAAACGGCGAACCCATCATTGGAGCCAATGTTGTAGAGAAAGGCACAACCAATGGAAGCATTACCGACTTAGATGGCAAATTTAACCTGGAGGTCAAAGAAAGAGCCGTATTAACAGTAAGTTATATCGGATATACACCTCGTGAAGTAAACATTGGAAATCAACGGACGTTAGCCATCCGTTTAGCCGATGATTCACAAGCCCTCGAAGAAATTGTGGTAGTAGGCTACGGTGTACAACGCAAGTCAGACGTAACCGGCTCCATCAGTGTAGCAACAGCCGATGACATTCTGGCTCGTCCCCAATTCAGCGCCTTGGATGGCCTAAGAGGAAAAGCGGCTGGTGTAAGTATTCTGTCACAAAGCGGTAATCCCTTAGGTATGGATGGCTCCGGCCCGCGTGTTATTATCCGTGGTGTTAACTCCCTTTATACCTCTTCACAACCTCTATTTGTAGTTGATGGTGTTCAAATGACAGATTTTCAATTTGTCAATCCGAATGACATCGAACGGATGGAGGTGTTGAAAGATGCTTCGGCAACTGCTATTTATGGCGCTCGTGGAGCTAATGGAGTTATCTTGGTAACGACCAAACGAGGCAATACAGGAGAAGGCAAAACCGTTGTATCCTATAATGGATACGTTAGTTTGGGCACGATGGCTAAAAAAGTAGAATTAATGAATGCAGATGAATTTGTGCAAATGGAAGATATAGCCTTTGCCAATCTATCTAAATATCCTGCAGGACGAAAAACATTAGCAGATAGAGGGCTTACAGAGTGGATACCCCGTCGTACCGATCCCTTGTATTTCGATTCAGCAGGCAATCCTCTCTACGATACCGACTGGCAGGAAGCAGTTACCCGCGACGCTATTTCTCATAGCCATCAATTGAATATACAACACCAAAATCAGAAAGTCTCTGTAGGTACTTTTATCAATTATACTGACCAAGAAGGTATTATGCTGAATAATGGGGTACAGCGTTTGAATGCGAAATTAACATTCGATTCCAAACCGACCCGTTGGTTGGATATTGTCTCGAATCTTTTGGTTAACCATACATGGGGAAATACGATTGATGATACGGGTGGTGGAGCTAGACGTAATATGTGGGAAATGCCTCCCATCATCCCGATTAAATTTCCTGACGGCAGATGGGGAAGCATCAATTATCAAACAGAAATGGATTATAATCTGGAAGGAATGGCTAACCCCGTTCAAGAATTGGAAACGGCTGTCCGCAAACGTATCCGCACCAAGATTTTCGGAAATTTCGGATTGGTATTCCATATATTTGATGGATTGGATTTACGTACTCAATTTGGTATAGATTATAATCTTCGTACTAACAAGGATTATTTCCCAACGGATTTGTTGTATATTTCATCTCCCCAAGGTAGAGCCAATATTAGTAGCGCTACAACTACTTATTGGCAGGAAGAAACCTATCTGAGCTATAATAAGGTATTGAACGATATACATCGTGTTAATGCTACCTTAGGTATGAGTTGGTCAGAATCAGGCACCTTTAATTTTGGTACGGGTAATGTCACTAATTTTGCAACAGATCATTATCAATACAATAACCTGGGTGCCGGTGCTACTCCTTCAGCTCCTACCTCCAGCACTTTGGGATGGAGCATAAATTCTTATTTTGCTCGTGGCAGCTATACGCTGAATGATAAATATATGGCCACCGTTACGATTCGTGCTGACGGCTCTTCTCGTTTTGGGGCAAACAATAAGTATGGTTACTTCCCATCAGCAGGATTGGGTTGGAATATCTCCAATGAGGATTTCCTGAAAGATAACCGTTTGATTAGCAACTTGAAACTACACACCAGCTTTGGACGGACAGGTAATACCGAAATTTCCGAATATCAGTCAATGTCTATGATGACGGCAAGTACAACGTTGTTGAACGGCGCCCGGGCAGCAACATCTCAAATGAACCGTATGGCTAATCCGGATCTTGAATGGGAGAAAACAGATCAATTTGACATTGGTATTAATCTTGGGCTGTTTAATAGCAGGCTTAATATGGAATTAGACTTTTATCATAAAAATACCCATGATTTATTATTGGAACGTCCGCTACCCTTTGAAACAGGTTTTGCCAGTGTTTATCAAAATATGGGACGCGTAGATAATACGGGTATTGATCTTTTGATTCAAAGCCGGAATATAGAAACCAAAAAATTCTCTTGGCAAACGACCTTCAATTTTAACTACAATACGAATGAAGTTAAGCAATTAGGTGAAAACAACGAAGATATCATTATGAATACCGGAATTGGACAAGTCATTCATCGCGTGGGAGAACCGCTGGGCAGTTTTTATTCTCAAAAACGAGAGGGCATCTGGAGTACAGCTGAAGCTGCTGAAGCTGCTGCTGCACCGGGACAACAAAGCCCCGGGGAAAAAAAAACAACGGGCGTACGTGAAGTTGCAGGACATGGAATTCCTTCAATTTCAGGTAGTTTGATTAATAAATTCTATTATGGGAATTTTGATTTTACGGCCGACATACAATTTGTTACAGGTGTTCAAGTTCTCGAATCGTACTTAGGAACTGTTTTGGATCGTGCAGGTGTTGCCAATGGTTTGAAACTTATGCTGACAGACGGATGGAGGGAAGACAGACAAAATACAATGCTACAGCAAATCCGTCATACAACGTATGCTGGACAAAGCACGAACGACGATACATATTGGATTGCAGATGCTTCATACATTCGTGGAAATTTACTCCAATTGGGCTACAACTTTGATAAGAAAACGCTCAAAAACTGGAGTATGCAGAATCTCAGAATAAACTTTAGTGTCAGCAATGCTTTCCTAATTCATTCGAAAGAATTTAGAGGTTATGACCCTGAAACTACTTCTACTAATAATAGATGGGGACAAAACATCTTCTTCTTTCAATATCCAAGGGAGCGCACCTTTACTTTAGGGGTTAACTTTGATTTCTAATCATTTAATAGTATTGTGAATATGAAAAAGATAATATACTTAGTAATAAGCGTTTGCTTATTTGGTTTTGTGGCTTGCAATGAGTTTTTGGAAGAAGATCCTTTAAGCGATATTACCAAAGACAATTTTTTCAAATCAAGAAATGATGCTTTTGCTGCTGTAAATATTTTATACAGGAAAGGAGTTTTAAACTTAATGAGTGCGGGTAATTTAGTTGGTTCCTCCTATATGTACTCAACTGGTTTCAGGTCAGGGTTGATAGACAATCCGAGTGGGAAAGGTAATATTCCGGCTATAGGTAAATGTCAAACATTGTCTATAGATCCCGTTACCGATAACAGCGTCATTCAGGGATTCTGGTCTGGAGCATACGAAACAATAGTACGAAATGCTAATTTTGCATTAGAAAATCTGCCTGCTTGTCCCGGATTAACAGATGCTGAGCGTAAACAGTTGATTGGTGAGGCAAGTTTCTTCAGGGCATTGAATTATTTCTATTTGGTGCATACATGGGGTGCTGTGCCTGTTGTTCTTAAAACTTATTACTCACTTGACGATATCTATACACAACGTTCGTCGGAGAAATTAGTTTATGAACAAATACTCAAAGACTTGGAGGTAGCTCTAAATGCTGGCTTGCCTGACAAACCCATGCCTGCAAACGGGTTCCGGATTACTCGAGGTAGTGTATTGGCTTTAGCGGCTGATGTATGTCTCAATATGGCTGGATATCCAGTGCAGGATGCATCGAAATATGCTGATGCGGCTCGATATGCCAAAGAATTGATATCAAATCCTAATTATGCCTTGATACAGCACGGGGCTGATATGTCGAATCCAGAAAATTGGGGCAAAAGCGCATATAATACGTTACGTACTTCCGATAATGAAAAGGAATATCTCTTTGTAAGAGAGTATGATGCTGTTATAGCCAACGGTGGAGATAAACCTGTATGGTGTCTTCCATACGAAGCAAATTCATGGGGATTCAAATACTCTGTTTACGTGAATGCCTGGAATCCGGATCCTATTTTGCATGCAGCCTACGACCCGGACGACGATTTACGTTATCAGGATAACCAATATTTTCACAGCAGCGTTATAGGACCGAATGGTGTAGAGCACACATTCAATAAGCTTGCCTACTTTTGGTGGGAAGATGAAGCTTTAAGATCAACAGCTCGCTCGGAAAAAGATATTACTATCTATCGTTTGAGCGAAATGTATTTAATTGCAGCAGAGGCTCTTGTGAAAGCAGGAGGTGTGGTAACGGAAGAAGCAGCTGGATATCTGGCAACAATTGAAGCTCGTGCTTCAATCAGTAAAGATTATACCACCATCAAGAATAAGCTGCAGACTCTTGCTCCCGAAGCATTTGTCAACGAGGTAATAACAGAAAAAATACGTGAGACCTTGTTTGAATTTAAACTTATGGACGATATATCCCGTACCCGTAAGTATCCGGCTTTGGATGGAGAAGGAAAATTTACGTTTGTACCACTAATGGGGGCTGTTAACCCCTATGGTGCCATATTCTCGGAAGAAAATGTCTATTTTCCTATTCCTGACCAAGTTAGGCAGCGTAATCCATTGATTAACGAACCTCCGTTACAATAAATAACTTGTTATAATGAGGCTGCAGAGGGTTATACTTCTGTAGTCTCTTCCTTTTTACTCATGAATAATTATACAGGTATGAAAAACAGTTATTCCTTTATGAATATAAACAGTATTTTTTATATACTTTTTCTGGTAGTGCTTATCACTCCCGTTAGTTACAGCGCTAATAAAGAGCAAAAGACAGATTTGCTGTTGTGGTATAATACAAAACCAGGAGAAGCCTGGGTGGATCCGTTGCCAATAGGGAATGGACACATTGGAGCTTTAGTGTATGGTAAAGTGAACAACGAACGTATTGCACTGAATGAATATACTTTCTGGTCCGGACGTCCACATGATTATAATGATCCGAATGCCGGTCAATACTTCAAGCAAATAAAGGATTTGGTATTTAGTAACAAATTAAAAGAAGCCGAAAAAATGGCTGACGAGCATTTCTGGGGTATACCTGTAGGACAACAGGCCTACGAGCCGCTTGGCAATCTGAACATACTCATGTACGGAATTGATGACTACGAAACCCTGAATTACTATCGTGATCTGGACATGGGCAATGGCATTACCTCTGTTACGTTCGAGTATAAAGGAGTGAAATATACACGTGAAGTATTCGTTTCCTATCCCGACCGGGTTTTGGTGGTAAATATATCGTCAGACAAGCCGGGTAAAGTATCTTTCGATGTTTCACTGGATAGTTACTTTGGTGATAAAACAACTGCCGTACCCGGTAAATTGACGCTCGATGGTTTCTGGGAAAATTCTATACCCCACTATTGGTTAATAGGTCCTGAAGAGGGTAAGGGCATGACGTTTCAAACGGCTGTTCAACTCAAAGCAGATGGCGGTAAGTCGGGTGTAAACAGAAATAAACTCACTATTCGTGATGCAAACTCGGCAACTATTATTTTAGCTGCTGCAACCAGTTTTGTAAATTATAAAGACATAAGTGGTGATCCTGTTGCCAAGAACCAGAAAACGCTTGCCGATGTGGCAAATAAAGATTATGCTACTCTTCTACAACGGCATGTAGCGGATTTTAGCGGTTTGATGGGAAGAGTAAAGTTGAATGTTGGTGATAAGTCAAAGGCTGCAAAGCCAATCAACCAGCGCCTTGCAGATGCACTCGCTCCTCCTCCTGTTATGCAACGTGGTGCCCCTCAAAATCAAGCGAATGTAGGTGCTCCGGATCCCGATCTGGAAATGTTATGCTTCCAGTTTGGCCGCTATCTGCTTGTAACCAGCAGTCGTCCCGGTGGTCAACCTTCTACCCTTCAAGGGATATGGAATGAAAGACTTGCTCCACCCTGGGGAAGTAAATATACCATCAATATAAATACTCAAATGAACTATTGGCCTGCCGAGGTAACCAATCTAAGTGAATGCCATCTTCCTTTAATATCCATGGTAAAAGACATTTCTGAAAATGGTGTAAAAACAGCTCAGATTTATTATGGAGCAAAAGGTTGGGTTACACATCATAATGTAGATTTATGGAGAGGAACTGCTCCTGTTGATGGTGCTCGCTATGGCATGTGGCCGGTTGGCGGTGCTTGGCTCTGTCAACATTTGTGGGAGCATTATGCCTTTACCCAAGACAAGGAAGTCCTCAAAGAAATCTACCCAATACTCAAAGGGTCAGCAGAGTTTCTGTCAAGTATATTGGTTGAATATCCCAAATATGGGTATCTGGTTACTCCATTCTCCATGTCTCCCGAGCATGGATTCTATTTCGATGATAGCCGGACATTGGCTTATCTCTCGCCGGGTACTACCATGGATGTTGGTATCATGAAAGAACTCTTTCCGCATGTGATTGAAGCGAGCAAGATACTCAATGTGGATGCTCCTTTCCGTAAAGAACTTGAATCTATATTACCTAAACTGCCGCCATACAAGGTGAATCAGATTGGATTCGTTCAAGAGTGGACTGAAGATTGGAAACCCCAAGCAGGTGGCCATGATGTATCTCCTTATTTCCCGTTCTATCCTGGAAATAGTGTTCTTACGCATAGGGAGAGTGACATCGATATAGTTAATGCGTACAGATTCTGGTTGGATTCTCGCGGCACGCGTGCTGGTGGATTCCCGGGTTCTTGGAACATTTGCATGTGGGCTCGTTTAGAACGAGGCGATAGGGCAGGTGGTCTCATACAATCATCCCTTTCGAATGTAGTAAATCAATTCCTCAGACAAGGTACAGGAGCGCAGATTGATGCACCTTCCGGCTATACCGCCGGCGTAGCAGAAGCCTTGATTCAAAGCCATGCAGGAGAAATTAGCCTGCTTCCGGCTTTACCTTCACAATGGTCTGCTTCAGGTGACGTATCTGGTTTATGTGCACGCGGAGGTTATGTAGTGAACATGAAGTGGGAAAAAGGCAAGCTTACATCAGCCGAAATCAGTAATCCTAACGGAGGCGTATGCAATGTAAGATATAATGGAAAAGTTGTGAAAGTGACAGTTCCTAAGGGCGCGCCTGCTATTATTAAGGCAACCATTTGATAAATAGAAAATGAGAATTACTATATTTATTATTATAAGTTTTATTTCCGGGCTGTGTTCATTTTTAATGGACACAGCCTTAGGTGCT
Organism: Bacteroidia bacterium; assembly: GCA_025996775.1. Classification (GTDB taxonomy): domain Bacteria; phylum Bacteroidota; class Bacteroidia; order Bacteroidales; family Tannerellaceae; genus DFXE01. The sequence continues at coordinate 7,497 of BNTS01000042.1, read as the reverse complement.
GAAAAGAGTTCGTGGCACGGTTTCGACCGCTATGATTATGTCATCAACGAAAAAACACTCAAGCTTACACCAATAACGGCTACTCCGCAAGAAGGAACCGGGGTGGCCACTCCTGAGCCGGGCACCCGTCGTTGTATTGTGGTAGTACCCAAGCAGGCTTTGGCCGGTAATCCGTGGACGTGGCGTGGCTGTTACTGGGATCATGAGCCACAAACAGAAATTGCATTGCTGAATAAGGGCTACCATGTGGCCTTTATCACAACGGATCCCGACAAGACTTGGGATGCTTGGTACAATTATTTGATTAAAGAGTATCGCTTGTCTCCTAAACCAGCTTTTATAGGAATGAGCCGAGGTGGAAGTAACGCTTATACATGGGGGACGGCTAATCCTGATAAGGTAACGGCTATCTATGCCGATAATCCGGGAGTAAGTCAGGCAAGTCTTACAAATCTGTATCTCCTTGCGCAATATGATGTTCCGCTGCTGAATGTTTGTGGTAGTGTAGACCCCATTATTAATAACACCCGTGCGATAGAGAATATTTATCATGCGTTTGGAGGACGTATCTCTGTTCTTGTTAAAGACGGACCAGCGCATCATCCGCATAGCTTGAAAGACCCTGAAATTATTGTCAACTTTATTGAGCAAAGTTATGCAGCTAAAAAAGATGCCAAACCTTCTTACTTGCCGCTAAGATATACACGGACATCCTTTTACAATACACAGGCGCAATATGTATATTCTCCGGCCGATAAGGTGTGGACTACTCGTTGGGGGCCACAATTCACAGGAAGTTATAATAAATACACCTTCAGTATTCCGGAAGGAGTAAGAGTGACTGTCATCGCACCGGAAAAGGCAACGAATGATACGCCATGGGTTTATAGATGCGACCAACCGAGTCCTGACTCTGAAGTCGATTTTGCCTTATTGGCAAGGGGATTTCATATTGTTGTTGGGCCGGTTCCAACAAGTGCCGACGGGCCTAATTTGGAAGACTGGAATAAGGTATATGCTTACCTCACTGAAAAGGGATTTTCGAAGAAACCCGTAGTTGCCGGACGTGGTGCTGCCACAGGTGAAGTCTATCAATGGGCTATTGAGAATCCTGAAAAGGTGTCGGCAATCTATGGAGAGAATCCTATTCTTCGTTCATCTTTGGCTAAAGTACAGCCTATAGATAATTTGGGCCCTTTGGCGAAAGCCCGGATACCTATCATACATGTATGTGGAGGCAGTGATCCTAATTTGGATAGTCAGACGCATGAGGTGGAAAAGATATATAAGCAATTGGGTGGCCAAATGACGGTAATCGTAGACAAGGATAGGGGACATTATCCCTTATCACCCGATAACACACAATTAGTTGCTGATTTTATTGCATTATGCTTTTCATCGCAACCCACTTATGGAACCTTCCGTGAAGACTCGAAGTTCTATTTCGATGGTTCCATATCGCGCGAAGTACTTGAGAATTACTTAGACCGTTCGGTAACAGCAGGCTATTTCTTAGTAGCAGGCACTCCTGAAAATTATCTGTTTCCTTTCAAGGAGGATGATATACGCATGATAGAGAATATTGGGGCAAAATTCATAGGACGGGCTATTTATCGTTGGAGTGAAGAGAGTAAACTGGGCGAACCTGCTTTTCTCGATTATGCGAAGAGGCTTATTGACCGTATGCATGAATATGATCCCGAAATGATTTTTCAGGGTTGCTTGTTTGAACATGTTAGTGGCGATGTAAACAATCTGAAAATCCCTGCTTGGGTATTTGAAGCTTTCGGCCTGCCGGTGGAAGACCGTAATTTCCGTGTTGCCGATATGATTAAAAGGGCCAATGCAGGTAGCGAGACCCTGATGCGCAGCGCAAATGGCGGAACGCCGATGATTCATAATATAGAATCACAGTTCTGGTTTTACTACTTGGCTAAATCGTATATTGACATTGGCTGCGAGGCTTTTCATCTGGGACAAGTGGAATTGATAGGACGTGACGATCCTGACAAGACTCACTATGCTGCATTTCTACAGAAAGTACGTGCATATGCCAAAGCACATGCACGTAGGCATTATGTACTCTTAGACGGGCATACCCCCAAAGGTGGGTTTGTAAAAGATGGTGTGAGTCTTTTAGACTTCAACTCTTTCCCTCTCCGAGTCAAAGAAGTTATTGATAAGCCGATGGAAGGAATTCTGGAAGTGGGTAATAGCGATGGTATATTTCAGAAAAGCCAGGCAGCTATTTCTCCAAGCGGTTGGAAGGCGGAACACATGCCCTATCTGGTAGAATTTGACAATTTCGGGATAAGCCGCAACCCGGGAGTAGCCAACCAAGACCCTTTCTGCTGGGGCTACGATGATATAACCTGGTTTGCCATGCAAGACGAGGATTACAGGAATAAATGGTTGTGGTACGCTTTCGATTGGCTAAGAAAAACAGACCCCAACGGACATCTTCAGATGTGCGTCATACGAATGATTTCCGGTCCTCTTGGAGAGAAATCTTACCGTTCGTACTTTGCTAACACCAAGAGTGTGGCATGTCCGGTAGGGTATTCGCAGGAAGAGACCATTAAAGAGCTTTGGAACATACGACTAAAATAATCAATAATAGTTTAAACCATGAAAACAAATCACATAATTGTAACTTTATTAGGAATAGGTTGCCTGTTTTTTTTAGCAATAAGCAGCCGGGCGGCTGATGTATTAAGGGCCGGCTCGGCCAAGATAAACATCACACCTCCTAACCCAAGGTATCCGGTGCATGATTCTTTGTATGCTCGCAGCCTTATTCTGGATGCGGGCGGTGTAAGAGTGGCCTTTATTGCCTACGACAGCGGAGGCGGGAACGATGCGTTTATTGCAAGTCTAAAAAAGAAATACAACCTGAATGAAGTTTATCTCTGCCAGTCACACAATCATTCGGGCGCTTCGGGGACAAGGGAATTTACGGAGGCTAAATTCACTCAATTGATGGACGAAGCATCCAAAAATATGTTCGAGGCCAAGATATCCGGCGGGCATCGCAGTTTCCCTTCTTTAAGTTTCAACAGACTTATTGTTCGGGATGATGGTCATGCCCGCGAATCTTGGTTTGCCGACGAACACTTTCATTACATCAATCGCGAGCGCTTACCGCACGGACCGGTTGATAATTCGGTAGGAGTAATACGTATTGACGATACAAGTGGTAATCCGCGTATCCTGATTATGAATTACGCCTGTCATCCCGATGTGGTATGGAATAACTTTGAAGTTTCCGGCGACTATGTAGGGTATGCCACACGCTATACTGAAGAAGCCTTCGGTAATAAGATACATTGTCTCTTTGTAAACGGAGCAGCCGGTAATCAGGCTCCCCTCTTTAAGGATGGAGGAAGGCAAGGCAAGGACGACCCACGCCCTGCAAACTATGATTTGATTGATCGAATGGGGAAACTGCTTTCAATCGAAACTGTTAAGTTGGCTAAAGAGCTTTATCCTAATCCTTACGACGAAGCTAATATAAAGGTGAAGACCGATTCACTTAACTTTACGGGACGCTATGATCGGAAACAATCGCGGACACCTCACTTCTCGGTGCTTGCTTTGAACAACCGTTATGTCATTTCAGTTGTTCCGGGAGAGTTTTTTATCAAATTCCAACTTGATTGGAAGCATGAACTTTCTCAATACGGCTTAGTTCCTTTCTTCTTCGGATATGCTACCTGTGGAGGTAGTTCACCTGGCTATGTGGCTGACGTACGATCTGCAGCTTTAGGCGGTTATGGAGCCGACTGGGGTGGAGGCCTTATCGAAATAGGTGCAGGAGAAAGAATTATGGTTAAGCAATTAGAGAACTATTATAGATTAACAGGTCTCGTAAGAGAACAACCAGGCCCCAGCGACCACAGGCTCGACGATGGGACTATTGTACCCTGATTATTAGGAATTAACTAAATTAATTATATAATGAAAAAGATTTTTATCCTAAGTTGTGGACTGCTATTAGCTCTGTCCTCATGTTCTAATAAGCAAACGTACGAATTTGCATTTCAGAACCCCGATTTACCGATTGACGAACGAGTTGATGATTTGGTCAGTCGATTGACCATTGAAGAAAAGATCTCTCAGATGATCAATGATGCTCCTGCAATCGATCGCTTGGGGGTTCCGGCCTACAACTGGTGGAATGAGATTTTGCACGGAGTAGCTCGAAGTCCCTATCCTGTAACATCTTTCCCGCAAGCTATTGGTATGGCTGCTACTTGGGATGCCGAATCTTTGAATCAAATGGCTGTGTATGCTTCCGACGAAGGTCGTGCTATTTACAATGATTCTAAAAAGAAAGGGAAGACGGGCATCTTTTTGGGATTGACCTACTGGAGTCCGAATATCAATCTTTTCAGAGATCCTCGTTGGGGTCGTGGCCAGGAAACATACGGGGAAGATCCTTACCTAACAGGTAAATTGGGCGCTTCTTTTGTAAAGGGCTTACAGGGAGATGATCCTGTTTACCTGAAATCATCGGCTACAGCAAAGCATTTTGCCGTACATAGCGGACCGGAATGGAGTAGACATACCTATAATGCGGAAGTAAGCAACTTCGATTTATGGGATACGTATCTGCCGGCCTTCAAGGAATTAGTTGTAGATGCTAAGGTGACCGGAGTCATGTGCGCTTACAATGCCATCTTTGGCCAACCCTGTTGTGGGAGCGACCTGCTTATGATGGATATTCTAAAGAATCAATGGCAGTTCGATGGATATGTAACATCCGATTGCGGTGGAATCCAAGACTTTTATAAGACGCATAAGACACATCCTGACGAGGCAGCCGCAGCAGCCGATGCCGTATTACATGGAACGGATTGTGAATGTGGAAATGGAGTATATCAGGCATTGGCTGATGCTATCGGTACCGGGCTTATAACGGAAGAGCAAGTGGATGTTTCTTTGAAAAGGCTGTTCAAAATACGCTTCAGGTTGGGTATGTTCGACCCTGATGAAAGGGTGCCGTTTTCAAAAATATCTGTTGATGTTTTGGAAGCATCCGCGCATAAAGCACATGCCCTCAAAATGGCACATGAATCCATTGTTTTGCTGAAAAATGAGAACAACTTATTGCCGCTCAATAAGCAACAGATTAAGAAAATTGCTATAGTAGGCCCTAATGCAGATAGTGAAAGTGTACAATTAGCTAACTATTACGGATATCCTACAGAAGTGACAACGCTTTTGGAAGGTATTCAAGCCAAGGTGGGTACCGACATTGAAGTAATCTACGAAAAAGGAGTAAATCTGACCGATGACTTTGTATTTACTTCTACATACAAGGATGATGTCTTTACCTATAATGGAGCACAAGGTTTCCAGGCAAAATACTATCAAAATACGAAACGGGAAGGTGATCCCGGACTTACCCGTATTGAAAAGAAGGTGGATTATCAGTGGGGAGATGGACAAGATATTGCCGAGGGAATTATCACACGCCGTATGGGTGCTTCCTGGTCAACTGTTTTCACACCCGAACAAACCGGCGAAGTGGTATTTGAACTGAAAGCCGATGATTGGGCTGAATTGTATATCGACGGAGTGAAACAGGAAAAGGTAGGTAATATCAACGCCTATTATCCTTTGAATGCTGAACTGGGTAAAAAATATCAAATAGATATCAACTATCGGCAAAGTGCAGATAACGCAGAGATAACATTTGACATGGGAACCCTGAAAAGAGCCAATATTCAAGAGGTTGCCGCTTCTGTAAAAAACGCCGATGTGATTGTTTTTGCAGGAGGTATCTCGTCGAGAGTGGAAGGTGAAGAAATGGGAGTTGTAATCGATGGATTTAAAAGAGGCGACCGTACATCCCTTGATTTACCGGCTATTCAGAAAGACCTGCTGAAAGAACTTAAAGCTACCGGAAAGCCGGTTGTATTTGTGCTGATGACAGGAAGTGCGATAGGTTTGGAATGGGAATCACAAAATCTCCCCGCTATCGTTAACGCATGGTATGGCGGACAAGCTGCCGGACAAGCAATTGCCGATGTTCTGTTTGGCGACTACAATCCTGCCGGGCGTCTGCCTGTTACTTTCTACAGGAGTGTAAACGATTTACCCGATTTTGAAGACTACAGCATGACAAACCGTACGTATCGCTACTTTACAGGTACCCCCATCTATCCCTTTGGTTACGGCTTAAGCTACACAACCTTCCAGTATAATACGCTGGAGGCAGTTAAGAATGGACAATCTGTAAAGGTAAAAGCCAAGGTGTTTAATACGGGAGACAAGGATGGAGACGAAGTTGTGCAGCTTTATTTATCCAACAAAAGAGATTTTACAACTCCTATACTTGCTTTGAAAGGATTTCAGCGTATTCATCTGAAGGCGGGGGAATCTAAAACGATTGAATTTACCCTCTCACCGGAAGACTTATCAGTTGTAAATAGAGCCGGAAGCTCAGAACCCATGAAGGGCGAAGTGGTTATTTCTGTAGGAGGCGGACAACCTTCATCGCTTTCACTGAGTAATCAACAAGCCGTACAGCAAACAATTACCATTTAATAAATACAATGAAATCAATACATTTTCTATTTATCATTTGCTTTCTTTTGAGTTTTGGCTCCTCTTCTCTTGTGAAGGGGCAGCCTAACTCAAAAGTGAAGATTGATGCCATTTTTGCCAGGGAGACGACTTTGAAGGAGATGGCTAAGACTCGGACATCCACAACTGCGCTGAATCCTCTTCAGCCAACCAGGACGCCGGTAACGAGTTCTCTGACTACCCGGGCTGCCCTGTGGGGTGGGCCGGATAATATTACCGTCAGTATGTTGAAGACGGATATTATCGACCGCCGATACATTGATAGAGACCATTATACAATGACCGATATTATCGAAGGAGCTTATTCGGAAGCTAACAAGGATTTGAACGATATGCCGATGGCCGGTATGACTCGCCCCGTTTTCTCATCGCTTGATAAACGTGGCGGACGATTTAATCACGGTGTATGGAGCGAAGTTTATCCTTTCCCTTGCCAGAAGCCGGTTGGACAGATTATTATCAAAGCTCCGGACTTCAAAGGCATTGAGCAACCTGTTGCTACCGAACACATGAAAGATGGGGAGATAACCATTGCATTGAAGAATGGTAGCAAGAAGCTGGATATCGGCTATCTGTTGTCCATGGAGAAGAATGTGACGGCTATCGACCTGAATTTTGAAAACTTGGACAATAACCTCACGCTTCGCCTGTTCCGCAGTCTCGACCAAGGGCATAGACGTTATATGGAAGAAGATGGATCGTACAAAAAGGTTGTACAATTTGAACCGGCAGACATTAATCAGCCGCTTGAATATTACGATTTTGAAGCCGACAAGGATAAAAACGGACTTTTTGAAGCGCCTACCTACGGTACGGAAGGCCGTTTCTTCTGGATTGAACAGGTTTTCCCGGCTGAAGGAACATTCCCGCAGGGTTTCCGCTATGTTATCATGGCGATGGTTTCCA
>BNTS01000041.1 GCA_025996775.1 Bacteroidia bacterium | reverse complement strand
GTGTTAAAGAAACTCAAAAAATGTTGCAGTCTAATGAATAGTAAATATCTTTACCAACTCTACAACGAGACACTTAGTGGGATACTTTTCAATTACTAAGTGGACTACTTTTCAATTATTATTTACATCATCCAGCACGTCGGCGGAAATATAACGGCTTCCCGTGCGTGGATACGATATTTTTTTCGATTCGTACAACGCTTGGGCGATATTCAGCGTTTTGTCGGCTGAAAAGCCATGTTTGCTATTGGCTTCCTTTTGAAGCGTGGTCAAATCGTACAGCAATGGCGGCTCCTGCTTTACCTCTTTCTTTTCGACACCCGTAACGCGGACGGTTCCGGCAGCCTTTACCTGTTGCAATGCGTCATCGGCTGTGGAACGGGTATCGTACTTGTCCACCGACAAAACGGTAAATGCCGTATCATCTTTAGCCGTGTGCAATTTCAGTTTGAAGTACGTTTGAGGCTTAAAGTCTTTATTCTCCAGATAGCGGCTGCATATCATCGCCAGCGTGGGTGTCTGTACTCGACCGAGCGACCACGATCCGCGCCCGGCGGCAATGCTCAACGCCTGACTTGCATTAAGTCCGACAACCCAATCGGCCTGGCTTCTTGCTCTCGCCGATAAATACAGGTTGTCGTAATCGCTGCCGGGACGGAGATTCTGAAAACCCTCCTTAATGGCTTTGTCGGTCAAACTGCTTATCCATAAGCGTTGGCACGGGCGGTTGCTTCCCAAATATTCATAGATATAGCGGTGGATTAACTCTCCCTCGCGTCCTGCATCCGTGCAAACGACAATGCCGTCGGCTTTGGAAAACAACTCTTTAATGATACCCAGTTGCTTCATTACGCCAGGGTCGTTCCTATACTCCTTGCCTTCTTTGACCTGCCGGGGAACAAGGATAAACTCTTTCGGGAGTATGGGCAGGTTTTCTTTTTGGAAACCGGTAAACCCGTAAGCTTCGGGCATTGCCAGTCCTACGAGGTGGCCGAACGCCCAGGTAACAGCCCAGCCGTTACCCTCCATATAGCCGTCTTTTTTACTGGTTGCGCCGAGAATGGCGGCTATACTTTTTGCCACGCTCGGTTTTTCTGCTATACAAACTTTCATATCGAATTTTTTTAGTGGTGAATAAATCTGTTACATTTTATGCCCGGCGCTTTTCCTGGGCTTGGCGGGAGATTGGCGCCCGTCCTGTTGCTTTTGCTCTCTTTTCTCCTGCTGCTTCCCGGTGGGCTGCGTCTGGCCTTTCTTCAGCGGTTCGGTCGAGTGCCTGGTCGCCTCGTTGGTTTTGCCCTCGTTGTTTACGGCAACCTGCGTTTTGAAGCCCTCGGCGGGTTGCGACTGCTTCTTGGCCTGTGCTTCTTTCCATTGTTCGGGAGGCAGGCTGGTATGGCGGATACGCCCGGCATCCTGATCCGGCCACACCCAGGCGTTGTACTTCTGTCCCTTTTGGTCGGTGGACTCCACCTGCTTCGCCCCTTCTTCCTGTTTGGGTTTATTGTTCTGGTTTACCATCCCTTCTACCCAGACAGGTTTATTTTCGCACAGGGTTTTGAACTGTTCGCGGGTGAGTTCGACGCCGCCCTGCACGGGACGCACCCATACTTCGCCGACCTTGCGGGCTTTGAGCGGCTGGTTATCGTCCTGTCCCGTTTTTGCCGCCCGTTCCTGTTGGCGCTGCTGGCGTTGTTCGGGCGTAAACAGGAAGTCGAAGTTTTTATTCACGGCGTTATACTGGACAATGCGCGTGATTTTCCCGCCGGATTCCTCGCCGGGGCGTTGCTTCTTGTCCATGTTTTCTACCAGCACACCCTGGCCGTTTTTTAACCCGTCCTGCTGTTCCTGAGAAAGTTCAACGCCTTTCAGTACTTTCGGGATTTGGATTTCCGATAGCGGAACGGCCTCGAAGCGGTTGGTGATTTTATCCAGCGATACGAGCGCCGGGACTTTTTCGCCGCCAGGGGTCATTTCCAGCTCAAAGACACGCCCGCCGTGGCCGGTAGCGGTGAGTTGCTTCTGATCGTCGGAAGAGAACATGACTCCCATAAACGGCTTTTCAAAATCGGGCTTTTCCTGAAAGGGATGCGTCTGGATTTTGATTGTGCCGTCGGGCTGCTGTTCAAAGGACAGGCGGGCTTTTGCCTGCAACTCTTTACCGTCAATTTCCATGCGGATTTCGAGCAGTCCGGGCGACTTGTGGCCGTAAGACATGGCTTTAAGTGAATCCTGCAAGTTATCGCCGGTCAAACCGTACTTTTCGACCTCTTTCCATTCGAGCTTGTTCAGGTCGAGCGGCTGGTACTTCCCCTGCGCCTGTTCCTGCATCTTGCCCTCCGGCGTTACACGGTACGGGTCGAGTACCTTGTCCTCCGGGTTGATCCTGATGATTTTGTCAAGGAAAGCCGCCATCATATCGACCGCTTTCCCGCTGACCGCGTAAATACCCGTGTGCGACGGGTTTTTGAACTGCGCCGCAAACTTCTGAAAGAAGTTCTCCAGCGCGTTGCCGCGCGGGTCGATCTTCAGGAAACTGTCGGCATTCTCCTTTGTCGGATCGACCTTTTTCAGTTGGCCGTCCTTTCCTTCGGCGACGGCTTTCAGCTTGCCGTCGTCGCCCTGCGTCAAAATGACTTTCGGGTCATCTTCCTGCGCCGCGCCCATGTAATCCTGGGGGCGGACACGGCATGAGGCAACGTATTCGGGGTTTAACTTGCCGCCAATAAGCCCCCCCAATATATTTACTCCCATTTCCAGCCCGTTTACGCTCATTTTATAAAACTCCGTGCCGGAAGGGTCGTCAGTCCGGGACATGAAGTTTTTGAAGAATTTTTCCATGTCGCCGGAATTTTTCTCGACGGTCAGGAACATCCGCTCGTTCCTCACCGACGGTTCGACGGTCTTGATTTTCTTCCCGTCCTCGCTCATGCCTGCAACGGCTTTCAGCCTGCCGCTCTTTTTGTCCGCGACAAGCAATATGTCGCGGTCGTAATTAATCTGTTTTTCTGCCATAAATCATTGATTTTTAAGTTCCGCATTACTATTAATGCGGAACGAAGGTACGCCTGTCTTGCTGTGCGGCAAAGGGATTTCAGGCGGCTGGCAGCTTGTGGCGCCGGTTTGGAAGCGTGTGGCGTTGATGCTTTGGTTTCCAGCGGGTTATTTGCCTGTCGGTTTTGCCCGGAAAAACGAAAAAAGCGGCGTATCTTTGCAGGGTAATTATATAAGTTATGAAGCATGGCAAAAAAGAAACCTCCGGGACATTACTGCCGAATCTGCGGTTGCCGCAAGCCTAACGAAAAGTTCAGCGGCAAGGGACATGCCGGGCATATCTGCAAGGAATGTTACTCGCTGCCGCAGGAAAAGAAGAACGAACTGCAATATATTAACCGGATAGACCGGATTGCGGAAAAATATCCACGCTCGCGGGAGGACTGGGAATACCTTGAAAAATGCGCGAAAAACAAAAAGTATCCCGAAGCGGCGGAGTTTGCCCAAATGATACTGGGCATGAGTGGCAGGGGAGTGAATGAACCGATTGAAAAAGGCTGTGAAAACGATGGGGATATTTATGATTATGCGGATATAGACAATCTTCCGGTATTTTCCGAAAAGAAGAAATTTGCCGGACTTGACGATGATGAAAAAAAATGGCTCCGGGATTATATCCGTTCGGAAATCATTGAACACTGGGAGCATTCAAATGTATGCCCGAATGAAAATGAGCTGGTTGAAATAAGAAAGCGGATGACGGGTATATTTGAAGAAGAATGCCATATCATCTTGAAGAACGACGCCACATTGAGGAAATTCTTTCAGGACAATGTAACTTCTGCAATGAATAAATTACAGAAGAAGACAGAGGTTAGCGTAAAAAACAGCTAACCCCTGTTCTCAGTTAATTATTACATATATATAATGTGTATGGAAACAGAGAGAGCCGCCCGAATGGGCGGCTCTCTCTGTTTCTCTTACTCCTGTTTTGGGAGTAAATGACACAGTTTGGGGTCGGCCTTGATACGTTCCAATTCTTCCGCGACGATTTGTTTTGTTTCGGCTTTAATGCGGTCGTAATTCTCTTTAATCATTTCCTTCATACGATCAACACCATTCTCATCTACAAAATTGGAGATGACGGGTATTTTCCGGTACGCCTTCATTTCTGCGGCTACCCTGTCGTTATCCACTACTATTTCACAATGGAAAATCTTCTGCTCAATGCGTTCGTCGAAGTTGTCGGCGACCGCCCCGACAAACATCCCCTGCGTCAGGTTGGAAATTTTCGACGGCGGTATCAATGAATCCATTTGCGTTGAAATGGATGTCGATTTGTCCTGCCGGTTAATGGTCATCGACTGGCGTTTCTGCAACACTTTCCCGAAGCGGTCGGAAAGGGTTTTGGCCGTATCGCCCACCACTTGACCGGAAAAGATATTGCCGACCGTGTTCATCACTACGGCGGCTTCCTTATCGCCATAATCCCGTTTTAGCTGTGAAAAGTCCTGAAAACCAAGCAATACGGCCACCTTGTTGCTTCGGGCGGTGGCAATCAGGTTATCCAACCCTTTAAAGTAGATCGTCGGCAACTCGTCGATAATGACCGAACTTTTTAGTTGGCCTTTCTTGTTAATGAGTTTCACGATACGGGAATTATACAGTCCCAATGCCGCCCCGTAGATATTTTGCCGGTCTGGATTGTTGCCGACTACAAGGATTTTCGGGTCTTCGGGGTTGTTGATGTCCAGCGTAAATTCATCGCCGGACATTACCCAATATAATTGCGGGCTTATCATTCGGGAGAGTGGAATTTTGGCCGACGCTATCTGCCCCATCAACTGATCAGCGGCACCTCCTAACCACGCATCCATAAAGGGGCTAAGGTAGTTTTCGAGGTCAGGATACGAAGTAAGTATCGGAAAAATATCTTCGTAGCGCTTGTTCAGGAACTCAACCGCATGGGGAAAGGTGCAATACTTCCCGTCCTGATAGATGCGAAGATACCAGATAATTGCTGCAAAGAGGATTATCGGGGATTCCACGAAAAAGTCGCCCTGCTTTTGCACCCACGTTTTGTTCAAATTTAACATTATTGTATAGGCTGATTCGTATGCGTCCGATATATCGTCCATGAAAGAGGGGTTAATCGGATTGCAGCGGTGAGAGCGCGAAGGGTCGTCGAAGTTTATCACATAAAAGGTCGGGACTTTGGCGTAACCCTCACGGTTGTTCAGCAGGTGGTTATAGGCAATCGTCGATAGGTCGGGAAACTTGAAATCGTAAATGTAACCGGTAAATCCCTTTTCGATTTGCTGTTTGATGAACTGGTTTACCACGGCGTAAGACTTCCCTGAACCCGGCGTACCCAGCACAATCGCCGCCCGAAAGGGATTTACAATGTTTATCCAGCCTTTCCACATTTTCTTTTTGTACCAAAAGCGGGTAGGCAGGTTTACCGAATATTCGTTTACCATTAACCTGGTTTCCTGCATGAAACTCTCGTTCTCCGTGTTAAACACGTCGTCCATCAGGTTGTTTTTCAACAAGCGCGACATCCATATCCCCGCCATGAGCAGCAGGATATAGCCAACGGTCATGGTGAAAATGTAGAACCCGGCATTGGCTATAAGCGGGAACGGCAAAATCAAAAGCCACCAGTTCAGGAAGAAGAAAACGAACCCTACGCCCAAGCAGACGTAGATTTTATTCCAGGTTATTTTCTCGTCTTTCACGCCCTTAGTTCCCAAACAGGATAAGGCAAGGAACACAACGGCAAAAATTTTTGTCCACAGGATGGAGGTAAACAATCCGGCGGTGCGGTTGAAATTGAGCAGGATTTTATCGACTACCCCGATGTCTATTCCCCATTCCTTAATTGCTCCGTAGCAAAACCAGTATATGTTTATCACTACGAATAAAATACTTAGCGCCCGCATAAAGTCCATGACTTTTGCCAGCCCTCTCAAATCATCTTCTTGTTGCATAATCAATTTGTTTTTAATTGTTTGACAATGGATTGAAAATGCGAAAGTAGGAAGATGAAAACGCCCCGAAGCTATGTTTTTGGGATGTGGCAGCTTGTGGCGTCGGAATGGCAGCTTGTGGCGTTGAGATTGATAATCAGGTTATAAGTGGACGTGAAAGTTCCACAAAAGTTGATTATATGCCGTTTTAAAATCGTATCTTTGCCTGCGAAATAAAACCGGGTCGCACTGCGTCCCGAAATACATGTGTTATATGAAAGAATTAGTATCATCGAACTTTTATAATGATGTAAAAAACATCATCATCAATGCCCGGAATAAGGTGTATCATTATGCCAACAGCACAATGATATATGCTTATTGGGATATAGGGGAACGTATCATAATAGAAGAACAGGGAGGCAAAGAGCGTGCGGATTACGGGAAGAAAATACTGCATGAACTTTCCCTGAAACTCACGGAAGACTTCGGTTCGGGATATGATGAGCGGAATCTGCGTAGAATGAGGCAATTTTATCAAATTTTTCCAATTCGGGACGCACTGCGACCCGAATTGACATGGACGCATTACCGTTCGTTATTAATGGTTGAAAATGAGACGGCTCGCCAATACTATTTGAGAGAATCAGTTGAACAAAATTGGGGTACACGCGCTCTTGACCGTCAGATTTCGTCATTGGCATACGAACGGATTCTTTCTTCTCAAAATAAGATGGAAGTAAAAAAATATGAGGATACAATAGCAAAGGAAGATTGTTTAACCCCGCATGACATAATCAAAGACCCTTATGTATTGGAGTTTCTTGATTTACCTTCCAACACTGACTTTTACGAAAAAGATTTGGAAAAAGCGTTAATTGACAAGCTGCAACACTTTATGCTGGAGCTTGGTAAAGGATTTTCGTTCGTTTCCCGGCAACGCAGGTTCAAGGCTGAAAACGATAACTATTTTGTCGATTTGGTTTTCTACAATTACATTCTGAAATGTTTCATATTGATAGACCTCAAAGTTGGCTCCCTAAGCTATCAGGATATAGGGCAGATGGATTTCTATGTTCGTTATTATGAGGAGAATATCAAAACCAATACGGATAACCCAACGATAGGGATTATTCTTTGCACGGAGAAGAACGCTACTATCGTAAAATATTCTGTTCTTCATGAAAGCCAACAATTGTTTGCTTCCAAATACAAACTTTACCTGCCTTCCGAGGAAGAACTGGCAAAAGAACTTGAAGCGGAACGCAGGCAGATAGAGACCAATATAAGTGAACAAACAGACAATTAAGACGAGATTTATAGACCGGGCGGAATTGTAAAATTTTATAGAGAGCATTTTACACCTGCCTCCCATACCTCCGTTTTTTCTTCTTCTTTCGTTTAGGCGCAGGTTCATTGGTATCATGCTGATCCGGCTCCGGCGTCAGAACCGAAAGCAAACTGCCGACGGGCGAATCGTCCCCGCCGTGGCCTTTGACGGTAGCCGGTTGTTTATCCTCCTGCTCATGCTGCACGGATGGGTGTAACACCTCTTTCGCAGGTGCAGACAGAACGGATTGCAGATTCTCGCGGCGTTCTTGTGGCTGCGCAAAATCTGCGAACCGCGCGCCGAGGGCATTGGCAGAAAACTCCTTACCCAACGCGGAACCGTTCAGGACGGTGCGGCTGTTGTGGTCGATGAACGTTACCCCGAACAAGCGTCCTCCGTTTCCATAACGCAATATCATGTCGATACCTTTCTTCTTCAAGTCTGCCCGGAACCCGTTGCCTGTGCGGGCTTTTGTGAGGGATGCGGAAACGGTAGCGCGAGTATCGGCAACGATTCCCTTTACTTTGATTTCCTCGCCGGATTTCTTCATCGTTTGCTCCAATGCCTCGATGCCGTAATCCTTCCCGAACAGGGAAGATTTGAGCGGTTTGCCTACACGGTTGCCGTCGGCATCCAACGCCGAATACACCAGCCCCACATATTTATTCCCCGGATTACTACCTTCAACCTTTTCCACTCCGATATTATAGAGCGACAACAATGCCCTGTACTCGCCGAGCGATTGGAACCGGTACATCGTCGTCATCGGTTTGATAGCGTTGGCTACTTGCTTTTTCAGGTCGCCGCGCGAAGCGTCCACCGGAGAAAGTTGCCACGCCTCGCCCTGCTTCCTGTCTTTCGGATGCAAGTTGTATTTCTTTTCAAGGTCATCGGTAATCTGGCGGCTTTTCTCATAATTCTTCCTGTCGCTGATTAACGTGCCGTCGCTGCGGACACGGGTGGAAACAATATGCAGATGTTGGCGGTCTATATCCTCATGTTTGAAAATCATCCAGGGTTGGCCACCGAAACCCAACTTCTCCATATACTCCCGTCCGATGTCGGCTAATTGGTCATCGTTTATCTTATCCTCCGGGTGCGGATTGAGGGAAATATGGATAATTCCGCGTGTGGTAGTAACCTGTCCAGGCATCGCGCGTTCAAAATCCCGCATACAATTCCCTGCGGAAAACTGCCCGTCGGCAGGAACAAAGACACGGTTTGTTTCCAGAATCCTGCCCAATCCGGCATCAATTTTCTCCTGATTATACGCCAACGCGCCGTACAAATTATTCCCTATGTGTATATCCGCAACCATTTTTTAAGGACTATTCAGGCAAACATTCTTTCTTGAACTGCTCGCACAACTGCAACACTTCCCGCCCGATTTTCGACAATTCTATCGTTTCCTGCTCCAGTTTATAGAGCATGGAAAGGGCTTTTTTCTCACCGAAAGTGGTGTGAAGCTGCTTCACCACCTGATTGTAATTCACGCCGACGGAACGGATTTGCCCGTACAGAGCGGACAGTTTCATCACAAAATCGACCGCTGAACTGTCGGTTTTTATCACGCGCAACGCTTCGCCGAAGATACGGGCAAGGATAAAACGCGCCTTCGAGCGGATGCCCGACTGCTCGTACATGGTGAGGAACCCGGCGTACTCGGCATCGGAAAAACGCACCATCAGGCAGTTTTCCGCCGGGTCGCTCTTGGGCGGTCGTCCGCCTTTTCCCCTTTTACGGGGTTCTTTACTTTCATTCATAACACGGATTTTTAAAGTGGTTCATAAATCCGTCACGACGGGTGCAGCATCGCCCCTAAACTACCGACTTCGGAGGTAGTTTGCCCCCTGCAAGGGTAAGGGTTTTCCGGTTACGGAAAACGTTTCGCGTTACGCGAAACATACCTTGCTATTTGCCCAGACGCAAATGTTTTTTGCCCGCGACGGGCAAAGTTTTACCCTCAAATTAAACGGGTAAAAGTTTGTTGCGAAAAGGGCAGTTTGGAGGGTGTTGTTGAAACTTAAAAGGCGACCCCGCACCCGACCGTAACGTTATCGCCGGCAAAGTTACGGGCATATCCAATGCGCTGTGTGTCACTCATCGACGCCACTCGACGCCACAAGCTGCCACCACCCGAAAACATGGTGGTTACCTCAAAAAGAAGGCTTTCCTTTGCCGCTGAAAACAATTTTAAAAGAACATGTAAACGCATAAAATTTCATGTGTTTCAAACTTTAAAATCGGATAAGAATAAATCAACGAAAATTTCAAAGGGTGTTTATTCCAAAAATCAAAAGGATAAAAAGACAGATGAATGAACGGATGAATGAATGAGCGGATAAAAGGGTGCGGGATTATCGGATTACAGCGATAATACGGTAATACGATGAAAAATTAAAATAGCAATAAAAGAATATTTAAATATTTATCCTTTTACTTTTTTATTCAAATAAGACTGTATATCAACGAATAACATTTTGAAAATCCGTAAAAGTAAATAAGCGAATAGAGAAACATAAAAATAGAAAGTTAAACAACCGATTGTATAATTAAAACAATGTTCAAATGAAAACAAATCCTGTTTATGTGGCCTTTGCCACGCAAAAAGGGGGAGCAGGCAAAACTACCCTGACTGTACTGGTCGCAAGCTACCTGCATTATGTGAAAGGCTGCAACGTGGCTGTAATCGACTGCGATTACCCGCAGCATTCTATTGTCGGGATGCGGGAACGCGACTTGGTTTTAGCTACGGAAGATGAACACTACAAGGGCATGGCCTATGAACAGTTTACCCGGCTGGACAAAAAAGCATGGCCTGTTATCGGCAGCAGCCCGGAGGAAGCCCTTGCCGATGCCGACTACCTTGTCCCACAGGGTAATTATGATTTCATCTTCTTCGACCTGCCCGGCACGGTCAATAACAAGGGCGTGTTAAGCACCCTGTTGAACATGGACTATATCATAGCCCCCATTGCCGCCGACAGGGTGGTCATGGAAAGTACGCTGGACTACCTTATCGCCTTGCGTGACCAGGTAAGGGCTGTTGGTAAAACCCATATCAAAGGGACGTACCTGCTGTGGAATATGGTCGATGGCCGCGAAAAATCGGAACTGTACGACGTTTACGAGGCGGTTATCAGGGAATTGGAATTTACGACCCTTCAAACGTTTGTCCCGGACAGCAAGCGTTTCCGCAAGGAACAAAACACCGGTCACAAAGCCCTGTTCCGTTCTACGCTGTTCCCGGCGGATAAATCGCTGGTGAAAGGTAGCAACATGGACGCGCTTGTCGATGAACTGTTGGGAATCTTAAAGTAACAGGTTATGGCAAGGGAAAAAATTGAAGCGGACGAAGTTTCTTTCATCCATCAGGTAGGTAACCGTGAGAGGCCGTTGAAAGCCTCCATGGAGCAGGCGGAAGCACCTAAAACGGCAATTGCACCCTTACCGGAAGAGCCGGAGGAGGTAAAGGAGCAGGAAGCGCCCCGCGAAGAAACCAAACGGCGTCGTGGTAAGGCACAGGATTACAAATCCCTTTTTGTCAAAGAGGTTGCCGGGGGTAAGGCGCGTGTAAACAAAGTGGTATATATCCGCAAGGAACACCACGACCGCATCCTGAAAGTTGTACAGGTTATCGGCAAAAACGAGGTTTCCCTGTTCAGTTTCCTCGACAATGTGCTGGAGCACCATTTTTCAACCTTTCAGGGCGAATTGAGCGAATTGTATGAGAGCAGCATCGACAAAAGTTTTTAATCAACTAATAAAGACAAAGAAAATGAAAAAGATAATAATATTCGGGCGCGGCAAAAGCTCACAGGGTACGCCAGCCGACAAAACCGTTCCGGCAGTAAAACCGAAGACGGCCTATACCGACAAATTCCTTAAACGCCGGGAACTGAGAACCCGTCAATGCGTGTATATCAGCCATGACGTACACGGGATTGTCGCCCGCCTGGTACGGTCGTTCACTGACCAGGGCAGGGATATTACCGTTGGCGGTTATATCGACACGGTGCTGACGGAACACTTCAAAGAGCACCGGCAGGAAATCAACGAACTCTACCGCCAACGCAATGGCGACCTGTTTTAGTCCATGATACGGATATTCATTACAGCCATCGTGCTGTACCTGATTTTCCTCGCCTGCTACCTCGTGTGGGAACGGTCGGTAAAACGGAAAAGGAACGCAGCGAAACGCCCGGCGTTCAACCCGTTCAAGTCGCCGCCCAAAGAGGACATCATCGGGAAAAGCGGCTTCGACCTGCGCCACTCGCTGCCACAAGCTACCACGCTGATTAAAAGCGAAAAATGTGAAGAAAATACGCCTACATTTGCTCCCGGAAACGCAGGTAGGGAAAGCCCGGACACTCCGGTGGCGATCCCTACCTCCCAGTTGGACAAGGTTTTTTCTTCGGGCGGAACGGATGATTCCGGCGAAATAGATTTAAGTTTCAATGACGAGCCGGAGGGGTCAGCATCCGACGGTTACGAAGACAACGTAGATTCCGAAGAAAGCGATGATGCGGGGGAACCCGCCGGGGCAGGTATGGCGACGGGAGTAAACTTCGACGACCTGTCGGGCATGGTGAAAACGGTGGAAAATCCCGAAGCCGCCAGTTCCGGACAGCGGGAAGAAGCCGGGCGGGTGCTGGCAGAGGTCAGACAGACCGATATGTTTGAACAGGTCGTGTCCGGTGAACCGAAAAAGAAAGTCACCGCCGGTAAGCTGATGGATGACTATTTCGCCGCCTACCACCGCCGCAAGCGGGAAGCGGGCGAAACAAACGATGAACCAGGCGTGAAAGCGCCCAAAGACTTTGATCCGCGGGCATTCGCATAGTGATTAACAATTTAAAAAAGAGGTATGAAGCAAAGAGATTACGGTTAGCTCACGGACGCCAGCCACTGAAAAAATTCGAGAAAGTAAAAAAAGCAATTATTCAACCGGTAGCTACAGGGGACTAATCCCACCCCTTGGCTACCATTTAAAAACAAATCAGCAATGACAAGGAAAAAGATTCTTATGTCGGCGGTGGCTATCCTTGCCGCTGCCAACGCCTTCGCACAAGGCAACGGTATCGGTGGTATCACCGAAGCGACCAATATGGTCACCAGTTATTTCGATCCCGGTACAAAACTGATATATGCCATCGGCGCCGTTGTAGGGCTGATCGGAGGTATCAAAGTGTATAACAAGTTCAGTTCGGGCGACCCCGATACATCGAAAACTGCGGCCTCGTGGTTTGGCGCATGTATCTTCCTGATTGTCGCCGCCACCATCCTGCGCTCTTTCTTTTTATAATCACTCCAAACAACTAACAGAATGGAGTATAATATAAATAAAGGAATCGGAAAGAGCGTCGAGTTCAAGGGCTTAAAGGCACAGTACCTTTTTATTTTTGCGGGCGGCCTGCTCTCCGTGTTCGTCGTCTTCGTCATCCTCTACATGGCGGGCGTCGATCAATGGTTTTGCATCGGCTTCGGTGTAATTGCCGCCTCTTGTCTGGTATGGCTGACCTTCAACCTGAATGCGAAATACGGGGAACACGGGCTGATGAAACTGCTGGCAAAACGCCAGCACCCGCGTTATCTGATTAACCGCAAAAACTCGCGCCGCTTCTTCCTGCGTCCTAAGAGAAAGGAGGCCGCGTATGCGTAACGTACTAAAGGCAGCCACCATCGAAAGCAAGTTCCCCTTGCTTTCGGTGGAGCACGGCTGCATCATCAGCAAGGACGCGGATATTACGGTAGCTTTCCGGGTGGACTTGCCCGAACTGTTCACCGTAACCTCCGCCGAATATGAAGCGATACACTCGGCATGGGCGAAAGCGGTGAAGGTGCTGCCTGACTACTCGGTTATCCAAAAGCAGGACTGGTTCACAAAAGAGAACTACAAGCCGGAAACGGACAGGGAAGACATGAGCTTCCTGTCCCGGTCTTTTGAAAGGCATTTTAACGAACGTCCCTACCTGAACCACACCTGTTTCCTCTACCTGACAAAGACGACGAAAGAGCGGATGCGCATGCAAAGCAACTTTTCCAGTCTTTGCCGGGGTAACATTATCCCGAAGGAAGTCAATAAGGACACGGCGGTAAAATTCCTGGAGGCTGTCGGGCAATTCGAGCGCATCGTGAACGACAGCGGGTTTGTCCGCCTCACGCGCCTTGCTTCGGACGAAATCACGGGAACGCCGGAAAGCGCGGGGCTTATCGAAAAATACTTTGCCCTGTCGCTCGACGACACAACCTGCCTGGAGGATATGGAACTCGGAGCGGACGGCCTTCGTGTGGGCGATAAACATATTTGCCTGCACACGGTGTCGGACGTGGAGGATTTGCCCGGAACGGTTGGGACGGATATGCGCTATGAACGTTTGTCCACCGACCGGAGCGACTGCCGGTTGAGTTTTGCCGCACCCATCGGACTGCTGTTGTCCTGCGACCATGTGTACAATCAATACATTTTCCTGGACGACAGCGCGGAAAACCTGCGGAAGTTTGAAAAATCCGCAAGGAACATGCAGTCGCTTTCAAGGTATAGCCGTGGAAACCAAATCAATAAGGAGTGGATAGACAAATATTTGAATGAGGCTCACTCATTTGGTTTAACTTCTGTCCGGGCGCATTTCAATGTTATGGCGTGGTCGGATGATGCCGAAGAATTAAAGCATATCCGTAACGATGTCGGCAGCCAGTTGGCTTTAATGGAGTGCAAGCCGCGCCACAACACGACGGACGCGGCAACGCTCTACTGGGCGGCCATGCCCGGCAACGCGGGGGACTTTCCGGCGGAGGAATCGTTTTACACGTTTATCGAACCCGCCCTGTGCTTCTTTACCGGGGAAACCAACTACAAAAGCTCCCCCTCGCCCTTCGGCATCAGGATGTGCGACCGCGTGTCGGGAAAGCCCCTCCATGTGGATATTTCCGACCTTCCGATGAAAAAGGGAATTACCACCAACCGCAACAAGTTTGTCTTGGGGCCATCCGGCAGCGGGAAATCCTTCTTTATGAACCACCTTGTGAGGCAATACTGGGAACAGGGAACGCACGTCGTCCTCGTGGACACGGGAAATTCCTACCAGGGACTGTGTGAAATGATACGCCGGAAA
This sequence comes from Bacteroidia bacterium, assembly GCA_025996775.1. Classification (GTDB taxonomy): domain Bacteria; phylum Bacteroidota; class Bacteroidia; order Bacteroidales; family Tannerellaceae; genus DFXE01. Next base: position 14,821 of record BNTS01000041.1, on the reverse strand, counting down.
ACCAAAGGGGAAGACGGCATCTATTTCACCTACACCGAGGAAAGCCCGATTTCGTTCAATCCGTTCTACACGGACGACTATGTGTTCGACGTCGAGAAGAAGGACAGCATCAAGACGCTGCTGCTCACGCTCTGGAAATCCGAGGACGACAGGGTCAGCAAGACCGAAAGCGGGGAACTCGGCAGCGCGGTATCGGCCTATATCGAGCGGATAAGGGCAGACCGTTCTATCGTCCCCTCGTTCAACACCTTCTACGAGTTTATGCGGGACGATTACCGCCGGGAACTGGAAGAAAGGGAAATCAAGGTCAGCCGCGAAGATTTTAATATCGACAACATGCTGACCACGCTTCGCCAGTATTACCGGGGCGGCCGCTTCGACTTCCTGCTCAACTCGGACAAAAACATCGACCTGCTTTCCAAACGCTTTATTGTCTTCGAGATAGATTCCATAAAAGAGAACAAGGAATTGTTTCCCGTGGTTACGATTATCATCATGGAGGCGTTCATAAACAAAATGCGCCGCCTGAAAGGTGTCCGCAAGCAACTGATTGTAGAGGAGGCATGGAAAGCCCTTTCGTCCGCGAATATGGCTGAGTATCTGAAATATATGTACAAAACGGTAAGGAAATATTTCGGGGAAGCCGTCGTCGTAACCCAGGAAATAGACGACATCATCGCCTCGCCCGTCGTCAAGGAATCCATCATCAACAACTCCGACTGCAAGATACTGTTAGACCAGCGCAAATACATGAACAAGTTCGACAGTATCCAAGCCCTGCTGGGTTTGACCGAAAAAGAGAAAGGCCAAATCCTCTCCATCAACATGGCCAATAACCCTTCAAGAAAATACAAGGAGGTGTGGTTTGGTCTGGGCGGGGTGCAGTCGGCGGTGTACGCCACCGAGGTCAGCGCCGAGGAATACATGACCTACACGACCGAGGAAACGGAGAAGCTGGAAGTGATGCAAAAGACCGAAGAACTGGGTGGGAATATCGAACTGGCTATTAAACAGATAGCCGAAAGCAAGCGAAATAAAAATTAAGTATTAACCGGGGCTTTACGCCCCATAACCACTAAAAAAATCATGTTTGGCAAATTAAGTAAAGAACAATTGGAAAAGCTGGCGCTCTACACCGCGGGAATCAACAGTATCCTCGTGGAAGCGTTGCTGGCTTCGCCGTCGCCGGAATCGGAAGACGGGGAAGGAGAACGGGATGTTGAGGTAGAAATCTTCATTGTCGAAAAGGACAAAGAGCCGAAATCCCAAAAGTAAGGAGGATGCGCCATGTTCAGGAACAACAGTAACGTACCAGACCCATGTACCACGCGGACACATTTCCCCCTGCGGGAAATCGCCGGACGGTGGGTAAGCCCCGGCGGGTCGCCGGAAGTGCGTATAGTTTTCACGGGGACGCGCTACCGGCTGGAGTTTTCCTATGACGCCGCCACGGTCTTTACCTGCCCAATCCGCCACCAGTGGGGAGTTACGTTCTTCTACCTGTACGGGCGCATCAGGATAAGTTATGACGCCGAAAGGGACGTACTCATACTTTCCGACTACGGCGAATATATCCGGGCGGATGAGGAATAGCCCATACGTGGCTATTCCCACACCGGATAAAAAAATCAGTAATAACAATCAAAAAAATCAAAAATGAAAAAGATGTTTTTATGCCTTATGGCAATCACGCTTTTCTTCGGTTATGAAGCAAAAGCGCAATGGGCGGTCATTGACCCGTCGAACCTCGCGCAAAATATCCTGACGGTTTCCAAAACCGCCACCACCGCGACCAATGTCATCAACTCCTTCAAGGAAATGCAGAAAATCTACAGCCAGGGAAAGGAATACTACGACGCCCTCAAATCGGTTCATAACCTGATCAAGGACGCCCGCAAGGTCAGGGAAACGGTGGAACTGGTCAGCGAAATATCGCAGATATATTCCACCAGTTTCAACAGGATGCTGACGGATAAGAACTTCACGCCGGCGGAACTGGAAGCCATCGGGGAAGGGTACGCCAAACTGCTGAAAGAGAGCGGCAACCTGCTTTCGGATATAAAGGATATCGTTTCGGCCTCCAACGGGCTTTCCATGACCGACGCCGAGCGTATGAACGTGATAGGCGGGATACATACCCAAATGGTAGAGTACCGCAACCTTGTCCGGTACTATTCCCAAAAGAGTATCTCCGTTTCCTTTATCCGCAGCCGGGAATCGGGCGACATGGAGCGGGTACGCGCCCTGTATGGTAATCCATCCGAAAGATACTGGTAACTATGGTACTGCTTGCAATAGATTTTGAGAACCTGCACCAGCTTCTTCGGAACCTGTATCAGGAAATGATGCCCCTGTGCGCTGACATGGTGGGCGTGGCCAAGGGCGTGGCAGGCTTCGGCGCACTGTTCTATGTGGCCTGCCGCGTATGGCAGGCTTTAGCCAGGGCGGAGCCGATAGACGTATATCCGCTGTTAAGGCCGTTTGCGATTGGCTTATGCATTATGTTTTTTCCGACGGTGGTATTGGGAACTATCAACGCCGTTATGTCGCCCGTTGTCAAAGGGACGCATACCATACTGGAGTCGCAGATAACGGACGTACACGACCTGCAGAAGCAAAAAGAACAGTTGGAATACGATGCGCGGGTACGCGAGGGCAAGGCATGGCTGGTCGATGATGAAGTGTACGACCAGAAGATGAAGGATTTGGGAATATTGGATGCGACGGAGAAACTCGGCATGTGGGTGGAACGCGGCTTTTACGATATGAAGATGTGGTTCAGGCAGTTGATCCGGGATTTCTTCGAGCTGCTGTTCAATGCCGCTTCCCTGACGGTCGATACCCTGCGTACCTTCTTCCTGGTCGTGCTGTCCGTATTGGGGCCGGTAGCCTTCGCCTTCTCCGTCTATGACGGCTTCCAGTCCACGCTGACCGGGTGGCTCTCCCGCTATATCTCGGTGTACCTGTGGCTGCCCGTAGCCGACCTGTTTTCGGCGGTGCTGTCCAAAATACAGGCGCTCATGCTGAAAACGGACATCGCCCTGCTGCAAGACCCGTCATACGTGCCGGACGGCTCGGACGGGGTACACATCATTTTCCTCATTATAGGGATTATCGGGTATTTCAGCGTCCCGACGGTGGCTAACTGGATTATCCAGTCGGGCGGCATGGGAAGCTCGATGAAGGGGGTTAATTCGGCGGGAAACAAAGGCGCTGCAATGGTTGGAGGCGCAGCCGGAGCCGCTGCCGGGAATATGGCCGGACGCCTGCTGAACAGGTCGAAAAGTGAATAAATAAGCAATTAATTAATAAGTAAAACAATGGAGTTTAAATCATTAAAAAACATAGAAACATCATTCAGGCAGATACGCCTCTTTGGTATCGTGTTCCTTGTGGCGTGTACGGCGGTTACGGGCTATTCCGTCTGGTCGTCGTACAGTTTCGCCGAAGCGCAACGGCAAAAGATATATGTCCTCGACGGGGGCAAGTCCCTGATGCTTGCCCTCTCGCAAGACCTTTCGCAGAACCGTCCGGTGGAAGCCCGCGAGCATGTGCGCCGGTTTCACGAACTGTTCTTTACGCTCTCACCCGACAAGGCGGCTATCGAAAGCAATATCAACCGCGCCCTTTTTCTGGTGGACAAGAGCGCTTTCAAGTATTATCAGGATATGGCGGAAAAGGGGTACTATAACCGGATTATTTCGGGTAATATCAACCAGACTGTTGCGGTCGATAGCGTGGCGCTTGACCTTGATGTTTATCCGTACATGGCTGTAACCTACGCCCGGCAAATGATTATCCGGGCGTCCAACATCACCCAGCGGAGTTTGGTTACACGCTGTAATCTTATCAATTCGGTGCGCTCGGACAACAACCCGCAGGGTTTCACGATGGAGAAGTTTGAAATCATTGAAAACCGCGATGTGCGGGTATTGGAAAGGTAGGCAGGCTATGGTAAAGAAATTATTCAGCAAAATCAATGAGTGGCTGGAAGACATCCTGCGGGGCTTGCTCGGCAGAATGACCCCAGACCGCCGGGTAATCCTTATCGTTACCATGCTTATCGTATTCAGCGGCCTGTCCGTCTATATGACCGTAAGCAGTATCTACAATTTCGGCAGGGACAGGGGCGAGCGGATGCAAATAGAGCGCATCGAAGCCCTGAAGCTCCAGCTTGAACAAGCCCAAAGGGACAGTATTAACAATTTAAACAAATATTACAATGGAACAGGAAAATTTGAATAGGGGGACGCCACCGCTGGAAACGGCGGCAGCGCCCGAAGTTAAACATGAAGGTAAGCAAGAATCCGGGAAGCTGGCTCAAAAACCGGTAAAGCCGAAAAAGGAACTTACTCCGGCTGAAATGCAAAAGCGCAGGAAAATGTTCATCATGCCGCTGTTCTTCCTGATTTTCGGCGCAGCCTTATGGCTCATTTTCGCCCCGTCCGGCAAGGACAAGGAGAAAGAAGCGCAGCAAGCCGGGCTAAACGTCGAACTGCCGATGCCGACCGACGGCGGGCTGGTATCCGACAAGCGCGACGCTTACGAGCGGGAAGCCATGCAGCAGAAGCAGCAGGATCGGATGCGCTCATTGCAGGATTTTTCCTACCAGCTTTCCCAGGCGGAGGAAAAAGCCCAAGCGGAGGTTCCCCAGTCCGAGGACTATTACGAAGCCCCGTCCCGTACTGCGAGCGGTAATGCTTCTTCACAGCGTACTTCCGCCATCCAGTCCTCGGCGGTTGCCTACCAGGACATCAACAAACAGTTGGGCGCGTGGTATGAGCAGCCGGAAGCGGATGAACAACCGCAACCGGCGTTGGAATCCCGCATGCAGGAACTGGAGCGCAAACTGGCGGAAGCCGAACAACGTAAGGCTGCCGAAAATGAACAGGCGGCAATGCTGGAAAAATCCTACCAAATGGCGGCGAAATATATGCCCCAAACCGCACAGGAAGCAAGCGGAGCGGCAACGGGCGAAACATCCGCTATGGCGGGACAATCCGGCAAAACGGCAGCACAGCCCGTGAAGCAGGTGCGGCAAAACGTAGTGTCGCTGTTGGCGGCTCCCATGAGTAACGGGGAATTTATTTCGGCATACAGTCAGCCGCGTAATACCGGATTCCTGACTGCTGCCGGGAATGAAGGCGTACAGGATAAAAACAGCATTCGCGCCTGCGTCTATCAGACCGTAACGCTCACTAACGGAAAAGAAGTGCAAATACGCCTGCTGGAGCCGATGCGTGTTGGGGATATGCTGATTCCTGTCAATACGGTAGTTACCGGGACGTGCCGTATCGGGGGCGAACGGATGGAGGTAACGGTTAATTCAATCCAGTATGCCGGCAACATTATTTCCGTAGAAATACTGGTCTATGATACCGATGGACAACGCGGAATATCCGTACCCGGCTCGGACGAAATCAATGCCGCCAAAGAAGTCGCCGCGACGCTGGCGAACTCTGCCGGAACCAGCATTATGATTTCCGACAACGCGGGGTCGCAACTCGCCGCCGATATGGGAAAGGGGCTGATACAGGGAGCATCGCAGTATGTGAGCAAGAAAATGAGCGTGGTAAAAGTAACGCTGAAAGCGAATTACCGCCTGCTCCTGCTTCCGAAAATACAATAAAACAAATAATAACAAAAGGGTCTGCGACCCTCAAACAATTAAAATGAATTTAGCAATGAAACAGTTTTTTGTCATGCTTGCCTTCGTGGTAAGCGCCTTTGCTGCCAATGCGCAGGAAAAAACTACCGACACGGTAGCCGTACAAACGATGCCCTCCACAGGGGATTATTATCAGGGCTATACGCGCCCGCTGACCTTCAACCGGATGATACCGCCGTATGCGCTGGAGGTAACGTTCAACAAGACGGTGCATGTCATTTTCCCGTCTGCCATCCGGTATGTGGACTTGGGGAGCGCTGACCTCATGGCAGCCAAAGCGGACGGTACGGAAAACGTCTTGCGTGTGAAAGCCACGCTCAGGGACTTTTCGCGGGAAAGCAATCTTGCCGTGATTACCGAAGACGGAGCGTATTATGCCTTCAATGTGAAGTATGCCGACGAGCCTGTCAAGCTGTCCGTCGAGATGAGCGATTTTTTGCATGACGGCGAGGCGGTAAACCGCCCGAACAATGCCCTGCAAGTCTATATGCAGGAACTCGGACAGGAATCGCCGCTGCTGGTACGCCTGATTATGCAGTCCATCTACAAAAACAATGACCGCGAAATAAAGCATATCGGCTGCAAGCGTTTCGGCATACAGCATACGTTGAAAGGGATTTATACCCACAACGGATTGCTGTATTTCCACCTGCAACTGAAAAACTCGTCCAACGTACCGTTTAACGTCGATTTTATCACCTTCAAAATCGTCGATAAGCAGGTTGCCAAGCGCACCGCCATTCAGGAACAGGTGATGTGGCCGCTCCGCGCCTACAACAACCTGATGCTGATTGGCGGACAGCGTATCGAACGCATGGTGTTCGCGATGCCTAAGTTTACCATACCAGACGATAAGATGCTGATGGTGGAACTGAACGAACAGAACGGTGGGCGGCATCAGCGGTTTACGGTTGATAACGCCGATTTGGTAAGGGCGAAAGTTATTAACGAACTCAAAGTGAAATAACCATGAAGCGGATAACAATTATTCTCACGTTGGTGTTATGCTTCGCCCTTCCGGGCGGGGCATACGCGCAGCGTTGTTTACCCGGTATGCGGGGCATACAGGTAACGGGCGGAATGGCGGACGGTATTTATTCGTCTGCAAATAAGAATGAAACAGGTTACTACTTCGGGGCAACGATGGCTACCTACGCCAAAAACTGCAACAAGTGGGTATTCGGAGCCGAATATCTTGAACGGTACTATCCCTATAAGGACAGCCGTATCCCTGTGGCGCAATTTACAGCCGAAGGCGGGTATTATCTCAATATCCTCGCCGACGGCTCCAAAACATTTTTCCTGTCGCTGGGCGGTTCGGCGCTGGCGGGGTATGAAACATCGAACTGGGGCGAAAAGACCCTGTACGATGGTTCTACGCTCCGGAACAAGGACGCTTTTATCTATGGCGGGGCTATCACCCTCGAAATCGAAACATACCTGGCCGACCGGGTTGTGTTGCTGTTCACCGGGCGCGAGCGGGTATTGTGGGGCAACTCTACGGGACATTTCCATTCGCAGTTCGGGGTAGGGCTTAAATTCATCATCAATTAAAAAATAATTACAATGAGAAAGATAAAAAGTTTTTTCGGAATAACGGCGTGGCTGGCGGCTATGATGCTGCTGGCCTTAGCCTGTAGCGACGGTCTTGATATTCATCAACGCTACTTGTTTGGTTTGGAAACTATGCCGGTTCCTAAAAAGATTGTGCAGGGCGAAATGGTGGAAATCCGCTGTAAATTAATCAGGGAAGGCGACTATAAGGAGGCGCGGTACTACATTCGTTTCTTCCAAACGGACGGAACGGGGGAATTGCGCATGGACGACGGCAGAATTTTAACGCCGAACGACCTGTTCCCACTGACAAACGATGTGTTCCGGCTTTACTACACTTCCCGATGCACCGACCAGCAAACGATTGACGTGTACGTGCAGGATTCGTTCGGGCAGGTTATTCAAAAAACCTTTTCGTTCCAGAATGAAGGGGTGGAGGAAGAATAGATGTAAAAATCAGATAAGCAAGCGCCCGGAGCAATTCGGGCGCTTTTAATAACCGATAAGATACAGTTATGAAATACATCATATTGTTCTTCGCCGCTTTGCTGCACTTGTCCGTATATGGGCAGCCAAACCGAAAATCAGAAATAGAAAGATTTACGGAAAATATTTATTCGGCAACAGGACTTCTGAAAATAGCGGATTCGCGACCAATGTCCGTAAACGAACTACCCGGCTATCCGGTCATTTTTCCGGTCAAAGAACCGTATATTTCATCGGGGTTTGGAAAACGTAAACATCCGGTTTATAAAACGCAAAAATTCCATACGGGAATTGATTTTGCCGAAGTAAGGGGCGCTCTCGTGTATGCCACAGGCAGCGGGGTCGTCGTCCGCAAAGGCTACGATTCGGGGTATGGATTTTTTATAGAAATCGGGCATGCAGGCGGTTTTCGCTCGTTTTATGCACACCTAAGCAAAACGTTGGTCAATACGGGCGATTCGGTAAGGATAGGTAAACACATTGCCTGCGTGGGAAACAGCGGGCTAACGACGGGCTACCACCTGCATTATGAAATCAGGAAAGGTAATCGCTTCCTGAATCCGGTTGAATGGTGTTGCTGTTTGCTGAAAATGTTGTATTGCCAAGAACTATCTTCCAAAACGCAAGTGCAGCCAATTTCAACCAATGCCTTGAAAAACATTCGATAAATAATTTTATCAAGTACCTGAGACACCGCACTATCAAAAAAAATGCCACTCGCAAAAGTTAAAACTTCTCGAAAAAAGCACGTCAAAATTCCAAAATTAATTTGTATTTTTGTTCTGTTTTTCTGACAATTCTAAAAAGCAAAAGGCAGAATGGATGCAATAACTTGATTGACAAATAAATATTAAAATGTAACGCTATGTTGTTTGGTAATAAAATTAGACAGTTAAGAGAAGAAAAACAAATGCTACAACGGCAATTTGCCGCAGCATTGGAAATTGATACGCCGATGTACAGTAAAATTGAGCGTGGCGAACGCCGTGCCAAACGCGAACAGGTTATTGCACTTGCCAAAATCTTTAATGTTAATCCGAATGAATTTTTGACACTTTGGATTGCCGACCGAATTATTGAAGCGATAGAAGATGAAAAAGAGTTGGTGGGGGAAGCGTTGAAAGTAGTGCAAAAGAAAATAAACGAATAAGATGGAAATAGTCAATATAAATAACAAAAGCAATCAACTGTTGCAAGGTATTGAACACCTGATTGAGCAAACAGGCAGGCAAGTTGCGGTGTATCTAAACACCACAATCAGCCGTCTGTATTGGTCTATCGGCAACTACATTATTGCTGATATGCAACACGAAGCCCATTCTCAATACGGACAACAAATTGTTGCGACACTGTCGCAACAATTGATGGAAAAATTTGGGAAAGGCTACTCCTACACTGCCATAACGCGAATGATAAAAGTGGCAGAGGCATACCCCGAAGAAATGTTTGCGACAGTGTCGCAAACATTGAGTTGGAGTCATTTTATAGAACTCATATCTATCGAAGACAGCACAAAACGCTTGTTTTATCAACAAATGAGCATTGTCGAAAATTGGAGTGTCCGCACACTTCGGCAAAAACAGGACAGTATGGTGTTTGAACGCACCGCCATTGCAGCAAAGCCCGAAGATGAAATTATTCAGGCATTGCATACGACCACCAAAACAAACATTAGCCCCGATTTGGTTTTTAAAAGTTCGTATATACTTGATTTCTTTGGGTTAAGTGGTTATTATTCCGAAAAAGACCTCGAAGATGCCATTCTGCACAATTTGGAGCAGTTTATTATGGAACTCGGTCAGGATTTTGCTTTTGTGGAACGGCAAAAACGCATTCCCATTGACAGCGTTGATTATTCGCTCGACCTGCTTTTCTTTCACCGAAAACTGAATCGTTTAATTGCCATTGACCTGAAACTCGGCAAGTTTCAACCCAAATACAAAGGGCAAATGGAACTCTACCTGAAATATCTGCAAAAGCACGACCAACAGCCCCACGAAAATTCGCCTGTCGGCTTACTGCTTTGCAGCGAGGGTAATACGGAACACATTGAACTGCTTATGCTTGACGAAAAGAATATAAAAGTGGCGCAATACCTAACCGCCTTACCCGACAAGCAATGGTTTATTGACAAACTCAATAAATCCATTGCCATTGCACAGCAAAATGTGAAATCGGTGGAGGAAAAGAGTTGGCGGGGGAAGCGTTGAAAATTGCAAAAAAATATAAACAAATAATATGAAACACGAAAATTTTATAAGCAAAGACGAACTTGATATTTTCAAGGAAAAAAATCGTTATTTTAATCGGCACGGATTAAAAATTAATTCCAATGGCACTACCGAAAAATTGACACAAAGAACGATTGACGGTAATAGCAAAAACAGTTCGGTTGAAGATGTGATTTCAAAATTAGTAAGCGACCATATTAAATCAACTCGGCAAAGTAAACTTATTACTGTTGAAATGTTTGAGGAGGATGGTATGTCTTGGTTTTCACAAAAACTATACGAGAGCAAAAAGGCATTGTATTCACATTTTCATTTTTTCAACATAAATAATTATTCGAAAGACACTTATAATTTGCCTTCCATTGCGTATGAAATTGGAGTGAAAGATTTTGTACGAAGTGCCATAAAAAACAAAATATGTTCAGGCGAGGGTTTTAAATATATGCTTTTTTCTTCGTGGTTGCAACTCCTACTCTCTACTGCATTGACTTTTATTATTCAATTTATAATAGCAGTCTTTCAAAGCATATCATTATCTTCTTTTTTTAATTTGACCTTTATTGCTCTCTTTGTCGCATTGACAACAATATCTGTATTAAGCAAATATTTGAATGAAAAAAGTGTATTACAATCCGATGCAGACGCAATGAGAAAATTTATACAGCAATTAAACGAAGTTTGCAAAGATGTACAAGCGAAAGAAAATAAATCTACACATAAAAATAAATTTGACAATTTTATATCCGATATTGTAGAAAATTTGATAAGCAAGGAATTTCCTCGATTTTTCATAATTGATAACTTTAACAGATTGGATTATGTAACAAGAAGTGTCATAAAACAATATTGGAAAAACAATATAAGCGAAGATAAAATTCGTGGTAAAGAAATATGGATAATAATTGAATCTCAAAATAATAATGAGAAATTAAGCACTTTTTTAATTCAAGACAAATCCAATTCAAAATTTATAGATAATTTCATACAATTACGAGTTTTACCATTTTCAGAAGAAGAAAAAGAAAAATTAGTTGCTTGTTGTGAGGTTGATAAATCGTGTGCTGAATTTGCCTATGCTCGTTATGTTTGCAATGGATATGCCAAAAATCAAACTTGGATTTTAGAAGAGTTGAAAGGTAAAAACAAATATTTATTGAATTTTTTATATTTAGTCTCTATTACACAAGTTACTGTAGATATAGAAAGAGCAGATAATATCTTACAAAACGATAACTGCTGCAAAAATATTTTAAAACAGTTTCTTGGTGAAGAATATAACAATTTTAGATTAAAAAACCACATAAAAGACATAACCGAAACTTTCAAGAATTTATTAGTCGAAAATACAAACCGACCGTTAAGAGATACATTTTTTACAATGCAACAAAATGAGAGTGAGTTGCAAATATCCAATCATAAGTTGGGACATATATTTTGGGCATTATATTGGGGATATATATTGAAAAAAAATCCGTATGATATTTTCTGGGTGGAAAAACTTTCATACCATTTAGTTAATAGTGATTTTTCCACTTTACCACAAGAAAATAATGAAACCTACATAAAGCAATTATTGGATTATTGTATTTACGCAATAGAAGGGAATATTAACTTTGGAACTATAAATGATATTTATTCTTTATTGAATGTAGCCAAAGATTTACTGTTAAATTCAAAAATAGAAAAAAAGACCATTTACAACAAATTTGTTTTTTTATGTTGGCAAAGTTATATTCTATGTAAAGATGAGCGTATTATAAATTTGTTTGTACTTCTTGCAAACAAAGATATTGCTAATTCTGATAAAGAAATAGATGTAGCATTGCAGTTATATTTGGAATTGTTGCCTATTGCTGTATTAGGTAATGAACAGACTGTTAAAGATTTTGCTAATTGGTTGTCTAATTATTCGGATGCCGACATTTTAATCAGGTATATGAAAATACAGTCAATATGGCTTTCTCTTTCTATTGCCCCAATGAATAGAGATTTTCACACTATGTTAGTGGCAAATGTGGCAAATCAAAGTTCTTCTGATATTGAAACTATCCTTAATGCAATTATTGAAAATGATAATACGGATAAAACAGCCATTCTTTTTGACTTGATTTCAATTTCTGTATTGTTATGGGTAAATTGTCTAAAAATCTATAATGATATACATTTATTTTTGGACAGCACTGCCCACAGAATAAATATTAACTATTTAAAAACTGCCTTTGCAAATATGGTAGATTATTTTGCAAAAGCAGTAGCATATTTGAAAAGTAAAGGATTTATAGAACAATCTGAAAATCTGAATCATTTTGAAAAAGCAATTATAGGTGAAATAACCCTAACAATGCTTTCGGCACTAACGGCAAGTTATAAATGTATTAAAGATTCGCCGTTTGCAAACAAAATATCAGAAAGAGAATTATCAGCAAAAATAAATTTGCAGATTGATGATACAAACAAAATCATACATTTTGATTTGCCACAAATAAATGATTTAGACGATTTGTGTTGTCCTTATTTTTCCGACACTATTGAAAATAATTTCAATTTTCAGTCGTTAATCTGGCAAAAATTAAACCTTTCAGAACTTGGTAATAATCTAATTATAAAACGAATACAATATAATGTATTAACCAAAGAGCGTGATGTAGAATCTGTTGATTACAATATTATTAACGCTATACACGAAGCAGCAAATAAGCAAACCCAAATCGGAGTATTAGCAAATATTGTAATTGCGAATTATCTGGAAAAAATTGCGCAACTGTCTTCCTATTATTTTGTACAGGCAGGCGATATAATGATTAAGGAACAGTTTGGCAATAAAATGGTTCGGGATATTTCACTTCTGACTATTGTTTATTTCAATAGTTTCAATACTGATTTATCAAGGTTTGCAGCAAATATCACAGACGATTCTGATATTGCGCAAAACGATAATTATTTACTCACTACATTAGCCACCATACCCGAAGAACAGTTTTTTAATGTTCTTCTTCAATTATCAAATTCTTCTCGCAATATTCAAGATAAATCGGTTTCCAATAAATTCAACAAATTAATTCGCTCATATCCTGATAATATCAAATCAGAGAGATTAAAAAAGCGTTCAAAAGCATTATTTGAATTTGTAGAAGTATCAGAACAAATAAACAAAAACAGTTCTACAAATGCAACAGAAGTATTAAAAAATTGGGCAGATAAACGAGATTACTTTATGTATGCCGCGCTTTTAACGCAACTAATTAATAATGGTTGTTCTGACGAAATTGTAAAAAGAGAGATAATAACCACAATGAAAAGACCGCAAGACCCGAATGGAAATTATAATTCTTACCTACACCTCGCCATTGCTTACGCAAGAAAATTCTTACTAAATAATGAGCATATCACGAATGATGAATGGGACTATATTCTTGATTATATATATAATCCAAAAATTAAGATGGAAGAAAACAATTGCGTTGAGTGGGAAGCAAGAGAAACTGTACATACAAACAAAGAAATGTATGAGTTATTAACTTATTTCTATCCTAATGAACAATTTTTTGCAACAAAATTATTTTATTGGGGATTAAAGGTGTCGGAAATAGAGCATAAGCAACTAATACCAAATCTATTACAACAAGGGCATTTTTTTCTGTTGTTCAAAAAATATACGGAAGACGCATTACAATATGGCTTGTCTTTAAATCAAGAATTGTATCAATATGGACAAGAATTAGGCATTGAGGAAATAGATAAACAGAAAAAAATCCAAGAATGGCTACAACAGAATAACGGAATACCAACCCCGATTATTAACGGAAATTGTGTTTGCGCTGAATTTTTAATCATTGGAAGTTGTTTTTTCTCTCGTTTTTTAATTAATGCAGAAGAGTATAAAGAGCATAGAAGAAAATTTAATGAAATGTCAAATACATACATTATGCAATTAGTTGATTTAATTTTGAACACTACTAAAGTTCCTGAATACTATAAGCATATTATTACTGATTTTTATTCAGGATTGCAAAATCAGAAGAGGCTAAAAGAGTAATTTTATCGTTTAAATAGTTGAAAAAAATAATTATGTCCGAATCTCAAAACATAGCCCCCAATAAACTACCGCAAAAGCCCAATCATTTTATCATTTTCAAAACCGAAGATGATAAAATTTCGGTAGATGTGCGTTTTGAAAGCGAAACGGCGTGGCTCACGCAGGCACATTTGGCAGAACTTTTTCAAACTTCTCGCCCGAATATTACTATGCACATAAAAAATATTTTGGCAAGTGGTGAATTGGAAGAAAATGTGGTTAGTAAGAATTTCTTACATACCACTGAACACGGTGCTATTGAAGGAAAAACGCAGACAAAAGAGGTAAAATATTACAACCTTGATATGATAATTTCGCTTGGTTACCGTATCAATTCCAAAATAGCCACGAAATTTCGTCAGTGGGCAACTTTGCGACTGAAAGAATACATTGTAAAAGGTTTTACGATGGACGATGAGCGATTGAAAAATCTCGGTGGTGGCGGCTATTGGCGAGAGTTGCTCGACAGAATTAGAGATATTCGCAGCAGCGAAAAATTGATTTATCGTCAAGTGCTTGATTTGTACGCACTAAGTATTGACTACGACCCGAAAGCAGAAGAAACACTTATGTTTTTCAAAATCGTACAAAACAAACTGCATTATGCAGCGCACGGCAATACGGCTCCGGAAGTCATTTACAGTCGTGCCGATGCAGAAAAAGAGTTTATGGGGCTTACAAATTTCAAAGGCGAGCAGGTAACAAAAAAAGATACGGAAATTGCGAAAAATTATTTGAATGACAAAGAGTTGAAAGTGCTGAATAACATTGTTTCGGGTTATTTTGATTTTGCCGAAGCAAGAGCCA
>BNTS01000040.1 GCA_025996775.1 Bacteroidia bacterium | reverse complement strand
TGAGGGCGTAGTACTCCACCTCGGAAAAACGGATGCTGACGATCCGCTGCTTCCGCTGGGTGATGCCCTTCATGGGGCGTCCACCTTTGCACTTATTGTTATCTGCTTCTTCCATTCAATTGCCGACCAACGGGAGCAATTGCCCTTTCACTTCAGGGAAAGCAAGGGTTAATGTATGACATTAACATACCCTTGCTCCGCTGAATATATGAGCGATTGCTTACCCCATTCACATAATAACTTCTCATCGTTAAACTTTCCGCTTCCCTTCGGCAAGGTTGCGAATATCGGAAGCCTTATACCTTTTCTGTCCCCCAAAATTGATAGGAACCAAATATCCGGATTTAGCCCAACGCCATAATGTAGAGGCGTCAATCCCTAAGATTTTCAACACCTCTTTACGTGTCAATAACTCCTCTTGAACCAGAGGTTTCTCGTTTGGATTCTTCGCTCCGGGTGATGCGACCAGTTCGTCATGCCATTGCCGGAGTTCGTCCAATTTGACGGAAATGGACAGGTTCCCGCCAAGTACCATAAAATCTTTTACATTCATAAAATTTGAAATTTTAATTCGACAAAATCTTTACCGCACTCTCTATGTGCGATTATGGGCAAAGGAAAAAAGAGATTTGCCGGAGATGAAAAAATGCAAAAGATGGCAGGTTATCTCTTTCTTATCTCTGAAAAGATGAATTGTTAATTGATTTTATTTCAAATAATTGTATGAAATTGCAGGATAGAGTAGGAATGACAAAATCTCTATGTCATCTCCAAAGTTCAGTGGTAAGGACACAAAAAAACTCACTTTGGAACAAAGTGAGGTAGTATATTAAGGGAAAAACAAGCTTACTCTTTCAGGAACCGGAGATAGTCGGGAATACTTTTTTGTATGGAAATTTTTCCTTTTGTATCGTAAATTGTTAGTTTCCCTTTGACAGTTGATAATTCGACATCGCTAAGATTTGAGAACACAATTTTTAACCATGCGACAACACATTCCTGCCGTTGGTCTTGCAGGTGATTTTTAAAATGATTCCACAGATTCCATCCAAAATGATACAGGTCGTTATTACTTATTTGGCGTGGCGGCACTTGTACCGGAACAATATTTTCAAAAGACTGTTCTTGGGCGAATAGTTCTACATAGTCATTTAGTTTTTTTATTTCATCGGCTGTAATGTACTTCCCGAAAGATTTTTGAGTGTATTCCTGAAATATGGCTATTGATTCTTCAAACCGTTCTCTTACAATCCGGTCGTGAATGCTTTCTCCGGAAGATGTTTCATTATTTTCTATACCTATTTTTTTCGCTTCGTTTCTATCTTTACGCCGAGCAATCAATTTTTCAATCTGAAAAATAACAGCTTTCATCAGTATCAGATACAAAATGGCTTCAATTCCTAAAACAATGATAAATACAAGGTTTGCTGTTCCGGTATCGCAACCGCTTTGAATACAAACATAGCGGACAACAGATGCTGTAATCAGTATAGCAAGTGCAGTAACTATATGCAAGATAGTGTGTTCCGAAATCTTGTTGAAATCCATAAGTTATTGATTTATCTTCCAGTAACCACCTCTATCGCTACCGATGCGTTCAAGAATACCCTTTTCTTTAAGAGATTCAATATGTCGGTAAACAGTGGTAGTTCCTATTCCTAACTGTTTAGCTATACTCTTTCTTGAAATTGTATTTTCATTTCTAATAAGAGCCAATATATTTTGCTCCTGTATCGTTATCGTTTCTGCACCACCTTTCTGCACCGTTTCTGCACCACTTCTCTGCACCACTTCTGCACCATCCTCCATTACTTTTACTGCTTCCAAATCCGCATTCATTACTGTAACCTTAAAGGTAGATATATCTTTAAAATCGAAGATAGCCCGACCATTCTTGTTTTCTTCAAGAATATCCTGTACCATGTTTACTCCCCGATTAAACCGATTTACATAACCAAATACTTTCATTGCTTCAGCAATGACCGGATTACGGTAATCATTTACATTGGGGAAATTTTCAGGCTGTACCTTGCCATATAGACCACCCGGATTGTCCATTTCAATACGGTCGGAATATTCATAGAATTTTGCAGGGGCATTCGTCTGATAATTACGGTGCATGATGAGGTTCATCGCCAACTCTCTTATCGCCTCATACGGATAATTAATTTTCATTTCTTCCCGTAAAACGGTGACGAATACCGGACGCTGTTTCTGGATAGTGTATTTGATGAAATAATCTATTTCTTTCAACAAAGTGATAAGATTCCCTGAAAACTGCCTTTCATTCAATATTTTGGATGTTATTTTCTTCCCTGCAAACTCTACATATTGGATATATGCTCCAAAAAGAATGTGAGCAGGGTCTTTGCCTATCAGTAAGATACCGGCAACAGTCGGGCAATCCTGTGTCGTATCAAAAAGTTTTAATGATGCCAATTGTTGTTTAATATCCCGTTTTTCACCTGCTAATACTTCAACATTCACAAATTTAGGCAAATATTCCTTTTTGAACAAATCCAAGTCCAAATCATCAATCGTACTGTGCAAACAGGGTGTTGTATCAAATGTCGGAGATTTTACTTCGCTCTTCTCGCGGAGGATTCGTTCTTCTTCTTCGTTGGCTTCCGCTTTTCGCGCACCAATACGGACGTATGTAACCCCCTTGTATTTAACCGGCGTGATTTTACTTGGTTGTACCTCTACAACAGCAATATCCCCATCGGGAAAAGAGGCTTTCCAAACCATTAAGGCCGGTTTAGGTTGAATGTTTCCGTCGGCACGTAATCCTGCAAGATTTCGCAATAATCTGTCGGTAACTTTTAAGCCGTTGAGCCTTCCGTCGTCGAATGCCCCAATCATCAAATATCCGGGCTCTCTCGTGTTGGGTAAATCGTTTGCAAAGGCACATACCGCTTTTGCAAACTTGTCCGTATCATCTGTTGATATAGTCCGTTCTACACGAGCATTCTCGATGTCATTGAGCAATTCTCTTACCTGTTCGTCTGAAATCATATTTTTCTGAAATTTAGCACAAAAGTACGCAATTATTCCAACATGTTAATTAATTCTTTCTTTCTTCGTATTATCGTCTATCTATTACTAACCTGTCAATATCAAAAAATAGTTTCATACAGAGCCACCATAAGAAAATACCATTTTGCATTACCTCAAATGAAGATAATAAACCATGAGAAAGCTTATTTCTAAAATTTACGTCAATTCCACTTTGAAGAAAAGATTCTATCTCAAACCTAATCTCTTCATGCATAACGTTACCTAGTTGCTTTAATATAGTTCCCAATGTAGCTTCTTCCTGTCTTTCTTCTTCCAATTTAACTAAGCTACCATGATAAGTTTCTGCAATATTTCTTAGTGCCCATTCTATTTGAGGGATAAGAATATGAGAAGCAGTCATAAAATCCTTATTAAATCCAGATATTAAACCTTTCACCCAAAAAATAAGCTTATCTTCATTCTGTAAGAAATAAGGCATTTTGTTTCTCATTATATAAAATAGCATATCTTCTTCTATAAGAAGTTTTATGTTTGCAGCTTTATCTAGGCATGTCCAAAGTGTATATAGAATTTTTTGCCGATAATAAATATGAGCTTCTGTTCGTAGAGAATTTTCAGGATTATCAAGCCCTATTGTATTTCCTTTATCATCCAATCGATTAGTTCCCATCATCGAAGATAATACACTGCCTTTACGGGAAATATTCATATATTGCTCAATATTTTCTTTGGACGCAAACGGTATGTTACAAAGTAAAGCGATAAAATCTAAAGAGGATTCCCATTTTTCATCCGCAATCCATTTTTCAATCTTCCTTTTTTCTTCTTCTAAGAATGGCATTTTATATGAAATGCCAGCTTTAGAAAGAATTTCTATAAAATATTTATTTGCACTAACCAGTTTCTCTCTAATTCTTTTATGTATATCAGGCTCAATTGAATTTATCTTATTTATTTCTTGATATGCATTGCGATATAAGTCAGGTAAATTAGGATAAAATGTATTTTCTTCTTGATTATTCCATGTTTCATCAGCTTCTGTTTCAAAACTTAAAGCTTTCAATTTATGCTGTTCTTGTTTAGCAATGCTATTAAACAAATAAAGAATATCAATATAATCCCGTTCTTTACTATATTCTTTTGATTCTCTCTTCTTTTGGACACATTTTTCTATTTCAACTTTTAAGCTTGAGAGTTTTTCAATAGAATAAGATTTCAATAATACTTTCACAATGTTCGACAACCAAAATGGATATTTTAAGGTTTTGGTGGATATTTCGTTTAAAGCAACTTTAAGAAAATCATCATTATTAACTTGTTTAAAACTTCGAATAGAAGCAGCTCTTTCCAAATAATCCATGCCTTCTGTTAAACGAAAAACCTCAAGATAAGCATCTGACGCTTTAATTATTATAGCTCTTTTATCTTTTTCTCTTTTCTTTAGAATATCACAGCAACGAGCCTTAACTTCAACATTTATACTATTTTGCCAATCATTTGAGATAATTATATTGTATTCGTCTTCTGTAAAGTTCACGTCTTCAATATATATCTGGGTTCCAAAGCTACTGATTTTACAGATGCATATTTTATGTAATAACTTGACTTTTTCTATTGTCAAAGCATCCTCAAAGCTATTCGGATTCAAAAAACATAGTAAATCTGTGTCAAAAATATCAGATGGAATTTTAAAACTATCATTCATATTATTGTCCGTTTTTCATTTGTTTAATCCAGCAGATTTATTAACTCTTTCTTCATCTCATCATCAATGGTTCTGTACCGAACAAATGCCTTGCTCCCTTCCTTATGTCCGCTCAATGCGCCGACCAGATTGGGATCTTTTACTTTTTTATAGATATTTCCGATAAATGTCCGGCGTGCCATGTGCGAAGATGCGACTTCCCAGATTGGTTTCTGAACCTCAAGCCGCGTCTTCTGGTCAATAATAGTAACCATTCGGTTAATGCCGGCTTCCTTCATCGCCTGCTTAATGTACTGATTATATTTCTGTTCCACAATTAGTGGAAACAACACATCCCGCTCATAGTCACAATAACGGTCAATAATTTCCTTTGCCGTTTTACTCAATGGAACGCGAACGGTTATTGCCCTGTCTTCCTTCGTTTTACGCGGAATATATTCAATAGCTCCGTCAATGATGCTCCGGTAAGTCATTTTATACAAATCGCTGACTCTGCAACCGATTAAACACTGAAAAACAAAAATATCGCGTTGGGTTTCCAACTGTTTATTATGGGATAAATCCGCTTCATACAGTCTGGTGCGTTCTTCATTGGTAATATAAAACGGCGTGCCGTAAACACATTCGCCGACCGAATAACGCTTAAACGGATTCGTTTTTGCATGACCGCTGTCGAAAGCCCAAATGACCATCGTGCGGAATTTTGTCATTAAATCGCAAATTGTATTTAATCCACGTTCGCCCGGCTCGCCTGTTGTCCGCTTACCCGGTTCCGTTCCGGCTTTTGGCTTCCGCTTGGGCGGTGTCTTAACGCTTTGCCGTGTGGCATATGGGATAGCTTCATATATTTCGGGGTATTTCTCGAACATGGCAGGTTCGTTTGATATAAAGCCTTCTATATCAGAAAGAGTATCAGGCGTAAGGTAATCGAATGTCAGTTCAAATTTTCTACTGCCTGTAATCCGTTTGTACAATTCATACCGTTGAAGTGTGCGGTATAACACTCGGAAGTTCTTTCGGCGGACTTCCGATAGCTTATGCGTATTCAAGTATTCGTTGAACAGGGTAAAAAATGTTTCGGGTGGCGCAGTTTCTTTTTCTTTCTTTTTACGGACAGGCTTGTGGAATAAATCGACACGTTTTTCTACCCATTCTTTGGTAATCAATTCACGATTAGTCATGTTCAGAATAGCATCTTCCAGATATTCGGTCAGAGTTTTTAATTTGGCTCGCTTTTCCAAGAGTTCTTCCCTCTCCGGCGAATCGGTTAAAGGAATATTGATTTCATTTTTCTTTCCCCACCGCTTGCTATCAACACGAATACCGGATTTAATGCGAAAACGTTGGTCGCGCGACACATAAATACGAATCATTATTTGAGATTCCCCATTTTGGTCGGTTAATGAAGAGATATTGTAACTGAATTTTGACATAACCTTTAAATTTAGCTGCAACAAAGGTATGTCTTTTAATTTGTTTCGCCAATTTTTTTGTCCGCATTTTGTCCGCAAATTTGAAAAGGTATTGAAATTGCATGAAATATAAAAGTTTTCAAATCAATTTAATATATTGATAATTAATATAATATAAAGTTGTATGAATTTTATGGAATTGCGTATTTTTGCAGTGTACAATTTCGGCTCTGGTTATTACCGCTTCTCCGGTTTTGCAACCGCCTTGTTTGGCTCTAATTTTCATGCAATCATCCAATATGGCAGATCCGCCGACGCGGTGAATGGCACCGTCCACACCTCCGCCGCCTAACAAAGAGCTATTGGCAGCATTTACAATAGCATCCACCACCATCTTAGTGATATCACCCTGTACAATTTCAATTCGGTCTTTCATCGTAATTTTTGCTTTTGTCAAACAAAGATATGAAAATAAATTCAAAAAACCGTATATTTGGTACATTTATTTCAGCAGCAAGACCAAGTGGAATATCTTTGTCGTAGGTCTTCTGTTCATAGTAGTTCTACTCAGGTATACGGCTCTACAACTGTATAAATGGTATGCCCCCTTTTAATCCAGTCTTTGAAGGCACCTGTCAGATAAGGAAAGCCATCTTGATTTTTTCCGTTTTTGTCAAAATATTCGCAATCGGTTATGAGAATAGCCTGCGAATTACCTGCACATATATTTTTTACCGCTTGTCCTATATCAGCAAATGGAATATCGTCCCTAATACCATAAATAATATTATAAACATCGGTGCTCGTTGGAGATTTATCCGAATTAGGAATTTGCTCAAAATCATTGCCTTTAATAAGATACAAGGTATCAGTATATAATCCGAGTTGTCCAAGCAAACCTTTAAACACATCCGATTTCTGCCGAGCATCAATCACGCAAGTAGAATGGTCGAGATATAATACTGTTGTCGCCCGCAAACCTTCGTACTTGATTGTAGACGGCTCGTGAATCTTTGTTTGAAGTAATTCAGTATTTACTTCAAGGGTACCATTACAACCTGTTAAAAGCACTACCGTAGTGGTAGCCATAAATAAAAGATATAGTTTATTCATAATCAACACTAAATTTAAATATTTATGCATTATCTATCTTGTTAGTGTATAGAAACAAAAAGGTATATTCTCTTTTCTCTCCCAAATGGTTGAAAAACCAACTTACAGGATAGAAAAAGAAAATACACCTCATTGTAAAGGGGTGCATTCGCCTTTTGCTTTTCTCTGCGTACTTATTCATTGGTCGATTTTCAGTTCCGAGAAAATGCTGACGAAGCATTATACGTTATTTTTTTGTTTCTACATATTGTTATTCAATTTGTTATTTGTTACAACTGCTCTATAAATAAAAAAAGGTGCGAACCCTCGCTTATTTTGCAGAACTGAGGTACGACCAAGAACCCGCACACTACAAGATAAAGCCAAAGGAACACACCCCTATACCGGGGATGTATTCACATTGCCTTTTTCTCCGTGTGCATCAAATAGGTCGTTTTCAGCTCAGAGATTAGACTGTAAATACTACAAAATCAAACTAACTCTATCTTAACGAGGGGTTAGTTTTTGCAAATGTAGGCAAAATTTCATATCGCCAAATAAAAAAATGACCATATTTTTTTTCTGCCATCATTTTATTCATCTGCCGGCAGAGCGTACTGGGCGTTGTGCCGGGTGCCTAAGCGGATGATTTTGCCTTCCTCATACAAGGATTTCAGGTCTTTGAGGGCGAGGTATTTGGTGCATTTGTTTTCGTTTTGGCATTGGGCGCTGGAGATGGCGTTATGCTTTTCAATGTACTGGAGGATATTGGCTTTCCGTGTTTCGGCGGGATAAGTGTCTAAGCGGCTGGCTTCGTCGGCGCGCTCGAAGTTCATCCCGCGAAATTCCTTTCTTAGGTCTTTGGCGCAACGGAACACTAACTTTTTGAAACGCACTTTGGAGGGGGTGACCTCTTTTTCTGTTGTGGCCGATATGCTTTTCAAGGAAATACTAAAGGTTCCTAAGCCTTCTAACTCAACGATACCTCCACTTTTTAAGGTGATGACCATCACTTGACGAAGCGCGGCTAACACTCCTTTCACATCACCGGAAGAGAAGGAGGTGAAATTGGAGACCAATTCTACCAAATGCTCTATCCGAATAATATTTTGATTGACTAAACGAGCATGGATTCTGTCGTTTTTCTTATCGTCACCCGTTTTGGGGTTGGGATTCTTAAACAAATTGTAAATGGCTGACATGGCAACATTTTTAAGTTATTACTGAATTTTTTTTCATACATCCCTTGTTTTTTTCTACAAGGTAATAAGCGTTTATTGTGTCCGACACCTGTCAAACAACTGTCTGACGGATATCGAACACCTGATTGACAGTTGTCAAACAGTTGTTCGACAACTGTCGAATGCTACAAAGATAATATATTTCCGCCAATAACTATATATATTCTGCAAAAAGAAATGGGCATGGGTAAACAAAAATGTATCGACGCCATACAAATTGCCTCTGGAGAAGCCATGGTTTCTTAAAAAGGTGTATTTTTGCGGGATAACTAATAATAGATTTTACGGGTATGAGAAGTTTTGCAAGTGATAATAATTCCGGCGTGCATCCATTAGTGATGGATGCTGTGGTTCAGGTGAATAGAGATCATTCAGTTGGTTATGGGGACGATCCTTGGACGCAGGCGGCTACGGCCCGGCTGAAGGAAGTGTTTGGCGAGAAGGCAGAGCCTTTCTTTGTGTTTAACGGGACGGGTGCCAATTCGGTGGCGCTTCAGGCGGTGACTCGCTCGTTTAATAGTATTATATGTACGGAGACGGCGCACATTTATGTGGATGAATGTGGAGCGCCTGCTCGTTTCACAGGCTGTACAGTGACTGCTATCCCTACGGCCGACGGTAAACTGACGCCCGAATTGATTCGTCCACACCTCCATAACTTCGGCGTATGCCATCATCCGCAGCCCAAAGCGGTGTATATCTCTCAGGTTTCCGAGTTGGGAACGGTGTACACGATTAAGGAGACACGAGCTATTGCCGACTTGCTTCACAGCCACGGCATGTATCTGCATATCGACGGCGCCCGGCTGGCTAATGCTTGTGCTTACCTCAATTGCACGATGAAGGAGCTAACAGTTGATGCGGGCGCTGATATTCTAAGCTTTGGAGGAACCAAGAATGGAATGATGTTGGGCGAGGCGGTTATCTCGTTCCGCCCTGAGATTAGTGAAAACCTGCCCTATCTTCGCAAGCAGTCGGCTCAGTTGGCTTCAAAAATGCGCTATCTTTCTGCCCAGTATATCCCTTATTTAGAGAATGATCTTTGGCTGAATAATGCACGTCAGGCCAATAGCAAAGCTGCCAGACTGGTGGAGATACTTGGCCGGTTTCCCGACGTCCGCCTTACGCAAAAACCTGAATCCAACCAACTCTTTTTCACCTTGCCTGAAGAAGCAGCAAAGAAGCTGTCTGAAAAGTATTTCTTTTATTACTGGAACGAGGCCATCAGTGAGGTTCGATTCGTGACATCGTGGGATACGACAGACAAAGATATCGATCGGCTGGAGGAAACACTGAAAGAGATATTATGAAATTATTACATACTTCTGACTGGCATTTAGGACGAATGCTTTATTCAAAAAAAGAGCGCATAGAAGAACATACTGCGTTTTTGGATTGGTTGTTAATAACTATCCAAGAACATTCAGTTAATGTTTTGCTGGTTGCCGGTGATATTTTTGACACGTCTTCGCCCGGTAGTGGCTCGCAGAAAATGTACTACGACTTTTTGCTTAAAGTACGAAATTCAGGTTGTCAGAATGTAATAGTTATCGGCGGAAACCACGATTCTCCAAGTTTTCTCAATGCCCCAAAAGAAATTTTGTCAGCTCTCAATGTGTGTGTTATTGGCAATGTAAGTGAAAATATTGAAGATGAAGTCATTGCTATAAAAGATAACAAAGGCAATCCTATCGCAGTTGTTTGTGCAGTGCCATTCTTGCGAGAAAGAGATATTGTTCGATTTGCCGAAACGGAAACCTACTCCGACCGTTCCAAACGAATATCAGAGAGCATTAAAAAACATTACGCCACTATTGCGGAATTGGCTGAAACCAAGCGCAAAGAAATTGATACCAACATTCCGATAATAGCTACCGGACATTTGTCTGTTGTTGGTGGAAAAACCATTACCGACGATGGTGTTCGCGAAACCTATATTGGCAATATAGAATGTATTAGCAGCGAAATATTTCCAAAATCATTTGATTATGTTGCACTTGGGCATTATCATATTCCATCTGTTATCACTGAAACTATTCGATATTCCGGTTCGCCTATTCCCATGGGCTTTGGCGAAGCAGAACAACAAAAACAAGTTTATCTTGTCGATTTTAAGCAAAAGAAACCCGAAATTAAGACATTGGAAATTCCTGTTTTTCAGCACTTAAAATCCATCAGGGGCGACAAGTCGGTTATTGACAACTATTTGACAGAACTAAAAAAACTCGACCGTTCGGTTTGGATAGAAATAGTTTATGAAGGTAAAGAACTCTTTCCTGACTTCACGATTTGGGCAAACGAACAAACAGCCAATACGAAAATCGAAATACTCAAACTTCAAAATAAACAATATTTAAGTGAAGTGTTGACGAAAGATGACAGCGCACAATCGCTCGACGAACTTGACTGGTTTGAAGTGTTTGATAAATTGTTGGAAAAGAATAATATTTCTAACGAACAAAAGGAAGAATTGAGAAATTCTTACAACGAGATTGTTTTGGAGTTTAATTTTGAAAACTAAAGCTTTATGAAGATACTAACTGTCAAATTCAAAAATATCAATTCGCTGGCTGGCGAATGGGCGATTGACTTTACCGAACCGCAATTTACGGATAATGGACTTTTTGCTATCACTGGAAAAACAGGCTCCGGGAAGAGTTCTATTCTTGATGCTATTTCATTGGCGTTATATGGCAAAACGCCAAGAGTAGAAATAACCGGTCAGAGTAACGATGTAATGACTCGTGGTACCACCGATTGTTATTCTGAAATTGTCTTTGAAGTAAACAAAAAACAATGGAAATCTTCGTGGAAACAAGAAAAAACGCGTACAGGAAATCTCAAACCGGTCAACAGGCAAATTGCAGACTGTGAAAATAAAATTATTGCAGACCAAGTACGCAGTTGCGACAGTAAAATAATTGAAATTTTAGGGCTTAAGTTTGAGCAATTTACCAAAGTAGTTATGTTGGCACAGGGTAGTTTTGCCGCTTTCTTGCAAGCCGACAAAAACGAAAAAGGTGAACTGTTGGAACAGATTACCGGAACAGAAATCTACGGCGAAATATCAAAAAAAGTGTTTGAACGCAACAAAAGTGAAAAGGAAAAATTAGATAAAATTCTCTTTGAAATAGGCGCAATTAAAATTCTTTCAGAAGACGAAATTGCTGTGCTACAAAATGAGATTGCAGAATCAGAAAAAAATAAAAATCATATAGATAACGAATTACAAACGATATACAAGGCACAACAATGGCTAAAAGCATTGTCAGCATTGCAACAACAAATCACAGATTCCACCGCAAAACTTCCCGAACTTGAAGCAAAAGAAGTGGAAGCAAAAAACACTTTACAAATTGCTGAATATGAGTTAAAAATAGCAAAAGAAGAACAGGAAAAAGCGGATCCTGTTTTGATAAAAGTCCGCGAATTGGATACGAAAATTACAGAAAAAGAAAAAGCCATTAAGCCACTGGTTGAAACCATTAAAACTATTGAAACCGAGAAAATTGATTTATCCATAAAGATTAAGAAACAGCAGGAAGATTTAGAAAAATTACTACTCGATTTAATACAAAAAAATGATTGGAAAACAGCCCACACCAAATATGAATCATTGGTTGGAAATTATGCGGCTATAGAAAATCAAAACAAGCAAGTGCAGGATTTACAGGAAGATTTACTTGCCAAAAAACAAAAAGCTGAAAAAGCAGAAAAGGATTTAAAAGATAAAATACTTGTTTTGCAGCAAGTAAATAGTGATTTTGAAAGCAAATATACATTGTTAGAACAAAAATCAGTAGAACTTGAAACTCAAAAGAAGTTGTTCATCAAAACACTTGAAGGAGAAAAATTATCAGATTTGCAAAACAAAAAAGAAACTCTCACAAAAGAAGAATTGAATATTAAGTCATTGATTGATAATTTTAATAATATTATTGACGAAAAAAATAAAATCAAAAGCTTTCAAAAAACGATTAGTGAAAATTCAGAAAAACAAAAGGAGTTACTTTCAAAAATTTCGACAGACAAGATAACAGTTCAGCACCTTAAAGATAAGATTGAGTCACAACAAACAATTATAAATTTGGCACAGACGGTGCAAGATTTGAATGAACAGCGGAAACTGCTCGAAGACGGCAAAGAATGTCCTTTGTGTGGTGCAACCGAACACCCTTATGCCAAAGGGAATATTCCGCAAGTCGGAGAAATACATGAAAAACTCAACGCTTTGAATAAACAATTTGATGAAACAAATAATTTGATTCTCAACAATGAAAAATTACTGATTGAGGCAAAAACCAATATAGACAACGCTACTACCAATAAAACCACATCAGAAGGAAATGTGGCTGTAAGACGCAAAAAAAATGAACAAATTCTTCTCGAAATTTCCATCGTGGATTATGATGAAACAAATGATTGTATTTCAAAATTAGAAAACTTACAAAAATCAAAATTAGCTCAATATCAAAATCTTAATAAACTTATTACTGATGCCGGAAAAATAGAAGGCTCAATCAAACAATTACAAGATACAGATATTCCACTTTTGCTAAAACAAGAAAAAACGGCTGAAACTGTAAAAATCGAAGCAGAAAAAGCAAAATTGCTCGCTGAAACAGCAAAAGAAACAGCAGAAAAGGTTCAATCGGAAACAAAAACTCAATTTGAGAATGCTAATTCTTCACTTCAAAAAACATTTTCCGAATATGGCGTTACAACAATCGAAGACTTAAAAAAATGCCTTGATTCTTGGAATAAGAATAATACCGATATTGAAAATTTAAAAATACAAGAAACAGAATTAAAAAACAAAATAGCACTCAATACGCAGAAAATCGAACAAAATAAAAACCTTTTTGACGATAAAAATGAGGAAAAACAAACTCTCGAAGCCAAAAAACAAAAACTTGACGAGGAACGAAAAGAACTTTTCGGCGACAAAAAAGTGGAAGATGAAGAAAATCGACTGAAAAATCTTGTTACACAGAAAGAAAAAATAAAAGTTTTCGCCGAAACAAACAGAAATGAAACGACACAAAAAATCGCCGAAACAAAAGCAGTTATTGAACAAAATAAAAAACAGTTAACCGAGAAGCAAGAAGAAAAACTTACCGAAAAATCTATAGAAGATTTGCAGGCAGAATACGATGCAAAGAAACCGCAAGTAGATGTATTGTCGCAGAAAATCGGTGCAAACCAACAAACATTAACTTCCAACAATGAAAATTTGAAGAAAAATAGTGGCAAATTAAAAGAAAAAGAACAGCAGCAACAAATTTGCACAAAATGGGGAAGTTTGAATGAACTGATTGGCTCGCAAGACGGTAAAAAATACCGCAATTTTGCACAAGCATTGACTTTTGAACATTTGATAGGGCCGGCAAACCGCCAGCTGCAAAAAATGTCGGAACGCTATATACTCAAGCGCATTGGTGATGCTACCAATCCCTTTGAGTTATCGGTCATCGACAAATTTCAAAATTGCGACGAGCGTACTGCTCAAAACCTTTCGGGCGGTGAAAAATTTATCGTATCTCTCTCGCTTGCGCTGGGTTTGGCAAATATGGCAAGCCGAAATATGAAAATAGATACTATGTTTATTGACGAAGGTTTCGGCACACTCGATACTGATTATCTTGATGTTGCACTAACAGCATTATCAAATCTACAAAATGAAGGTAAACTGATAGGCGTAATTTCGCACTTGTCTGAACTCAAAGAGCGTATTGCTACGCATATTGAAGTTCTGTCAAAAGGCAACGGGCATTCTCAAATTGAAATTCATATTTAATCATGACAACATTTATCATAATTGGTATAATAATATTTTATTCGTATAATAGCATTCTAACAAATAGGATTCATATTTACCACTTCCGATTTTTGTTTTTCAGCGAATTGAAAAATAAAAATCCTTATCTTTGCATTTATAATATATAATGTGTAAGATATGAAACCTACTTTATTTGTTTTAGCAGCCGGTATGGGCAGCCGGTATGGGGGATTGAAACAGTTAGACGGACTGGGTCCCAACGACGAAACTATTATGGATTACTCTATTTATGATGCTATCCGGGGTGGTTTTGGCAAACTTGTATTTGTTATCCGCAAACACTTTGAAGAAGACTTCCGCAAAAAGATTGTTTCTAAATACGAAAACCATATTCCTGTGGAAGTGGTCTTTCAAGAGTTGGACAACCTGCCTGCAAGCTTTACCGTACCCGAAGGGCGCGAGAAACCTTGGGGAACCAACCACGCTGTTCTGATGGGTAAGGATGTGATTCACGAACCTTTTGCCGTAATCAATGCCGACGACTTCTACGGTCGTCATAGTTTTGAAGTCTTAGGAAAGCAGCTCTCCGAGATGGATGGCCTCAAGAACGACTATTGCATGGTAGGCTATCGCGTAGGTAACACCTTAAGCGAGAGTGGCTCCGTAGCCCGTGGCGTTTGCGAAACCAATGCCGGTGACTACTTGACAGGCGTTGTAGAACGCACGGCTATCGAGCGCATCAATGGCGAAATACTGTTTGTCGACGAGAACGGAAAGAAAGTGGTTCTGGATGAAAACACACCTGTATCGATGAATATGTGGGGATTCACGCCCGATTACTTCCAATATTCAGAAGATTTCTTCGTGGATTTCCTGAAAGCAAATGCAGGAAACCTGAAGAGCGAATACTTCATTCCGCTTATGGTAAACGAACTGATAATCAAAGGAACAGCCCGTGTAAAGGTATTAGATACCACATCCAAATGGTTCGGTGTAACGTATGCGGCAGACCGTCAGGGAGTAGTAGATAAGATTCAGTCATTGGTAGATGCAGGGGAGTATCCTAACAAACTGTTTTAAAAAGATAAGAAGATGAAACATATTTGTTTAACTGTACTGGCAACCATACTGGTTTTCACCTTTTTCTCTATGAGTTATGCCCAAGAAAACGAGACGCGTGTGCTGATAGATACCAATATGGGCAAGATAAAAGTCAAGCTGTTTAACGATACTCCTTTACATCGCGATAATTTCCTTAAGAATATAAGCGAGCATCGTTATGACAGCTTGCTGTTTCATCGTGTTATCAAGCAGTTTATGATTCAGGCAGGCGACATAAACTCCAAGAACGCGCCTTTGGAACAACACTTGGGTGACGGCGATTTGGACTATACCATCCCCGCCGAGATTATTTATCCCAAGTACTACCATAAGCGGGGTATGCTTTGCGCTGCACGAAGCAGCGACGAAACCAATCCTGCACGAGCCTCCTCAGCCACCCAGTTCTACATCGTCACCGGCAAGTTCTATACCGAGCTGGAATTAAATAAAATGGAGAAAGAACAAGGCATTACCTTCACCCCCGAAGAGCGCCACTCCTACATGTTTGAAGGTGGCGCCCCCCATTTAGACAACAAATACACCATCTTCGGCGAAGTAACAGACGGCCAGAAGATAGTAGACAAAATCCAACTCGTCCCCACCAACGAAGACGACCGCCCTCTAAAACCTGTCATCATAAAATCCATGACAATAGTAAAGAAATAAGATGGTGCTCATGGAAGGGTATCAACTGATAACGGTTTTGGGACCTACGGCTACGGGGAAGACGGCGTTTGCGACAGCGCTGGCGTCACGGCTGGATACGGAGATTATTAGTGGGGACTCTCGACAGGTTTATCGGGGGATGGATATTGGGACGGGAAAGGATCTGTCTGAGTATACCTTTGAAGGGAAAGCTATTCCTTATCATTTGATTGATATTTGCGAGCCGGGGTATCGGTATAATGTGTTTGAATACCAGCATGATTTCTTTCGGGCTTACGAGGCTATGCATGGTAAAGGGAAGCTTCCTATCCTTTGCGGAGGGACGGGGATGTATATTGAGGCCGTTCTGAAAGGGTATAAACTACTGGATGTGCCTGAGAACCCTGAGCTGCGTCAATCGCTGAAAGATAAATCTTTGAAGGAGCTTGAGGAGATACTGGCCGGATATAAGGTGCTGCATAATAAAACGGATGTGGATTCGGCACAACGAGCCATCCGTGCCATCGAGATAGAGGAGTACTACAAGAAAGAGGCTCCCGAAAGGAATGAATATCTCCCACTTCATAGCCTGATTATCGGCATTTCCATAGACCGTGAACTGCGACGGCAAAAGATTTCCAAGCGACTGCGCGCACGGTTGGATGAGGGAATGGTAGATGAAGTTCGCCACCTCTTAAACTCCGGTGTGCAGCCGGAAGACTTGATGTATTATGGGTTGGAGTACAAATATCTTACATTATACATAATAGGTATGCTTTCTTTCGAAGAGATGGTTTCCCAGCTTGAGATAGCCATCCACCAGTTTGCCAAGCGGCAGATGACATGGTTCCGGGGCATGGAGCGCCGGGGCAGCGAGATTCATTGGATAGACGCCTCGCTCCCAACGGAAGAAAAGATTGCACGTACAGAAACATTGTTGAACACAAAAAATAGCTAAATATGATTACGATTGAAGACTTTAAAAACAAGAAGAACTTTTTCCTGATGGCCGGCCCTTGTATAATTGAGGGGGAAGAGATGGCTATGCAGATAGCTGAAACAATAGTAGAAATCACCCACAGGCTAAATATCCCCTATATCTTCAAAGGCTCGTACAGGAAGGCAAACCGCTCGCGATTGGATTCATTTACCGGCATTGGCGACGAAAAGGCATTAAAGATTCTACGCAAAGTAGGAGAAACCTTTCATATTCCGACTGTAACCGACATACACGAAACGACCGAAGCTGCAATGGCTGTCGAATACGTGGATGTACTCCAAATACCCGCCTTCCTTTGTAGACAAACGGACCTGTTGGTAGCCGCTGCCCATACAGGCAAAATAGTGAATGTCAAGAAGGGACAGTTCCTTTCTCCGGATGCTATGAAATTTGTTGCACAAAAGGTGGTTGATGCAGGGAATGTGAACGTGATGCTAACAGAACGGGGTACTACTTTCGGTTATACGGATTTAGTGGTTGACTACCGGAGTATCCCTCAGATGCAGCAGTTTGGTTTTCCGGTAGTGATGGACGCTACCCACTCACTTCAGCAGCCTAATCAGGCATCGGGCGTATCAGGAGGTTTGCCTGCTTTAATCCAAACCATTGCCAAGGCAGCCGTTGCTGTGGGAGTGGACGGATTGTTTATCGAAACGCATCCCGATCCGTCAAAAGCCAAGTCCGACGGGGCCAATATGCTTCGCCTTGATTTATTGGAGGGATTGCTCTCAAGATTAGTGCGTATTCGTAAGGCGGTTAGTGATGATTTTACCCTAATTTGCTGATTTTCCTCAGTCGCTCTTCATCAATAATCTTGATTTTACGCCCATCTAAAGCAAGGATATGTTCAGCGGCGAAGTTCGACAAGGTGCGTATTGCATTCGAAGTAGTCATATTCGACAGGTTCGCCAAATCTTCCCGTGCTAAGTAGATGCTTAGCGTGGCCCCGTCTTCTTCCAGCCCGTAGCTGTCTTTCAGAAACAAAAGCGACTCAGCAAGGCGACCTCTGATATGCTTCTGAGTCAGGTTTACGGTTCGTTCGTCGGCAATGCCCAAATCGACGGATAATTGTTTGATAAAGAACCAGGCCAGATTGATATTGGCCTCTATCAGTTCGGTAACAATCGTCATAGGTATCAGGCAAACCGTTGATGCTTCAAAGGCAGAAGCATTCGTCAAGTAATTTTCCTGGGCAAAATAAGCGCGATAACCAAAGTACTGAATGGGTTTAATCATTCTGATAATCTGACTTCTTCCACCAACTCCTTCTTTAAAAATCTTTACTTTGCCTTGTAATAAGCACATCATGTCTTTAGGCTCATCTCCTTCAAAGTAAATAAGTTCGTTGCGTTTGAAACGCTGTATCTTGGAGTTCTTACGGAGTATGTCTCGCTCTTTGTCTGTCAAGACCCTCCATACCTCTGTCAAACTGGCCGATAAGTCGACCTCTTCTTTTTGATGCTTGTTCACGACTCTTTTATACTGTTGAATAACATACTTATGAAGCACAAAAGTATTAAAATCTTTTGAATTGAAATCATTTTATTCCAACAAAAAGAAGTGGAATGTTATAAATTGTTATATTTTTGTATTTAAGAAGAAGAAGTTTGAAACATTCATTGCTAATAATGCTTACTATTTTCCTTCTGTTGAGCAACCGGGCGGAAGCCATTAATGCGTACAGAGGTGAATACATATCCGTAGAACCGCTAAAAGAAGCCGTTTCTTCGGCTGATTCCATTATGAATCTTGTAATAGCAAATGCCACAAAATACAAGAACTTACTCATCAATTACGACGCTGAAATATACATTAAAGGCCGGACACAGATATTAGACAAGAACTTTCTCCTGCAATTTGCCCACAATCTCTTTCCCGTTAACCGCCGCGAGCCGGATATGGTATTCGAGATGATAAGCCATACCAAATTCGAGGCACCCAATGCCTTCTTCCATGACTATCGTGCCATCAACGGCAGCAGCATACCCAACCGGCAAAAGCAAAGGGAGATACTCAGCTTTCTCGACCTGAATATATATGCTTCTACCGCTTTCGACGAAGCCATCCTGATGCCTACCGCCAAGAATGCCTTCCGATACTACGACTTCACTATTGAGGATATAGACGATTCAACCGACACGAGGATTTACCGCATTAGATTCATGCCCAAGCATCTCAGCCAGAAACTTGTCAGTGGTTACTTGAATATTGTAGACAAGGTATGGACCATAGCAAAGGTTGACCTTAACGGAAGTTACTACTTCTCCGATTTCAATATTGTGATGACATTCGGGCGAGATGTAGACCGCTTCAATCTCCCCGAGACGGCCGACCTCAACCTTAGCTACCGGATGCTGGGTAACTCGGTTGTCAGCAGCTATCATTCACGATATAACTATACCTCAATCGTCCGTGGCTGGGACGAATTAAACAAAAACACGCGCCAAACTGAATCGCTCAATCTGTCACACAATTACAGAACCATATCAGACACTGTACCCATCATCACCGATACCCTCTTCTGGAAAGAGAAGCGAGACATGCCCTTAAGCCATGAAGAGAGCAATCTTTATACTGCCAAATTAAAGCCTATCCCAACGGATATCACTGACTCCACCGTCACGGGGAGCAACAACAAGAACTACCTTTCGTTTGCCGAACTTCTTGTAAACGATATGCGCACCGACTACAAAAACACCTACATTCGCTACTACGGCATTCTCAACCCCTCGCAATTAGGCTATTCACAAAGCAACGGATTCAGTTACCGCCAGCGCGTAAGGATACAAAAAAGATATGACAATCAAACGCAACTCACCTTCATCCCCGACGTAGGATTCGTGACAAAGCGTAAGGAATTTTTCATTAAGGGCGTGGGTATTTGGGAGTACAGCCCTGAACGACAGGGTGCCGTCACCCTACAGGCAGGTAATAGCGACCAAAGCTATTCTTCCAGCATGATGAAAAAGATAAACGAACAATTGGCAGACTCTTCGTTTAATGCTGAAGACCTCAACCTTCAGTATTTCCGCCATTATTACATGGAGCTCAAGAACCAAATAGACCTTTTCAACGGCTTTCAGTTACACACCAGCGTCACTTACAACCGCCGGAATCCTGTTAAGAAGCAATTAGATCTTAACGTGAGCGATGAGATAAAGGAACTTATCAACAGCAATTACGACGATTTTACAACCACCATCGGCTTTTCATACACCCCCCGCTATTATTACCACATGAACAAACGGCGGAAAGAATACATGTATTCCTATTACCCTACTTTCCGGCTCGAATTTGCGAAGGCCATCCCCGATGTATTTAAAAGCGAGGGTAACTATGGGCGAATCGAGGCCGATGTGCATCAAAGCATCTCGCTCGGCTTGTTGCAAAAGCTCAACTATCACGTCAGCGCCGGGATGTATACCTCAAAAAAGTCGTCTTACTTCACTGATTTCCGCTATTTTGCACGGCGAAACTTCCCCGATACATGGGACGATCAGATAGGCGGCGTCTTCAATCTCCTTCCCCGCCAGTGGTTCTATGCATCCGACCAATATGCCCAAGTACATTTCATGTACGAAAGCCCCTTTATCCTCCTTCGGTTTTTCGACAGGGCAGCCTCCAAGTATGTTTTTGCCGAGCGCATATACGTAAGCCAACTTTGGACGCCCGTCCTGCCATCCTATACCGAAATTGGATACGGCATTGGAAATCATCTTTTTGACATTGGTCTCTTTGCCGGTTTCGACAAGCTTAATTACAAATATATTGGTCTGAAGTTTGAGTTTGAGCTATTTCGATAATGACCGTGTCCGTAGCGGCGACAAAGGCCGAGTCAGAATAATCCCCGTACAACTCTTGCTCTTCTCTACATAATGTTGCAATGATTCCTCATTCACAATCACTTTCATAGCCAAAGATGAGGCATGTATAAACGTGAGTTCCTCCCCTACCCTGGTAACGATGGCCACGTGCGAAATATCCAGTCCCTTCGTCGAAGTCACAAAACCCACCATATCACCGTTTTTTATATCCACAGCAAACGAATCAACATTATTCTTAGGTATATAGTAATACCCCGTCCGTTCACTCACCTCTTTCTCTATTTCAACGATGCAGGGAATAAGCATCGAATCTGTCATAAGTTGACGGTAGCTATCCGAATGGGTCGACATAAAATTCAGGCAGAAGGTGTAAGGACGCCATCCCTCTTCTTCACCCAGACTCTTGACCACCTCTTTGCGGTCGTTCTCATATATCCAGTCTGAAGTATAATGCAACCTGTCGGTATAATCACGGATTATCCCCTCGCGATAACGCACCCATCTCAATTGGTCGCAGAAGGCCTCAAACGTAGTATCCCCCTCAGCCACCATGCGCGAAAGAGCAATCACATTCTCCACAAAGGTAGTGCAGTCAAGCTCCCTCAGGTTTACAACCAGTCCCTCCGGCTCTATCTCCAGCGTAGAAGCCACATAAGGCATTCCCAAAAAGAACGATGCCGTCTGAAGGATAAGCGAGTCGAATGGCAGTGAATCCTTCCCCGCTATAGACGAAACGAAGCGACCGAAGATCACGCTGTCTTCCGCCGTACAGTAGACAGTATCCAAAGCCACCGGTCTTTCCAACACGCAGTTTACTGTATCAATAACCGGTACCTGAGCGCTATACCCCCCGGTAACCTCCTGAGCTGATACCAGCCCAAACGCCAGCACAACAGCCATACCTAAAAAAGCAATACATTTCATCTAAGCACCCAGTTAAGAAATCTGCCATAAAGGTAGCAATACAAAAACAGAATCACCTCCGAAACTTCCTTCAAAATACCGTGAATGTGGTATTGG
This sequence comes from Bacteroidia bacterium, assembly GCA_025996775.1. GTDB lineage: Bacteria > Bacteroidota > Bacteroidia > Bacteroidales > Tannerellaceae > DFXE01. Next base: position 8,195 of record BNTS01000040.1, on the reverse strand, counting down.
GAGTTCAGATGGAAGGGCGTACTTTTGCTCCCATTAAAGTAATATTAATACGCCCCCTTGGCCGACGGCAATTGACTTCAGGGGCGCATAACTCTAAAAAACTATAGAATCATGGCAAACTTACGAAAAATTGTTTACCAACAAGCCACTTTAGCCCGCAAATTTAAAGTCTTGTTTATTTTATTAATCCTTTCCTCATCCGCTTACGCACAGAGCGGCACGGTTAAAGGACATGTTTATGACGGGAGAACGCATGAATCGATTGAAGGTGCGGCGGTCTTACTGGTTAATGACAAAACCGGGGTTACTTCTGGTTCTGACGGTAGTTTCTCAATCAATATCAAATCACTGCCTACTACGATAACGGTTAGTTATATAGGTTACAAGACTGAGGAAATAGATATTTATGAATATACCTCGGATCTTACGGTTAACCTTTTGGAAAACTGGAACCTGCAAAACGAAGTGGTTGTAATTGGTTATGGTACGCAGAAACGCAAGGAATTGACCGGCTCGGTTGCAACCTTGTCGAAGAATTCTTTATCGCAATTATCGACTTCCTTTGATAATCTGTTAGGGGGAGCGGTTGCCGGTGTAAACGTAAGCCAAAGCGACGGTTTGCCTGGAGCATCTTCCAACATACGTATTCGTGGCGGTAACTCCATAACCGGAGGTAATGAGCCTTTGTATGTAGTGGATGGAGTGATTATCTACAATGATGATAGAACTGATAATAATAACTCATCGACCGGAGCCGGTATTAATAAAATCGCAGGCGGACTGAACCCGCTGGCGTCTATCAACCCCAACGACATTGAGTCCATTGACGTCTTGAAAGACGTTTCGGCTACGGCCATTTATGGTTCTCGCGGTGCAAACGGTGTTATTATCATTACAACCAAAAGTGGTAAAAAAGGTAGAAACAACATTGAATATCAATATACGATAGGTTGGCAAACAGCACGTAAGAAACTGGATTTGCTGAATGCACATGATTGGGCAATACTCAACAAAGAGCTTGACTCCAAATCAATCTTCACGGATGCAAGCATCAGTCAATTGGGGGAAGGCTACAACTGGCAGGACGCTGCTCTGCGCACGGCATTGACTCAAAACCACAACTTATCAATCAGTGGTGGTGACGAAACAACAAGATACCTTGTTTCCGGTAATTTCAGCGATCAGGACGGTATCCTGCAAAACACCGGATTCAAACGCTACAGTGGCAGGTTTAACTTCGAAAAAGATATATTCAGCAACCTGACCATTGGCTTGAATGCCAATGCCGGCAAACTGGAGCAAAATGGATTAAGCCAATTCAACGATCTGTACGTGAATGGCGCTTCCAATTTACTCGACCTGGTACTGCGCATCCCCCAAGTAGTTCCCATCTATAATGCAGACGGGAGTTACAACTATATCAACCCCTTTGAGAAAGGTGACTTGACGGACGGAACCGTTTCGGTAAACCCCATATCCGACCTTTTCAAAAGCACTTCAGAAACAAAGACCAATTCATTGATTGGTAATTTCTTCGTGAAATGGACCATTATTCCTTCCTTGGTAGCCAAGGTGAGCGCAGGAACCAATCTGTATAATACAACTCAAAATTTCTATGCTCCCTCCTCCTCTGCTGCCGGTTTTCTGGCAAAGGGATATGGAAGCGTGGGAAACAGACGTTTCGATTCCTGGCAATATGAATATACATTGAACTATACAAAACAATTAAATTCGGATCATTATATTGATGCATTGGCTGGTTATACAACGCAAACAACCAAAATAGAATCGGCCGTTGCATCCGCAAGTAATTTTTCCAATGAGCAACTTTCCTATCATAGCTTGCAAGGTGGTTCTAACTTCTTGCAACCCAACACAAGCGGTTCAGAGTCGATACTGAACTCCGTATTAGGCAGGGTGAATTATTCGTTCAAGGGACGATATAACCTGACCGGTAGTTTACGTGCAGACGGTTCTTCCCGTTTCGCTCCCAGCCACCATTGGGGATACTTCCCGTCATTGGGCGTTTCCTGGAATGTCAGTGATGAAAAATTCCTCAAGAATGTGAAAACAATCAGCGACCTGAAGTTAAGAGGTAGCCTTGGAACGGTTGGTAATCAGGAAATAGGTGATTATCGCTATGCTGCTACCTATAACTCCAATAAGTACTCATTCAACAATGCTCCTGTGATTGGGTATTCAGGTGGAAACACGGAAAATCCGGATTTGAAATGGGAAACGACAACGTCGTATAATGTAGGTTTTGACTTAGGTCTGTGGAAAAGCAGATTAGGATTAAGTTTCGATGCGTACTATAAGAAGACTTCAGACTTGCTGCTCGACACACCGGTAGAAATCACAACCGGTTTCACCCGTAAGCTTGCCAATATTGGAAATGTTACCAATAAAGGACTTGAGCTTGAAGTCAGAGGGGTTATTGTTGAATCAAAAGATTTCAATTGGAATCTGTCGGGCAACATTGCCAGAAACATAAATAAAGTAACCAGCCTGGGTGGTGGCGGTGATATCACCCAAGCAAGAACCATCATCAGGGAAGGTGAATCATTGGGTACATTCTACGGGGTTGTGTTCGATGGAGTTGTTCAATCAGGAACCGATCTCTCCACCGTACCTGTTCCTGACTGGAAGAAAAATGTGGAATATGGCGACGCCAAGTGGGTAGATCAAAATGAAGACAAGGCCATCACACAAGACAGAGACAGAGTGGTTTTGGGTTCGATACAACCGGATTTCACGTACGGATTTAACACAACTTTGTCATACAAGACACTCAGTCTGTTTGCATCATTCCAAGGAAGCAAGGGTAATAAACTCTACAACTCGCTTCGCCAGGATCTGGAAAAGCCGGATACGAACTATAACCTGCTTGCTACGTTAAAAGACAGATGGAGTGAATCAAATCCTTCCAACACGATACCCAAAGCGCATATAACCACTTTAATCTATACGGATAGCCGTTATGTGGAAGATGCGTCGTATCTGAAATTGAAGAATATCACCCTGAGTTATACTCCACCCGTTAAAATCGTCGCAGCCCCGAGTCTTAAGTTCCGTGTTTTTGTTACGGCTCAAAACCTGCTTACGCTTACGAATTATAAAGGATACGATCCTGAAGTATCAGGCTATACGGATTCTGGCGCTTATCCTACGGCTCGTACGTTTAGCTTTGGAATAAACATCTCTTATTAATGAATCAAAGAATATAAAAATAAATACAGATATGAAACGGATATATAATAATACAAAAAATATATTGAAGAATAACCATTCTTTTTTGGCTGTACTGATTTTGGCGCTTGCTGCAGGCTCGTCTTCGTGCAGCGACAGTCTGGATGTTGTTCCTATCGGGAAGCTGATGAGTGGTAACTTTCCTGTAACCAATGAAGACGCCGTAGCCATTGTGAACGGTGTATATCAGCCGAATGTAAGTATCAGCACCAGCTTGGGATATATGATCGATTTGACTTCTGAACTGGAGCAAAACGGTGAAAATCCGAACAGTGGTGGCGGTTTATTAGGCGTTTTGTCGATTGAGCCGACCAATAGCTATAACGAATCCACATATACCGCCCTTTTCAGAGGTATAAGCCGGGCGAATGATGCCATTGACAAGATAACAGCCTCTACTACGATATCGCCAACCATTAAGCAACGTACAATAGGCGAAGCTCAATTTCTGAGGGCTTATTACTATCAATATGCCGTACAGTTCTGGGGCGATGTGCCCTTGGTATTGCATAATGTAGACGGAACAAATACAACAAGGGCGTCTGTGGATGAGGTTTTCACACAGATTGTTCAGGATTTGCAAGATGCTGCAAGCAATCTGCCCTCTGTAAAAGAATATTCGTCGGTGGATAAAGGTCGTGCCACAAAGGGAGCTGCTTTGGCTTTCCTGTCGAAGGTATACCTCGTTTGGGGACAACTCTCCGATACAAGTGGAGACACGGCTAAAAAGGATAAATTCAGAAAATCGGTGGAAGCAGCCAATCAGGTAACCGACTATCAATTGGAAGAAGAATATCTGAACAACTGGTCGAACAGCAACCGCAATGGTAAAGAGAATATATTTGCTACGCAGCATGCACAAAATCAAGCAGACGATGGTTCTGGTGGAAATCATCTGGTACACTGCTCTTTTTCATCGGGATTTTCTCAATCGCTGCCTCACGTAGCGCCTTCAAGCAGTAAATTCTACGAAGAGTTTGACAACGACGACCAACGCAAGGAAGGCACGTATGTGAAGGTGCTGTACAACCCGGCAACGGGTGAGGATTATACATTTGATCTACCCCGTTATCGCAAGTATATTGATATAACCGATGCCTCACGCTCGGCAAGTAACCGTAATATTGACCGAACCGTTATTCGCTATGCTGAGGTTCTGTTAATCAAAGCTGAAGCTCTCAATGAACTCAATAATGCACCTAATGCCGAGGCATACGACGCCATTAATCAGGTAAGACGCCGTGCGTTCAAGCATTTCCCGGTAACTGCCGGACCTACAGCCCACGATATCACTCCGGGTCTCAACTACGAAGATTTCAAGAAGGCGCTTCAGCAAGAACGTGTGTTTGAACTAACATACGAACAAACGCGCAGACTTGATTTGGTTCGCTGGAGAATCTATGTGAAAACATTGAAGGAATCCGGTATCCCTGCCAAGCAATCGGTAGAATTGAAACACTATCGTTTCCCTATCCCACAAACACAACGCGAAATCAATCCCGATGGACTGTGGCAAAACTGGGGCTACGACGGTTATGATCCGGCTAAAACAGGTCAGAACCCCTATGCAGGATTTGAATAATTATTAATTATCAATTATCAACAACTATCAATTTAATTCATAAAATATGAAAAACATTATCCAATTCAAACTGAATATCATGCTGTTATTTGGTGTCTTTATAGCGATAACTTCCGGTACTTCATGTACGCAACAATCATCGCAAATATATGACGTTACTCCGGAAATAGATCCGGCTATTTCAATCTACAAATCTTCAGCACAGAACTCAAAAGGGAACGTATCTTCACTGAAGAGTTTTCTGGCTGCCCGTAAGAATGCGCTCCTTAAATTAGACGCTGTACCCAGTAGCGATCTGCAGTCTATCACCTTACAAGCTCGTACCTCGGCTGAGCAACGTGCAGGCGTTCGCCGTATCCGCATCCGTAATTTCCAAATTATTAGCGATAGCGACCCTACGTATGCCGGATATAACCTCGGCCCCAGTTCTCCGGAATCTGCACAAGCCGTTCTCGCCAGCGATATCACCGATACGTATATCAGCCAGGCAGCGCTGAAAGGCATACAGATTGATTCTTTGGAATTGGAAATTGGTAGCGCCCGTTCAGGTTCAGGTTCTTTCGGTTTTCAACGTGGTCTTGAGTATACCGCATATATTGTTTCACCGGCTACCGACGCACAGCTTGAAGATTTGCGTCAGGCTGTAGAAGCAAACTCCGCTTTGTTCGGTCTTATTACCAGGTCACAAGAAGTGATTGGTGATATTGACTATGTACAATCGGATAAAGTGCAAGTAATTCCCGACGGTTACCAACCGGGATTGCGCGACTATCTCAAGTGGAAACGCAATGCCTATCTGTATAAACAAAAGCAGAGTGAAGAAAGAAGGGCCAATCCCTCGGCTACTCCTCCCCAAATTGAAAGGGGTAATCCTATCCACGTAGCAGTGGAAGGTGGAACAGGCGTTCGTCGCATCCATATCCGTCAGTTTGAGATTCTTCATGACAATCCTCCTTATCTTGCCGGTAATGACCTGGGACCAAGTGCATACGAACATCAAATCGGTGTTTTGACCAGTTGCCTTACGCATATATTCGAGATACAGGCAGCAGCACGCGAGGTTACCTTGGATTCATTGGCAGTCAGTGCAAAAGGAGTAGTAGACTTCCGTGCAGGACGTCCGGGATTTGAAAATGTCCCTCTCTATCCGCATAATATCCAATACACCGTTCATATCAAGTCTCCTGAAAGTCTTGAAACAATCGAAGCTCTGCGCGATGCAGTTGAGGCTGTGTGCCCCATCTATAATCTGCTTAAAAACGAGCAGTCGGTTACAGGATCGATTGTACGCGGACGTCCGGTAAGGATTGAACATGATTATAGCTACTTTACCAACGAAAATATTTATTCAAGCAAACCCTGGTAAAACAATGAAAAGAACAGTATATATATCTGCACTATGTTTGCTGGTTGTAAGTTCCGGCGCTTATGCCCAAAAGAAAAAGAAAGCCGGCTCACTCGACAACGTTTCTATTACGTATCTAAATAATTCGTTTGGGACGTATGATAAATTGCAGAAACAAATATGGAGTACTCCCGAATTGGGATTCCTCGAAGAAAAAAGTTCCAAAACGCTTCAGGATCATCTGAAGAGTCAGGGATTCCAAGTTGAAGTGGGAGTGGCTCAAATGCCTACCGCCTTTGTGGCTACGTATGGTTCAGGAAGTCCGGTCATCGGTATTCTGGCAGAGTTTGACGCACTGCCGGGTCTGTCGCAAGACACGGTTCCGTATCAGAAGCCCCTGGCGGAAGGCACTAATGGTCATGCTTGCGGACATAATAACTTTGGTGTAGGCTCGGTAGCCGGCGCTGTTGCTATCAAGGAATGGCTGGATGCCGGTAAACATGCAGGCACCATCAAAGTATTTGGCACACCAGCCGAAGAAGGTGGCGGCGGTAAAGTATATATGGTTCGCGATGGGTATTTCAAGGGAGTGGACATTGTCCTCGACTGGCATCCGGCTACCGGAAATGGTGTTTCCGTTGGAACAGGTACCGCTATCCAGATGATTGATTATACCTTCAAAGGCATAGCAGCTCATGCAGCCGGAAGTCCCGACAAAGGACGTTCGGCATTAGATGGCGTGGAAGCCTTCGACTATATGGTGAATTTGCTTCGCGAACATGTTCCTTTCTCATCTCGTATCCACTATGTGATTACGAATGGTGGTGAGGCTCCGAATGTTGTTCCAGAGTATGCGAAAGTTTCATATTACATCCGTAGCCCGCAACGCAAAGTATTGGAAGACTTAGTGACATGGGTCAATGCAGCGGCTGAAGGAGCGGCTAAAGGTACACAAACAACTGTAAGTTCGGAAGTAATAGCCGGTTTCTACGAAGTATTCTACAACCATACACTCCAGAAACTGGTTCAACAGCAATTAGAGCTGGTTGGCGGCATAAAATACGATGAACGTGAACGGGCGTTTGCTGAAGCGATTGTAAAAGGTCTTGGGAACGACCTCTCAACATTGAAGGCGGCAGAAGAAGTAAGACCATTGGCAGAAGAGCGTCCCTCTACGGGAGGTGGTTCATCCGACGTAGGAGACGTAAGCTGGAACGTACCGACTGCAAGTTTTGGTACAGCCGTTTTTGTTCCCGGTAGTGCAGGTCACAGTTGGCAGAATGTTGCCTCCGGTGGCACCACCATCGGTACAAAAGGCCTTCTCAACGCAGCCAAGGTATTTGCCCTAAGCGCTATCGAACTCTATTCAAATCCTAAACTCGTAGAAGAAGCGAAAAAGGAGTTTGAAGAACGTAGAGGCAAGGACTTCAAGTACGTCCCCCTATTGGGTGACCGTGCTCCAGCCTTAGACTATCGCGTAAAGAAATAAAAAAAGCCCTCCTCGGTGGAAATACGCCCCTGTATGCCGTTAGGCATAACATATTGGTAGCCGTGGTGTTTTAACCCACGGAACAAAAGGGCTTATTTGTCATTCGTAATTGATTGATTTTATGAGAATGTTATTTTTCATTTGTCAATTAAAAACAGTTAAAATAGGCCTCTTTTGTCAGAAAAGAGGCCTATTTTGTGTTCCGAAGAATTCGGAGTTTCGACGAAATCGGCCAAAGTTAACGGATATGTAAAGCTTTCGTCGTGATTTGGGAAAAATATTTTGAAAAGACGGCTTCTTTTGGGGAAATCATTTAGATGATTGCCGGACGTCATCAGCATGATTTGGAAATTTCATTTAGATCATTTTAAAAATGATCTAAATGATTTTCCGGAACGATGCGAACGAAATCTAAATACATCTTAATATTATGGAATATTCACTTAAATTTAAGAGTCTTTAAGATCTCTAATACCCTTAAAGTCCTTCAGGAGCTTGAAGACATTATGATGATTAATTTAAGATAAAAC
>BNTS01000039.1 GCA_025996775.1 Bacteroidia bacterium | reverse complement strand
TTTTCCATATCTTAATCTTATTAATAAAGTATAGGAAGTAAGATAATAAAATCAGAACTGTCTTCAAAAAATAATATTGATAATCAATAGATTAATTCAAAAGTTTGGATTTTATTTTAGTTTGGATGCCGGAGAAAATCAAAACGTTTTGATTTTCTCCGGCATACGTTTTGTGTAAATGCCCTGGTCAAGATGTCCGAGGCAGGAGAAGACCTGTATTATTCCATGCCTGTAATCATGACCTATATGGGGCATCAGTCTATCGAGGCAACCAATCGATATGTTCGATTGACCGCCGAAATGTATCCCGATATGCTGAAAAAGGTGGATGAAGCCTATAAGTATATCTTCCCGGATATAGGCGTTGAATTTCAAGAAGATGAGCCATGAAACCGACAGACTTCTCCAAATATCTGACAGACTACTTGACCCGATATCTGCCGGTTGAGTGCGGGGTGTCCCGAAATACCATACAAACATACAGTCTTACGTTTACTGTTTTTCTCAGATACATGAAAGAGGAAGAATGTATTAAACCGGAGAGATTATGCATGGAGGATATTACAAAAAAGCGGGTCATAGACTTCCTCAATTGGTTGGAGCGCGAAAGAAAGTGTGGAGTATCAACCCGCAATGCCCGTCTTGCCACATTACATTCTTTCTTCCGGTACATCCAATATCGGGATATAAGCGGGCTAAACAGGTGGCAGGAGATACTCTCTGTCCGTTTTAAGAAGACTGCATCCTTGGAAATGTCTTTTTTAACGGCAGAAGGGATGAAGCTTGTTCTGCAACAACCGGATACGTCAAACCCAAATGGAAGACGTGACCTTGCCTTACTCGGATTGTTGTACGACAGCGCAGCAAGAGTACAGGAACTGATTGATATGACACCGTCTGACTTCCGTTTTGATGAAACTGTAACCGTAGTTTTACGGGGCAAGGGGCAAAAAGCAAGAGTGGTGCCGCTTTCATCCAATCAGGTGAAAAATCTGAAGCAGTACATGAAAGAAAGGAATCTTTTTGAAGTCTGTAACAGAACGCTTCCGCTTTTTGCCAATCCTCAGAGAAACAAGCTAAGCCGGATGGCTGTGCTGAACATTATAAAGAAGTACACGGATATGGCAAAACAGAAAATGCCGGAGGAAATCCCGATGAAAATAAGTTGCCACTCTTTCCGTCACTCCAAGGCTATGCACATGCTTGAAGCAGACATCAATTTAGTTTATATCCGCGATTTTCTTGGTCACTCATCCACAACAACTACCGAAATATATGCCAAAGCAAGTGCGAAAAAAAAGATGGAGGCTCTACAAAAAGTCAATCCAACCATTGTTACAAATAAGAAAACCACTTGGCAAAAAGACGGTGAGTTGCTTTCTTGGCTGAAAGAATTGCAACAGAAATACTAAAATATTATGTAAAGTAAAACTCCTTAAAGGATGCACTATAACAATGACTTGCAGTGCGTCCTTTACATAATATATGGCTTTACATAATCGATGGTACACCGCAGCTATATGGGCAGTTTTTCACAAATGCGTGTGTATGATGACAAAATCAACCTTTGGAACGAGGGCGGTTTGCCCGAAGGCATAACTTTGGAAGCGCTGAAACGCTCGCACAAGTCCAAGCCACGCAATTTGCTTATTGCCGATGTCTGTTTCAAAGGCGGTTTAATTGACGCTTGGGGAAGAGGTACAATCAGTATCATAGATGCCTGTAAAGAGGCAGGACTACCAGAACCCGAATTGATAGAAGAAGACGGCGGATTTATGGTAACGCTTTTTAAAGACCGCTTTTCAGAAGAACAACTATCACAAATGGGATTAAATGAAAGGCAGATAAAAGCAGTGCTGTATGTGAAAGAGAAAGGCGAAATAACAACTTCGGCATATACAGAACTAAATGCAGTTGCAGAAAGAACAGCGAGAAATGACTTGAATAACTTATCTGATAAACAAATACTTAAAAGAGTTGGCGAAACCAATCTTGCTAAATATATTTTGAACTAAACAAAAGACATTGCCAAAGTTTTGCCGAACAATTTCCGAAGATACCGAAGTTTTGCCGAAGTTTGGAATATTGGGTTTATGCCGAATAGTTTATGGAGTTCGCATGGTAGTTTTGGCACAGGAAGTTTTTGGGAAAATCAATTATTTGTCATACAAAATCGTTGTTTATCGAAAAATAATTTGTAATTTTACCTCGAAGTTTTATGCGACAAAGACAAGACAGAGACGGTCGAAAACGAACTCCGAAACGCTCCAAGTCGTACCCCATAAGACAAAATAAAATAATTCACATTTTATACTAAACATTATGGATTTAAAGAAACAATTAGACTTGAGGGGTCCTGATAACAAAGATATTGAGGCTAAATTTAAAAAAATAGCAGAGTTACTCTTTCAAGAGTATTATATTAAGAAAGGAGATAACAAATATGAATTTCTGGAAATAGAATTCTATTATTATACTAAGGGTCATGAAGACATCATCACCTATCCTCGCCAGGTGGAAGCAGGGAAGTGGTTTTTTCATAATAGTGGTGTAGATATTTCTTTTGAAAGCCGATGTAAGGATGTAAAACAACCTTCTGCAATAAGAAAACCTGGAGAAGATTATTTTGGTGGTATTTTGATTAGAAGTTTATTGAAGAAAAATAAAGACGATCCTAAATACCAGCTTATTACTGGCCCTCTGAAATGCACTTGGGATTTATTTGATGTTATCGATGCATTAAAAATAACATCAGAAGATTTACCAGTAATCACAAAAAAGGAGGAGACCAGTATAAAAAAGGTACATAGCACTTCCCGCTATATATCTATCAATGATGAAAAAGCAAACCAAAAATTTGATGTGAACTTTGATGATTTTAATTTATTTAAAAAGGAAAACTATCGTTACTACATCAAAGATGAATGTCCAAAATGGGCTAACTTAAAAAAATCAGATTACAATGGGAGACCTTGGTGAACCTTGTCCATGAGGCTATTACGAGGTGTAGAGAGTGACTCTATTATTGGGGGAATAAGTTTCCCCATCCGAAAGGGGCTTAATGTAACGCTAATGTAATTGTAGGGGTGTATGGTAAAACGCAGCATAAAAAAGTAGTTCGCTCGTTTCTATATCGTTACTCATTGTAGTTGCTCTTGCATACTAATTTTTGTTTTTCAATCCGTTGAAAAATAAAAATTTGTACATTTGCAATGTGCTAAACTCTCTTATGGAAAATATATGCAACTATTTGGGAATACTGTTCAATCTTCTAAGTTAAAAGGCGTTATTACTTCTACTTCAGCCGAAGAATTATCTTTTCCTGCTGTGGAGGCTGATATTGCTTTTGACATAAAACTCGTTTTTCCCCTGCTTCAAACTCCCTTGTTTAATAAGTTAATCGGCAAATCACTTCCTGCTGCATACTTTATACTGGAAAAATTACATAAACTGATTTGTGAACAAGATGCGTTTGAGGAACCTAAGGAGATTTCTTCTTTGGAAGATTACCCATTGGCTGAACTTTGGCGTGACTTCTTCCATCAGGAGATACATGATTTTCCTACGTTGCTGCAACTGGTTTTTGCCCTTTCCACCCATTGGGGTGAAGGGCATACGTATAAGATTTATGAGTTTATGAACAAGGAGTTTATTCCTGAGGTCAAACGTTTCTACGGCTTCGATTTGCATAGTATGAAGGCAGCTTTGGAGAAGTTGCCCTGTCTGGAGAAGTTGCATCGCATCATCTTACTGTTGGCCGGTGAATACTGGGATGCAGACTTCGCCAATACGGCGTCGCGAAACATTTTGGCTTCTTTCTTCCCGCTGCTCGATAAAGGGAATAGCCAGAAGGAATTTGTTCAACCCACCGGGCTTGACAAGGGAAATGATACACGCATGGTGTTCCTCTATCAGCATAGCGCCATCAATTATTGGATGTCTGATGCGTTTGGCGACAGGCAGTCTAAGGTAGGCTTTAACCGGTACTTTACTTTACGTTACCTGTATTATCAGAAATCCGGGTTTTTAAACACCCGTTGGCCGGCGGCTTTTCCCAAAGGCCCCTTGAGTATATTTGATTTCGGACAGGCTTACGCTTTTGGTCTTATTCCCGACGGAGAGGTTATAAAGGAATTAACCACAAGGGTTAATGCTGAAGATTCTTTAAGTCAGGCTACTGCCTTTCTTTACGGACTACTTCCCCAAGCACAGATGGAGAAGCTGAGCGCTTTTGGAAAAGCCAATTTTGAACCCTTGAAGGAAGTAGTGAGAAAGGTTACCAACCGCATCCTGGAGATAGAGCTAAAGCGTGGAGAACCGCTGACGGAAGTCTCACATCTGGCTATGAAACTGGAGCGCATAGAGGGAGCCTCGCTCTGGATTGAAATATTGAAAGCATACGGGCCGGAAAGCCTCGGCCGAACCGATTATTATTACGGCTCTAATCTTTCAAAGAGGGAGGTGCTGGGAAAACTCTTACGCACGTGTTATCCATCAGATACAGATACAGTTAAAATACTGAATGCCTTACTAAAAGATACGGATATTTCGTCTGAACGCTTGATGGAAGCTGCCGTATATGCTCCCCAATGGTTGCAGTTGGTTGAGGAATGTATTGGTTGGAAAGGACTCTATAGCGCTGCTTATTTCTTTCATGCCCATATAGGAACCTTGCTTGATGACCGCATAAAAGCTGTTATCGCCCGTTTCACACCGACCCATCCGGAAGACCTTCAATGGGGAGCTTTCGATATCGACTGGTACCGGGAGGCTGTTCGCGACTTGGGAATAGACCACTTCGAGATTGTATATGAGGCTTCTAAGTGTATCTCTTCAGGCACTGATCATACCCGCCTTCGCAAATGTATGGATGCCGTGAACGGGAAAGAACAAGCAAAGGAAATGAGGAAGCTAATAGAACATAAGCGTAATAAAGATCTGTTGATGAACTATTGCCTCATACCTATAAACAAAAGATCGAAGTTGGATTTACTTGATCGCTACCAATATCTGCTTCAGTTTCTTAAAGAAAGCAAGGTCTATGGTTCGCAGCGACAGGAGAGTGAAAAGAAAGCCGTTGAGCTGGGTATGCTGAACCTTACCCGGAATGCCGGATATATTAAAAAGACTCGTTTGATCTGGAATGCAGAAGCCGGTTTACTTAAACATATCGCGCCTTGCTTCATTCCCAAGGAAAGAGAAGAAGTGAAGGTATCTATTAAGGTAGATGAAGAAGGTAATTCGTGTATACAATATGTAAAAGCGGGTAGGGGAATATTGAACAACATCCCGGCAAAATTGAGGAAGGATCCTTATTTAGCCATCCTCAAGGAAATAAACAAGAAGTTGAAAAGCAAATATTTACATTCTTATGATATGCTTGAGCAGGCAATGGGGGAGGGGGTTTCCTTCCTACATTCAGAGCTGCTGGCCTGGAGGAATCATCCGGTATTAGGCCCTATTATGAGGCATATCGTGTTTGTTACCAAGGAGAATGCTACGGGCTTTTACACCAAAGAAGGTTTGCAAATGCTTAATGGCGAGGTGGTATCTCTCAGGGCTGATGATGATATACGTGTAGCTCACCCCTTGGATTTATGCCGCCTCCAAGAAGATGAAGCCTATCGTCAATATCTTGTAACCAACGAAATAACGCAGCCGTTTGCTCAAGTTGATCGTCTTTTTTATTTTAAACCGGAAGAAGAACAGTCTGTTACATATCCCCTACCGAAGGATTTCCCTTGGCAATCCACTGGTGATGGCGGATACCAAAAAGTATTCTATAAAGTCCATATCGTAGCCTCCATAGATGCTGAAGGCCACCTCAGCTTCAGCCATCGAAAGACCGCACAGCCTCTTTCACTCCCCCAAGTACCCGACACGCTCTATTCCGAAGTTCTTAGCGACCTTGGTTAATTCTCGAAATTCTGTTATCTTTGCATGGTTCGGAAACTAATAAGTAGAGATTGTGGCTAAGCAAATTGTTGAAACCCCACTGATGAAGCAATACTTTGATATAAAGGCGAAACATCCTGATGCTATCCTTTTATTTCGGGTGGGAGACTTTTATGAAATGTATGGTGAAGATGCCGTGATTGGCGCCGAGATACTTGGCATTACGCAGACTCGCCGTGCAAACGGGGTAGCTCAATACGTAGAGATGGCCGGTTTTCCTCACCATGCGCTGGATACTTATCTGCCTAAGCTTGTAAGGGCTGGTAAGCGGGTAGCTATCTGCGACCAGTTGGAAGACCCGAAGATGACCAAGACGCTGGTAAAGAGAGGTGTCACAGAATTAGTAACGCCCGGCGTCTCTATCAACGACAACATACTTAACCATAAGGAGAATAACTTCTTGGCATCTGTTCATTTTGAGAAAGACGCCTGCGGAATAGCTTTTCTCGACATCTCAACCGGAGAGTTTCTTACCGCCGAAGGGACGATTGACTATATAGACAAACTGCTTAATAACTTCTCTCCCAAAGAAGTGTTGATAGAACGTACCAACCGGAAACGTTTTGAAGAATGTTTCGGTTCACGCTTTTTTACCTTTGAGCTTGAGGATTGGGCGTTTACCTACGAATCTGCACATGAACGTTTGCTAAAGCATTTCGAGACGAAGAACCTGAAAGGCTTCGGTGTAAATCATCTTCGCTTGGGTGTTATAGCCTCGGGCGCTATTTTGCATTATCTTGATTTAACGCAACATAAGCAGATTTCACATATCACCTCCCTATCACGCATAGAGGAAGACCGCTATGTGCGCTTGGATAAGTTTACGGTTCGGAGCTTGGAATTGGTGGGAACTATGAACGAAGGAGGAACCAGTTTGCTGAATGTGATAGATAAAACCATTTCGCCGATGGGTTCCCGCTTATTGCGTCGCTGGATACTGTTTCCCTTGAAAGACGTCAAGCCGATTCAGGAACGTCAGGATGCTGTAGACTACTTTTTTAAGCATCCTGACATGAAAGAAAAACTCGAGACAAGCATAGGACAAATAGGTGATTTGGAACGTATAATTTCTAAGGTTGCAGTAGGTAGGGTAGCCCCCCGTGAGGTGGTGCAATTAAAGATTGCTTTGTGCGCTATCGCACCTATTAAGTCGGCTTGCATGGAGAGTGAAGAACCGGGACTTCGACGAATGGGCGAACAATTAAATGTCTGCCGGAGCATCCTCGAAAGGATTACTAAAGAGATAAATCCCGACTCTCCGGCCCAACTCAATAAGGGAGGCGTCATTGCCAAAGGGGTGAATGAGGAATTGGACGAACTGCGCAAAATTGCTTTTTCGGGGAAAGATTACCTCTTGCAAGTGCAGCAAAGAGAGATTGAGCGAACCGGAATTACCAGCCTCAAGGTAGGCTTCAACAATGTGTTCGGCTATTATATAGAGATACGAAATACCCATAAAGATAAGGCGCCGTCCGACTGGATACGGAAGCAAACCTTGATGAATGCAGAACGTTATATCACTGAAGAACTGAAGGAATACGAGGAGAAAATATTGGGCGCCGAGGATAAGATTCTCTCCCTCGAAGCGCGTCTATTCAACGAATTAGTGCTTTACCTGATTGAGTATATTCCTCCTATTCAGGTGGATGCTGCTTTGATAGCTCAAATTGACTGTCTTCTTTCGTTCGCAAAAGTGGCGGCTACGAATAAGTATATCCGTCCCGTGATAGACGAGGCGGACGTAATTAATATAAAGGGCGGACGTCATCCGGTGATTGAAAAACAACTTCCACCGGGCGAGTCCTACATCTCCAACGACGTCTTTTTAGATGGCGAGAAGCAGCAGATCATGATTATCACTGGGCCTAATATGGCGGGTAAATCTGCTTTGCTTCGGCAAACAGCTTTGATTACCCTGATGGCGCAGATTGGATGCTTCGTCCCGGTGGAGAGCGCTCGCATCGGATACGTGGATAAAATATTTACGCGCGTGGGTGCATCGGATAATATCTCTGTTGGCGAGTCTACTTTCATGATTGAAATGAACGAGGCAGCCGATATTTTGAACAATCTTTCTTCACGCAGCCTCATCCTTTTCGACGAGTTAGGGAGGGGCACAAGTACGTACGACGGCATCTCTATAGCTTGGGCCATCGTGGAGTATATCCACGAGCATATCACCATGCGCCCCAAGACACTTTTCGCCACTCACTACCATGAGCTGAACGAGATGGAACATTCTTTCTCACGTATCAAAAACTACAATGTTTCGGTTAAAGAGGTAGGCAACAAGGTAGTCTTCCTGCGCAAACTTGTACTTGGAGGCAGCGAGCATAGTTTCGGCATCCACGTAGCCAAGATGGCCGGCATGCCCAAGAGCATCGTAAAGCGTTCCAGCGAAATACTCAAGCAACTCGAAACCGAGAACCGACAGGAAGGCATCAGCAAGCACGTAAAAGACATAGCCTCCGCAGCCGAAGGCTACCAACTAAGCTTCTTCCAATTAGACGACCCCGTACTCAGCCGTGTACGCGACGAAATAAATAACCTCGACCTAAACAACCTTACCCCTCTCGAAGCCCTCAACAAGCTAAGCGAAATCCGTAAAATCATCACCGGCAAATAAAAAATATCCCCGGCGATAATAATATCGTCGGGGATTCCTTTAACGGGCGCCCTTTCGCAGTGCAATGCGGTAGGGGCCATATATAAATGTAAGAAAAAGGTTCTATTTCTCAATATCCTTTGCAATCTCCTGAATATCCTTCATGGTGAATTTGCCTAAGAGTTGCATTACCGTAAAGCTACTATCGCTATCGGCCAGCATCAACAGATTTTTTATCTGGTCGCCTTTCATATCGGCATAGAAGGTCGTACGTGTTTTTCCGTTGCGCACACGCATCAGTTCCTGATGGCTTTTGTCAACCAATTGGATAAACTCTTTACGCATCTGAGGTATCTGGTCGACTCTTTCGGTTGAGACCAATTGCAGTGATTCTACCTTCCCTTTCATATTCGTCATGCTGAGGCCGATGTCACCTATCATGGGCATCATATCAAACATAGCTTTCGAGATATAGACCGAAGTCACATTCTCCATTTCGGCATATTTGTCGAACAGTTTGCTTTGCCCGAAGCAGAAGCTTGAGCATACTAAACAGAGAGCTACAAGGCTAAATTTCACTTTCATACTGTTTATTCGCTAAAATGTTTATTTATTATTTCATTTACTTTCTCAAATTCATTTTCGGCAGTTGATACCTGTGCCATCCCCTTGTTAAACTGGGTCGACATGAATGACAGAGCCTGGGCGGCAGCCAAGGCAGCTTCTTCCGGGTCGGAGTATGTATCCGATGGACGGTGGGGAGCAGGAGCTAAAAAGATACCGATACAGATAACAGCCGCTGCTGCCACGCCCGAAGCCCAATAAAGCAGCCGATGCCGTTTTTGCTTCTTTTCCTCGAAAGCCCATTCGTCTATCTGTGCCTCCAACCTGCCGGATAGTCCTTCGGGGAGGGAGATGTGCGATGCTTCGTCTATTAGCCGATCAAATTCTTTTTCGTTCATAACTAACTAATTGTATATATTGTTCCCGGATAAATTTCCGTGCCCGGGATAATAACACGCGTACATTTACGGCGCCTAAGCCGGTAATCTCTTCAATCTCTTCAAGGCTGCAATTCTCAATGGTATGCAGATGAAGAACTTGTCTTTGTTGTTCAGGGAGTTGTTTCATCAAGCGTTGCACTTGATCCAAGTCATCCCGTTCAATCAACGCCGTTTCGGGCGAAATATCTACTTTTATCATCATTTCGTCTACCGCCTCATGCCGGCGGGAAGTACGAAGATAGTCCAAAGAAAGGTTCTTGATTAACGTAACGCAAAAAGCTTCGGGGTTGCAAATACCTGCCAGTTCCTCTCGCTTGCTCCAGAGCTTGAAGTAAGTCTCCTGGAGAATGTCTTCCGCATCCCGGCTGTTTTCCGTCAGCGCAAAAGCGATGCGGTAAAGCTTAGGGTGCAAAGGAAGGAACTGTTGTTTGAAGCTTTCAGCATCCATAATCAATGATGTTCATTCATCACCTTTTCAAGGTCTGACTTCTTAATCCGGCCTTTGATGCGGACCAGTGTAGGATTGTTTCCCGTCGAAACCACCACCAACTCATTGATTATATCATCTTTCATTTGTACCAACACCCTGGTACGTTGACCATTCTCGCTTGAATTAATCATTGTCTCGTAGGCAGTGTCCTTCAGTTTCTGCGTAGCCTCCGAAAACTTTGTCTTTACGTCGTCGCTACACTTATTGAAGTTGAGAACCTCTACCGCTTCCACTCCAAACGTATCTCCAAACATATTGGCGATAGTAAAGGTAATCTTCCCTACGTTCATTTTATCCACATCCTTCAGGTTTGCAAATTCTTGGAACAACTTGTCCACGTTCTTCTGACAATGCCCTGCCAGGCAGACCATCATCATCAATCCCAATATCCAATATCGCTTTTTCATAACCAAATTTCATTTATCTATTTATACCAAGAAGACGTAACAGCCCCCGATTTGTTACAAAGGCGGATGAAAAAATTCAAATAGTCATTCGTTCCCATATCCGGCGGGGGATCAGGCGCCAGAAGAAGACGAGGATAGCATAGCGTTTATCGATTACTACGACTCGTTTATGGTGGTTTAAGGCATGGACTATATGTTTGGCTACTTGTTTGGGATTCATTTGCATAGGGTAGCGCTTATCACCCTTCAATATGGCGGTATCTACGAATCCGGGGCGAATGTCGGTAAAGTGAATATCCAGATGCTTGATATGCGCCAACTGCGCCAAAGCTTCTATATAGGTATTCTGAAAACGCTTGGTAGCCGAATAAGCCGGTGCAGAACCCAATCCCTTTGTACCTGCAATGGAGCTGATCACGGCCAGATGCCCGCCTCCATGCTCCCTGAAATAACGAAAGGCAGCCGTTACCATGCGCGTAAAACCAACCCCATTCGTCTCTATAGTCCTCAGTTCAATATCCGGCTCCAGTTCCCGGTTCTGATCACCAATCCCCGAAGATTGCAAGAACAAGTCCATCCCCCCGGTCAGCTCAATCAACTCCAGCAAACGCTGAGGCGCATCCTCCTTCGTAATATCAAGTACCCGAAAAGATATTAGCTCAGGTGCCGCGAGTTGCAACTCCCTCAATTCCTTCTCCCTTCTGCCGGCAATACCCAGCCGCCAACCCTCGTCAAGCAGCTTCAAGGCCACTTCCCTTCCTATACCCGACGTCGCTCCAATAATAATCGCTCTTTTCATTCACCGTTCCTCCTTTTCTCCCTCAAAGATAATAATTACAAATAAAACTTATCATAACGACATTGATATATATTCTATATAATTGTAGAAAAAAGGTATGAGCGACTCAGAGATAGTATTTATCCTTCCGGGATACCTGTTGATAACTTTTTTTGGTGGTTGGGTATATACTGTTTTCCAACCAAATGATTAGATATTGAGCAAGTATTGTTTTGAAATTGGTTGTATTGCGAAATTTCAGAGGCTTGAATTGAAAAACATCTTGCTGGAATTATATAGGCTATTGATGTTTTGATAGATAAAAAAGATGGATTTAATGAACCATTGTTCGCGCTACTTTTTGTAGTTTTATAGCCTCTAAACAAATGATTGAGAATAAATGGAACCTTTTGTACACTTACATGTTCATACTCAGTATTCTTTGCTGGATGGGCAGGCGCCTATAGAAGCTTTGATAGAAAAAGCACAAAATGATGGTATGCGGGCAATTGCTATAACAGATCATGGCAATATGTTCGGTATAAAGGAGTTCTATAATAAAATCCATAAGAAAAATAGTAAGTACAACGCTACAATTAAGGACTGTACGAAGGAATTGAATGAACTTAACGATAAGTCGAATCCTTCGGAGGAAGAATTGGTGCGCATGAAAAAACTTTCCGAGAAAATTGACGAATGTAAGGCTTCACTGTTTAAACCTATCCTGGGTTGCGAATGTTACTGCGCCCGGCGTGGACGTTTCAGCAAAGATGGGAAAGAAGACCAGAGCGGATGGCATTTGATTGTACTTGCTAAATCGTTGAAGGGATACAAGAACCTCATCAAGATGGTTTCCATGGGATGGACTGAGGGCTATTATTACCGTCCGCGCATCGACAAGGAATTGCTTGAGAAGTATCACGAAGACTTGATTGTTTGCTCGGCTTGTCTGGGTGGCGAGATACCCCAAATGATCATGAGCGGTCAAATGAAGAAGGCAGAGGAATCGGTTCTTTGGTTCAAAAAGCTTTTTGGAGATGACTATTATTTAGAGATACAGCGCCATTCGACCAACAATCCAAACGCCGACCAAACAATCTATCCCAAGCAGGTGGAGGTGAACAAGGAATTGATTGCCCTTGCGAGCAAACATAATATTAAGATAATAGCTACCAACGACGTTCATTTCGTGAACGAGGAAGATGCCGAAGCCCACGATCGCCTGATATGCCTGAGTACAGGTAAGGACTTAGACGACCCGGCGCGTATGCGCTACACCAAGCAGGAATGGATGAAGACAACGGAGGAGATGAACCGCCTCTTTGCCGACGTCCCCGAGGCGCTGAGAAATACGCTGGAGATAGCCGACAAGGTGACTACCTATTCGATAGACAACGCCCCGTTGATGCCCGACTTCCCCATTCCGGCCGACTACAAGAACGCTGATGAATACCTGCGCTACCTCACTTATGAGGGAGCGAAGAAGAAATACCAGGAGCCTTTCACCAACGATATTACTGAGCGGATAGACTTTGAATTGGAAACCATTCAGCGCATGGGATTCCCCGGTTACTTCCTGATTGTGCAGGACTTTATCGCAGCGGCTCGCGGCTTGGGTGTATCTGTTGGACCGGGACGTGGTTCTGCTGCAGGTTCTGTCGTGGCTTATTGTTTAGGAATTACGGACATAGATCCTATTAAATACGACTTACTGTTCGAACGTTTCTTGAACCCCGACCGAATCTCCATGCCTGATATTGACGTGGATTTTGACGATGAGGGTAGGGGACGTGTACTGGAATACGTAACGGAGAAATACGGAAAGGAGAAGGTGGCTCATATCATCACATACGGCACAATGGCCACTAAGTCGGCCATTAAGGACGTGGCAAGGGTAGAAAAGCTGCCGCTTTCCGAGTCCAACCGACTGGCTAAGCTGGTGCCCGACAAGCTGCCCGACGTAAAGAAAATGTCGCTTAGAGCCGCCATTGAATACGTGCCTGAGTTGAAAGAAGCCGCTAACTCGTCTGATGCACTCACCCGCGAGACGCTTAAGTATGCCCAGATGCTGGAAGGTAATGTGCGCAATACCGGCGTTCATGCCTGCGGAATTATCATCGGTCAAAGCGATATTTCGGACGTAGTACCTGTAAGTACAGCCAAAGATAAAGATACCGGTGAGGAAATGTTAGTGACTCAATACGAGGGTTCGGTGATTGAAGAAACCGGTCTGATAAAGATGGACTTCTTGGGGCTAAAGACACTCTCTATCATTAAGGATGCCGTAGAGAATGTATTTCTCACTACCGGTGAAAAAGTAGACATCGACCACCTGGATATGGAAGACGCCAAGGCATATGAGCTTTATTGCCAGGGGAAGACAACCGGAACCTTTCAGTTTGAATCGGCCGGTATGCAGAAATACCTGAAGGATCTTCAGCCCGGTAAGTTTGAAGACCTGATTGCGATGAACGCCCTCTACCGTCCAGGTCCAATGGATTATATCCCTTCCTTTATTAACCGTAAGCAAGGAAAGGAACCCATTACGTATGATATACCGGAAATGGAGCGTTACCTAAAGGATACCTATGGCATTACCGTGTATCAGGAACAGGTGATGTTACTCTCCCGATTATTGGCAAACTTTACCCGTGGTCAGAGCGACACTCTTCGTAAGGCAATGGGAAAGAAGCTCATCGACAAGATGAACGAACTGAAGGAGAAATTCCTGATTGGGGGCAAAGAGAATGGTCATGACGTAAAAGTATTGAATAAGATATGGGCAGACTGGGAGAAGTTTGCGTCCTACGCCTTCAACAAGAGCCATGCCACCTGCTATTCGTGGGTAGCCTATCAAACGGCTTACCTGAAGGCGAATTATCCCTCGGAATACATGGCGGCGGTACTCAGCCGAAGCCTTTCCAACATCATGGAAATCACCAAGTTCATGGATGAATGTAAGGTGATGGGTATTCAGGTCTTGGGGCCGGATGTCAATGAATCTATCCTGAAGTTCAGTGTAAACAAGACGGGCGATATCCGTTTCGGCTTGGGCGCAGTGAAAGGGGTAGGAGAGTCGGCCGTACTGAATATCATTGAAGAGCGTAAAAAAGGAGGCCCTTTCAAGGACATCTTCAATTTTGTGGAGCGAATCAATCTCACGGCCTGCAATAAGAAAAGCATAGAAGCCATGGCGCTTTCAGGCGCTTTTGACAACTTCGATATCCGTCGCGAGCAGTTCTTTGCTGATGGAGGAAAGGGTGAAATATTCCTGGAAACCCTCCTGCGCTATGGTAACAAGTACCAAGCAGATAAAGCAATAACGTCTAATTCCTTGTTTGGCGACGACAGCTTTGCTACGATCTCCAAACCTGAAATTCCCCGTTGTGGCTCTTGGAACGATCTGGAACGATTGAATAAGGAAAAAGAACTGGTAGGTATCTATCTCTCCGCCCACCCGCTGGATGAGTATCGAATTATACTGGAGTATGCATGCAATACCGGTGCCGTTGAGTTAAATGAACTCGAAGCCTTGAAAAATCCTGAAGGGGGCTTGTTCTTTGGCGGTATTGTAACTGAAGCGCGCGAAGGAATGACCAAAAACGGCAAACCTTACGGCGTGATGAAGATAGAAGATTTTACCGGAAGCTCAGAAATAGCCTTGTTCGGGAAGGACTATATAGACTTCAGCAAGTTCTTTAAAATCGGAATGTATCTGCTGATTCGTGGGCGTGTAGAACCGCGTCAATGGAAGCCCGGAACTTTTGAGTTGCGTATAAGTTCTATCAGTCTAATGCAGGATGAGAAAGACAAGTTGATAGAGAAAATAAATATTTCGGTACCCATACATGAACTTGACGAGCCTACAATCGCAGAGCTTTCCGTGTTGATTAAAAAGAATCCGGGGCCGAGTTTATTGTATTTTAAGGTAGTAGATGGAGAGAATAATGTTTCTCTCAATCTCATGTCACAAAATGTGCGGCTCAGTGTATCGCGGGATCTCATAGATTTCCTGCAAGAGAATGAACATATAGATTTTACAATTAATTAATAATTAAATAAATAGATATTATGGCTTTAGAAATAACAGACAAAAATTTTGGAGAATTACTTAATTCGGGTAAACCGTTGGTTGTAGATTTTTGGGCAGAATGGTGCGGCCCTTGCCGCATGGTGGGACCTGTAATTGAAGACTTGTCAAAAGAGTATTCAGACAGGGTTATGATTGGGAAAGTTGATGTAGATGCAAATATGGATGTAACTTCCCAGTTTGGAATCAGGAATATTCCTACAATTCTTTTCTTCAAGAATGGCCAATTGGTTGACAAAGTAGTAGGCGCGGCACAGCGTTCGACTTTTGTATCGAAAATTGAGTCCCTTCTGCAAGCATGATAGAATCCTTTGGCTCTATTCAAGAGCCAAATAATTCTTTAATGGATTTGTATACATATCCAATATTTTACCGCGCAGATAAGGTTCGTCTTTATTAGGAATGACTATCTTGTCGAGTTGCCCTTGCAGGTAACTCTCAAATTGTTTTTTGTCCTTCGGACCGTAGTTGCCGCTAAAGCGATTGGTGTTAGTTTGTAAATCGTAAGCCACAAAATTGCAGGGATAAAAGCGGTAGTGCTTATATATCTCATGATCAATGATGGTGGCTATGCGTGTGTAAAGTTCGTTTTTATCTAAACTCCTGTCTAACTTATCCAACTGAGGGTTAATGGGTGAACAGATTGTGAAGTGAACGCGTCCCTTGTTGTTCAGAATACCTGTTTCCATGTTTAGCAGGTCGTCTCGTTTGCTCTTTACAAAGTCCGTATTATCCCGCTTCTGTTGAAATTCTTTTGCTTTAAGGAAGTCGCAGGGATCAAATTCGTATGAGATAGCTACCGGTACGATGTCCAGTTCCATGAGGTTAGAGACAATATCCTTATCCCCTCCCATATTCAACATTTTAAGTATACTGTTTTGCGTTTTGTCGTCCGAATCTTTGGCACGTCCTTCGCGTTGTGCCATCCAAACCGATTCTTTGGTTTCCTTGATGGTATGGTGGATGTATGCGGATAATTCAGCGCTTACTTCTAATTGCTGTCGTCCGGAAACACCCCTTTTGACGATAAAGCTATTGTTCAGCCTTACCAATGTTTCTATCCAGGAACTAATCAGCAGGTTGTCGCCAATGGCCACCTGCGTCATACCGTAGCCTACATCGTAAAGCATAACATTCAGGAATGAAGCATCGAGCACGATATCCCTATGGTTAGAGATAAACGTGCAGGGAACAAGTCCTTCGGGCAAGCGACTGCGACCTGAGATGGTGAGTGAGAAGGTAGTGCTTTTCCCAACCGTCATGACGGCATCATACGCGACGTTAGTCTTAAAGGCTTTAACAGTTTTAAAGCTACGTAACTGTTGCTTGAATTTTTCCCAATCCAAATCGGGCTTAATGTAACGGAAAGCTTTCTCAAAAGCCGGGTCGGCTATAAGTTTCTCAATGGCTTCCGGCACTTCGGCGTCTACCAAGGGACGTATATCGTCGAATTTAGAAACATCTTCAGTATCCATAATTATATTAGTTCGTTCTCAATAATGTCTGTCATAACATCTTTCATCGTAAGTCCGGCAGCGTGTACCTGCTGAGGTATAAAACTGGTGTCCGTCATGCCGGGGGTTGTATTAACTTCGAGGAGTGTAGGCTCCCCATCGCTTGGGATGATATAATCAACCCGTATAATTCCTTTTGCGCCGAGGAGACTATATATTTTCGACGTCGTGCGTTGTACCTTCTCTGTTAGTTCGGCAGAGATACGAGCCGGGGTTATTTCCTCGGATTGCCCGTTGTATTTGGCATCGAAATCAAAAAACTCATTCTGCGAAACTACTTCCGTAAGTGGGAATATCACTTCCTTTCCCTTTATTTTATAGCATCCGCAGGTTATTTCCGTACCGGTAATAAAGCGCTCGATAATCACCTCTTCACCTTCCGTAAAAGCTTTCTCAATAGCAGGCTGCAGTTCTTCAGCTTCTTTCACCTTTGTGACTCCGAAACTGCTCCCTCCATCGTTGGGCTTTACAAATACGGGAAGCCCTAAATGGGCTGTCAACTCTTGATTTGTAAGGGTCTCTTCTTTAAACAAACGAACGGAATCGGCCACGCGAATGCCGAAACTACCGAGATAGTGATTGCAAATGAACTTATTGAAAGTTAGGGCGCTCACCAAGGCATTGCACGAGGAATAAGGCATCCTTATCAGTTCAAAGTAGCCTTGCAGCAATCCGTCTTCGCCAGGCGTACCATGGATGGTTATGTAGGCAAAGTCGAAATGTTTCACTTCTCCTTCTTCGCTAAAACTAAAATCATTTTTATTGATGGTTGCTTTTTCCCCTCCGGGAAGGCTCACGTACCATTCGTTTCGTTTAACGATTGCAATATAGACATTATATTTATCTTTATCAAGAAAGGAGTAGATTCCTTCAGCACTTTTTAAAGAAACCACAATCTCCGAAGAGTCACCTCCCGCAATAATAGCTATGCGTCTTTTCATCTTATGATGTATATTAATAGTACAAAAGTAGAAATTGCAGACGGGAAAAACAAGCTTTTATCTTTTTTACTTACTATCGCTCCGTTTGGGCGTACACTCGCCATTTCTCTATAAGCTGTTCCAAGTCGGGTGGGAGAGGGGAGTCGAAGAACATCTCCTGCTTGGTAGTGGGATGGATAAAACCTAAGGTTTTAGCATGTAAAGCCTGGCGGGGACAGATGGCGAAGCAGTTTTGTACGAACTGTTTGTATTTGGTAAAGGTACTGCCCTTCAGTATCTCGTGTCCTCCATAACGATCATCGTTGAAAAGTACATGACCGATATACTTAATATGGGCGCGGATTTGATGAGTCCGTCCTGTTTCCAGTCGACATTCCACTAAGGTAACGTAGCCCAGACGTTCCAATACGCTGTAATGAGTGACAGCAGGTTTGCCTTGGTCGCCTTCAGGGAAGACTTTCATCAGGGTGCGGTCGCGAGGGTCGCGTCCGATATTCCCTTCGATGCGTCCTTCATCTTCCTTCACGATGCCCCAGACTAAGGCTTGATAAGTACGTTTGCTTGTCTTATTGAAGAATTGCAAGCTGAGGTTTGCCTTGGCTTCGGGTGTTTTTGCAATAACCAAAAGGCCGGAGGTATCTTTATCAATGCGGTGGACTAAACCCAAACGAGGGTCAGATGGGTCGTAGGATGGGTCATCTTTCAAATAATAGGCTAAGGCATTCACCAAGGTGCCGGTGTAGTTGCCATGTCCGGGGTGGACTACCAATCCCGCAGGTTTGTTTACAACCAGCAAGTCGGCGTCTTCATATATTATATGTAAGGGAATGTTTTCAGGAATAATCTCTGTTTCGCGTCGTGGGCGATCCATTACGATGGAAACCACGTCGAGTGGTTTTACCCTGTGGTTGCTTTTTACCGGGACATTATTCACCAAGATACACCCGGCTTCGGCAGCCAATTGTATGCGACTACGGGTTGAACCGGAAGGCATCCGGTCTACCAGAAATTTATCTACACGTAATAGGGTTTGCCCTTTATCGGCAGTGAATCGGAAGTGTTCATAAAACTCAGATTCCGATGCGAGGTCGTCATCTTCCTGATCGTCATCCCAATCTTCTGAATAATTATCCGTCATTCGAACCAAGTTTCAACTTCGCTTTCTATTGAGTCTGTATCGATACCTTCATCTTGCGAGAGATCTCTTGTCCCGTTGCTTATTTTGAGTACTAAGGGAGCAGACAGTAAGACTTTTTCGCCTTCTTCCAGCTCTCGCCCGTGCAAATCAATGCTTACAGCAAGGTCTTTGTAGGCGCCCGAAACATATTCTACTTCTATGGATTCGAATCCACTGGCTTTAAGGAGCGAATAGGCCTGTCGGAAAGACATGTCTCTTACAGAAGGGACTGCAGCCATTTGCGAAGTAAGGGCATTGACTGTGATGAAAACAATCCGCCCCGACTTCACTTTCGAACCAATTGATGGACTGACTTCCACAATTGTGCCGGGTCTTACGTTTTTAGAGAAAACAGAATCTATCACATTATAGCGTAGTCCTCTGTCCACCAGAAATCCGGCGGCTTCTTCTAAAGGAAGGCCCTTTACATCGGGAACGACTACTGCTTTATTGTGAAGGGTATAGCTATCTAACCATTTCAAAGTCCCATAAATAAGGACACCCGAAATGACAATCGCCAATAACAAGGTTGAGACGAACGGATTCTTTAGCTTATCCGTTATACTCATCCGAAACGCTCAGCTTAGCTCTTCCTTTTGCACGACGAGAAGCTAATACTCTGCGGCCGTTTGCCGTAGCCATTCTTGAACGAAACCCGTGCTTGTTCTTTCTTTTCCTGTTGGAAGGTTGAAATGTCCTTTTCATTTTTTTACTATATTGATTTATTATTACTTTTGTGCTATCGGGCTGCAAAGATAAAGTTTTTTTTTTATTTACAAACTGTAAGGATGAATTAAATACTTATAAATATGAAAACTATTGTATATACAGAGCGTGAAACGATGGAAGAACTCATCAAAGAGTGTAGTATCTGTTTCGTAGGAATGGCCGATATAGACGGCACTCCCTACGTTTTACCCATGAATTTTGGCTATCAGGATGGCGTTATCTATCTACACTCCGGGCCTGAAGGACGCAAGTTGCACATCTTGGAGCGCAACCCCAGAGTGTGTATTACCTTATGTGCCGGCCACAAGCTGGTGTATCAACATCCCGATGTGGCATGCAGCTACAGCATGCAGTCAAAAAGCATCGTTGCCTGGGGAACAGTAATCTTTGAAGAGGATTATGATAAAAAAATAGAAATCCTCAATATATTTATGAAGCAATACTCCGACCGGACATTTACCTACAGCGAACCCGCCGTACGGAACGTAAAAGTATGGAAAGTTGTAATCGAAGAAGCTACCTGCAAAGAGAAAGAATTTGGTGTTTCGCGTAAAAATGTGCCGCTTTAGTATTTACGGATATAGGTATTTTTACTCGTCCCCGTTTCCATTTCAATGGTAAGATTGTATCCCAAAAGTCTTGCTCTTTAAATTGTAATTTCATGTTTACGGTTTATTGCTCCGATTCTGCGAGTCTCGGTATTTTTACAATAAATTGTTCTCCTTCGATATCATTAATCAATTCTATGTTAGGCTGATTATTTGTAGCCCTGATAATTCCTGAACCAAAACCTCTATAATTCATTAGCTTTGAGCAATAACTGGTTAGCAGATTGTTACGAACTACAGCATTCCCCATTTTAATGCTTTCGATAGTCAAACTATTAGGCAAACATCCCGGACTTACTATTTCTATTCGGCTATCAAAAATCATTAAACGTATTGGAGCATTTTTGGTGTAATCTCTGTGAACAAGCGCATTCTGGAGTAGCTCTTCTAATGCAATTTGTGATATTTCAAGTATCCCAATAGAATTAAAATTTTGACCCTTTTGCTGGTGTCTGAGAAAACTTTTAAAGAAATTCATTCCTTCTTTAAATAATTCGGGGATAGTTCCCGTAATATTGATACTATCCCTGTAATCATTTCCACCGATGTCATTTCCAAAGAATGCAATAGCTTTGATACAAAATGCCGGTTTATATTGTTGAGGATTTTTGGAAAAAAACAATAATCCACCAAGTGTTAATTGATTGTTTTTTAGTATATTCAAATTTAAATATAGCTGTCTATCAGGTATTTTAGCGACTTCATCTGAGTCTGCTTGAAATTTTTGTAAGTATTCAGCAACTTTATTTGTATCAATATCACTTTCAGATGTATTCGCTACAATCATTTCGTCAACATAGAGTGTTCCGCTTTGTTGAAAAAGCCTCATTATTTCTGCATTATCCGTAACTCTTCTTTTGTCAGAACCTTGCTTAATCCAGATAGTGCCATTTTTGTCTTTGTAGGGTTTGGACACACCTTCGTCAATATATATAATTAGAATATGGGTCTTCCCTTTCTCGGTATCAACAGTTACTACCTCAGTCGTGATATAAATCAATGGCTTTACAAGTTCATTAGCAATGGTGCTAATAATATTACTCGTCTTTTGTAAAGTTTCATAATCCAAACCAATAATTTCGCCTGTTTTATCAACAACGCCAAAGATAATTATTCCCCCTTTTGAATTAGAAAAAGCAATCATTTCGGCAGCAACTTTATCTTGGTTGTCAAGTTCCCGTTTAAATTGCACTTTGCTGGTTTCTCCAACACTAACAATATCTAATAATTCTATTGCATTCATTTTCCTGCCTCCCAAATTTTATAAATATTCTTTCTCATATCAAAAGCTTCTTTTCCACCTTCCATTATCCGTACTATATTTTCTTGAATGGTTGGACAATCAATGCTACCCTTTTCTAATGCTATTTCTTTACCGTCCACATATTGACAAGCAACCATCATTTCACTATCTCCAAGTACTGGAATATTGGCGTTATGTGTTGCGAAAATAAATTGCATTCCACCTTTCAATTTCTTTACTTCGCGTATAACATTCTCATAAATAGTTTGATTATCTAAGTCATCTTCCGGTTGGTCAATGATTAAAATATCATTTTCCTTTTGAGCTAAAAGGAATAAAATGAGTGCTGAGGCGCGTTGTCCTAAAGAATGCTTATTTAGAGACTTCCTTTCAAAATTAATGGTCAATTTGTTCTCAACTTTGTAAGTTAGCAATTCAAATAAATTATTATTAAATCGTTTTTTAAACTCGATAAATTGATTTTCATTCAAAATATCAGACAATTTTCGAAATTCATCTTTATATATATCAATGGAATCAGCATATTCATTGGAAATGTTATCGAATGAGTCTTTTCTAATCCCTGATCCTCTCAACTCATCTTGCAATCTGTTTGAAAATTTATCTTTTTGACCCTTGTACCCAAGCTCAATAGATAATTTATCATCACTTTCATTGACTTTATCTACTTCTTTTTGCAGCGTTGTAAACTCTTCGTGCCATAATTGATCTAACGTATCTAATTCAACCAATAATTTTTCTTCTAACTTTTTACGCTTGTTTTCTGAATTTTCAATTGCAATAAGTTTTAGCTTTGAAGTTTCTAATTCTCTATTGATTTTAATAAAGTCATCAGGATTCAAATCCGGGATATTGATTTCTCTCTTTATTTGAGCAAATTCTTCTTTTAATTCATCTTTTTTAGCGATAACTTTATTTTGAACTTCTTGAAAATCCAAATTTATCTTTTGGGATGCTGTAAGTACATTTTTTAATTTATCAAATTCATTTTTCAGATTATCCCGTAATTTATTTGCTTCAGCAAACAAAATTGTATTCGTTTCTGATGTAAATTCTTGTGTGGTCGAATATTCATGATTTTGAATGACAGAAGCCAATCCTTGAATATAAGCAGCTACTTCTGACCTGTAATTTTTCAATTTAGCAATGTCTGTATCAAAAGAGGTTTGAAGTTGTAGCTTTTCTGCAACACCTTTTTCTTTGAATAGTTGCAATTTATGTTCTGCATTACCCTTTATTATCTCTGTTTCCTTTCTTAGTGCGGAAAGATTACTTAGTCCATTCAATTCATTGATTACTCTTTGAAGTTCTTGTTTTTGTTTTCCAATTTTTGTTTTTACATCATTTAATTTTCCTCCGATAATTTTCTTAACTAAATCAGTCTCAAAATCAGGGTTTTTATTGGAAAGATCCTTTTGCCCAAAATAAATAGGTTGCTGTAAAATGGCATCTAATGTAATGCCACTCTGCAAAACATCATTTTTGTAGATATCTTCTTTTTGTCCATAAATCCTATCTACTCTATATATTTCTTCATGACGATTTACAATTTCGACACTTACTTTTCCGCCACTTCTTAAAACATGTTCAATAAGTTTATTTTTATATTCAATATCCACTGCTTGAGAGCCAAACGGAATATTCAGTGCATATCTTAGTATTTCCAGAATAGACGACTTTCCACTACCCCTGATACCTATGAGATTATTCAGTTCGGGGGAAAAGTATATTTGCTTTTCATTTAATAAACCGCCTTGAAAGGATATGGATTTAATATAAGAATTATTGATTTTAGGCTTATCTTTAGGGCGCAATCTATTTTGATGGTCGGTTAGAATATATTGCAATGCTTCAAAATTAAAAGCCCCTATTTTTGAATAAGTAATCCGCCCCTCCCCTATACCTTCTAATCCTTTATGGGCATTGTCAGAACCTTCTACACACGCGATAGGACGTCCTGCATACTGGCATATTTGGTTATAGTTGTTTAAATTGCCACTTTTCTGAATAGCCAAAACTCTACCAAAGCTTTCTTGTTTAATAAATGCCTCCATAGTGCGCCCATGTAAAACTTCACATAGACCATTCGTTGCATCTACATGAGCAAGAATAATAAAATAATTGTACCCAATGGTATCTAATTTTTTAACTGTTTCCTGTAGGTCAAAGGAAGAATTTGGATAAGGCGGTATCGCCGGATTAGAAATACCATAAAATGCTGCATCAAGGAATTGATTTATATGATCCGTTTGTCCTTTATACCACGCATCATCAAATACAATAAGGATATGGATCCCTTCTTTCAAAGAAAACTCAACGCCAGGGAATAATCCGATGCTGCTATCATAAGCTTTCTTTTTTAGTGCAACAAATTCCCCTTTTTCAAATTTGTTGTGATTCGTGATTACGCCAACTCGAATATTTTGCTCTACAAGTTTGTTGACATAGTCATTGATAAAATCATTGTCGGCGCCGGGATAAGCAAACTCCTTATCGGCTTTCGTATGTAGATGAAAGTCGGCTCGCAGCCAGACTGACCCATTTTGAAATAATGCATTTGTATCCATATTTTCCTTTTTTATATCACTTTTATTTCCGTTTCGGGACTTAGTTGTTTCAACAACTGTTTTACATTCGTTTTTGCCGTATTGTCTTTGAAACCGCTGTCGCGGAATACGATGCGCAAAAGCGCATCTTTGGCAAAAAAAATCTATTTTCTCCTAACCAAATTTCTATCGTTATTTTTTAGTCGATTCAAGTAAGTCTTTAATATCCACATCCAAAACTTTGGCTGCCTTAGCCAAATTCTCAAGCGATGGTTGAGCAGCATTTGAGCACCAACGCGAAACAGTAGCCACATCCTTATTCAGCATATCGGCAAGCCATTTGCCTGTTTTGTCGTGTTCTACCAGCGCAATTTTAATTCTATTTATCCGTGCCATCGTCAAATTATTGATTCTTTTCGCAAATGTAGTAAATATATTTGATATTCCAAGAATTTGTTTTACCTTATGTGAAGAATGTGTGACAAGAAGTCATACAAAATTGTTCAGCAATACCTGGGTATAGTCGTATTCACAAGTATCGGCAACATATTTGGCAACCTAAGCCGCATCTACAATTTGCATACCGTCAGATGGCGCGAAGTAGAGACGCGATTAATCGCATCTCTACTAATTTTTGTTAAAAACAGAGCAAATTGTCAGAATAAAGGCCATTTTTGTGTTACGAAGAATTCGTAGATTCGACAAAAACGGCCAAAGTTCGCGGATATGTAAAGATTTTGTCGCGATTCGGGAAAAATATTTTGAAAAGACGGCTTCTTTTTGGGAAATCATTTAGATGATTTCCGGACGTCATCAGCATAATTTGGAAATTTCATTTAGATCATTTTTAAAATCATCTAAATGATTTTCTGAAGCGATGGGGATGAATTGTGAATAGTATTTAATATTAGCTATTATTTGGTTAATATTAATGTCTGTTAAGATTTAAAATACCCTTAAATCCCTTGAGCACCTTGATGACGTTATGGCAGCCATTGAAAGGAAAATATAAATAGTATAGCATTATATCCGCTTCCAACTTTCAATTTTCAACTTTTAACTCATTATTGCTGTCTTTTTGTATTTGCCAAACCCGCAAATCCTTGCGTTTTTCGTGTTAAAAGCCAAAAATCGCCTCAAATATCGAAGAAAAAAAAGACCATTTTTTGACAATCTGCTATTTTGACCCTTTCTGCGCAATCTGTTCATGCGGACTATTTTTTGCGCAACTCGTAAACTCGCTCGTCCCTTAATCCGGCTTTCCGCCCCGAACGTGGATATCTGGGTGTCCCCTTCCTTTCGGATATATCCGCAGGTGCAGGTTATGCAACCACCTTTTTAGACGACCGCCTATCAGTGGGTGCAAAAATTAAGCTACTCTTTGGCTTGACAGATTTTGAATTAAATGTAGAGCACTACATATTTTGGGAGAAGCCAGACCTTCACCGAATTTACGCTCGCAGCCAACTATCAGCCTGCTACTATCAAATGGTTTTCGGGAGCATTGAGCTATTCCTTTATCCATAATAAATTCAACACAGTAGGCCTGGCGCTGCACATAACACCCGGCAAAGGCATTAACTTCTTCTTGGCAAGTGATTATCTGCTCCCCCACGTAAGCAAAGAATTCCTACCGGTTACAAGCAAAGCTGTCAATTTCCAAGTCGGTTTTTCCATCCCCTTAGGAGCCAAAAGAAATTAGAACACACCAATTAAATTCAGGCTGGCCAACAATCGTACAATTTATATCCGACTTGTTGGTCAGCTTGTTTATTATTCTTATTTTTGCTCTCAAACAATTCTCAATATTATTATATGAAAAAACTATTATTTGTCTTTTTGTTGGCTCTGCCGGGTTTGGTGGGGTTTGGAGCGCAAGCGCCGCTGGTGGTTAAATCGCCGGATGGAAAGATTGTGTTGACTGTGAATGTTGGGAAGGAGATTTCCTGGCAAGTGAATCATGGTGATACGAAAGTTATTGTGCCTTCGGCTATCTCGTTGACTGTATCTGATAAGGAAGTGTGGGGGAAGGATGCGAAGGTGTCGAAAGTGACGACGACACATGTTAACAGCTCTTTTGAAACACCTTTCTATAAGAAAAGCAAGGTCGTTGACTGCTATAACCAACTTCTCCTTCAATGTGCCGGTAATTATAGCCTCGAATTCAGGGTTTACGATGATGGCGTGGCATACCGATTTGCTTCCAACCGCAAGGGGGAACTGACGGTGAAAAGCGAGGAAGCTAACTTCAACTTTGCGGGCGACTACAAGGCATTTGTTCCCTATATCAACGATATGCGGGAAGGTGAGCGTTATTCTTATTCTTTCGAATCGTTCTACGACGAGATTAAACTCTCGGAGATGAAGAAGGATTCTTTGGCTATCGTTCCTCTGCTGGTTGATTTAGGTAACGGAAAGAAAGCTGTTATCCTGGAGGGTGGAGTAGAAGACTATCCCGGCCTCTTCCTCATTGTTAATCCCGAAATGCATACCGGACTTAAGGGTGAATTGGCGCCTTATCCGTTAGAGGGTAAACAATCGGGTATCAATTTCATTCCGACAAAACGCGCCGATTATCTGGCCAAGACTACCGGAAAGCGCACCTTTCCCTGGCGAGCCGTGGTCATCAGCTCCAATGATGCTGAACTGCTCAATAATGATATGTCGCAAAAGCTGGCTGCCCCCAACCGGATTACCGACATTTCCTGGATAAAACCGGGGAAGGCTGCCTGGGATTGGTGGAATGGCACCAACCTTTATCATGTGGACTTTGTTTCGGGGATGAATACTCCTACTTTCAAGTACTTCATTGATTTCGCTTCTGCTAATAAGCTGGAGTATGTAGTTGTAGACGCCGGATGGAGCCGTGGTTCCCTGATGGAAGTAAATCCCAATATAGATATAAAGGAACTGGTAGAATATGGAAGGGGGAAAAATGT
Source organism: Bacteroidia bacterium (assembly GCA_025996775.1). Lineage (GTDB taxonomy): Bacteria > Bacteroidota > Bacteroidia > Bacteroidales > Tannerellaceae > DFXE01. The sequence goes on along the minus strand of BNTS01000039.1, from coordinate 3,072 downwards.
AGGTATCATTCTCTGGTCAGGATGGATGTCCACCGATAAGGAGAAAGATGTAGTCTTCCCACACTATGCCGCTCTGGGAGTAAAAGGCTTTAAAGTGGACTTTTTCGACCACGACGACCAGAAGGCCGTTCAATCCACGTGGGCCATCGCAGCCTCTGCAGCAGCCAATAAACTTCTTCTCGATCTCCACGGCTTGAAGCCCGAAGGCATCCAGCGCACGTATCCGAACGTGGTTAATTTTGAGGGAGTAAAAGGATTGGAAAACTTCAAATGGTCGCCTATGGTAGATGGAAAAATAAAAGACGATGCTCCCCGCTACGACGTAACGGCTCCCTACACCCGCATGATGGCAGGCCCGATGGATTATACGCCCGGCGCGATGCAGAATGCCACCCGTACTACTTTCCGCGCTATCAATAATCGCCCCATGAGTCAAGGCACACGTGTGCACCAAATGGCCATGTATACGATATTCGAAGCGCCCCTCCAAATGCTGGCCGACAGTCCCACAGCTTATGAAAAGGAGCAGGAATGTACAGACTTTATTGCCAAAGTTCCTACGGTATTCGACGAAACAGTAGCTCTCGACGGTGAAGTAGGCGAATACGTAATTCTGGCTCGCCGTAAGGGTGATGTTTGGTATGTAGGGGCCATGACCGATTGGACAAAGCGCGATAAAACCATCGATTTCTCTTTCTTAGGCGAAGGCACTTATGAAGCAGATATCTTTGCTGACGGCGTCAATGCCGCAAAAGAGGCAACAGACTATACAAAGACCATAACCCGCCTTACGTCGAAAGACAAAAAAACCGTCACCCTATACCCGGGCGGTGGATGGACAGCAAGAATATACCCCGTAAAATAAAGATGTTATGTATGTAGGATGGGGAATGCCCCCATTCTACTACTGCTGATTTACAGAGATATCTCCTAATTGATTTTTAAAATCTGCGAGAAGCCCAAAATAGGCGTCCAATTTTTCCTTGCTAATCCTGCTTTGAAATAGCTCAGGATTGTAATTATAGCCTTTTTCCATCAACAGAAGAATCTGATAGAGCGTATCATAATCCTCGATTTGATAGTAGTGACTTATCAGGTAAACATAAGGCATTGGATAGGTCGGTTTCTTATTAATCATTTCCATAAAGATAGTATAAGCTTCTTCATCTTTCTTCATATTGAGGAGATTAATCGCATAATTATACTCCATTCGAATATCATCCGGATATTTTAGAAGGGCTTTTTTGTACCATCCGAGGGCTTTATCATGTAGCCCGTTTGCCATAAACGCAGATCCGATCATAGATTCATTATTAAAGGTTCTTTTGTAAAAAATGGCAGGATCTGTTTCAAATGCCTTTTCTACCCATTTGATGGAAGCATCCGTTTTGTTTGTAAATATCCACATAGACGTATGGAGTACTGAAAAACCTCCTATCATCAACAGGCCGTATTTAATGTTTTTATACCATTTCTTATCGTATGCTACTAAAAGGAAATAAGCATTTCCCAAATTATATACGATCGGAGCACATGCTGCAATGTCCCAGTCTCCTGAACCTCTGGCCATCACAAAAACAAACATTAAACCCATAAAAGATGACGATGAGATAAGAAAAAACCAAAGGGTTGCATCGTATTTTAATTTATGGATGAGGCTAAAGATAATGATAACAATCCATATCAGAAAAGCAATTCCAGCCGCTAATAACTGAGAGTTAATAAATTCAATGTAATGTGCAATCGAAAACATGGTTAGAGAGCTTTCTTTGTCCGGCTCCAAAGGCAGCATCATGGGAAGAGCGTATTTGTTAATTCCGAAATAAATAATCGGAATTGAGATAAGGAACAAGTGAAACGGCAAAATTCATAATTTTTTGATAACCAACGGCATCGCGACTGTTCATTTCCGCTTCAAAACAATCGTATTCTTCGGGATGGATTTCTTTCCAATCTTTCAGGTGTTGTTTGAAGTTATTGTATTCCTGTTGTCCCATAAGCTATATTGAGCATTTTATAAAGCATACAAGTGTTTTCTCGCAGATTTTTCGCAATAAAAATATTTTATTATAAATCTAATATTCAGCAATGTAACTTTCAAAGAAGACTTTTTTACCATTTCTATTGCAATTTATTGCAGGGTTTCTATTGCAATCTATTGATTTTCTTGCGGATTTTTCGCAATAGAATATCTTGCCCATCTGTTTGCACCTGTTACTTCCAATTTATTACTATCAACCAATTGCTTCAAAATCCAACGAATGGTATTTTTATTTATGTCCAATCCTATTCTATTGTGAATTTCGCCAAAAGAACTATTGGGATAAGAAATTATATCTTTGTAGATTAATTCTTCCAACTTATAATCCTTCACTTTCTTTTTGTCGTCTTTCCCCTTAAATTCAGGCTGTTGAACAATTTTGTTGTTTATCTCATATACAGTCCCTTTACCCTCTCCTGTCTTCACTACCAAACCATATTCAACCAAGTCACCCAACCAACTTCTTAAACTCTTTTCCTCGTCTTGATTCAGAAGTTTAGATAATTCTGTAGCCGTATAAGGCTGTTGAGCCAATAGTCCTAAAGTAATTATTTCTTTCTGTTTTAATGGAAATTCATTTTTTACCTTATTCATCAGCCGGATAATATCGCGATTGACAAAATCTTTTGCAATAGTAACGGTTACACTATCGTCGTCTTCATCTACAATCGGTAAAGATTTTCCTGTTTCCAACAATTTTGCATAAACCGTATCATATCCGCTGCCTTCGCTTTCCATTAAAACTAAATCAAAGAAGACTTTACACAGATTCTCATTTCTTCGGACTGATTTGGATAGAATGTTTTTGGGAGTTACACCATAAGGTAGAGCGCCGGGATTATGAATTTCCAATCGGTCTTGATAGATGTTGATGAAAATATCCCCACGGGCAGTATATGTTCTATGTACCAATGCTTATGTAAAGCCATATATTATGTAAACTTTCTACTATCCTTAACAAATAACAAGATTAATTTTCAGCAAATTAGCGAACCATACTTTACATAACAACATTACATAATATTTTTGTA
>BNTS01000038.1 GCA_025996775.1 Bacteroidia bacterium | reverse complement strand
TTCCCCTGTCTTTCCTGTTGTACAGTTCGATAATATCGTCCTCGTAGGCGGCAAAATGATGTTCCAGTACATTGTTCAGGTAACCGGCAAGCGATATTTCGTTACCGCCTATCACCCTTGTGATGCTTAAAATGTTGTCGTGAAATTCTTTGCTGATATAAACCATTTTGCCCATCCTTGCCGTAATTTTTGTTTCGCGGATAAAAAGGGTTTCATAGTTTTCTTTTCCGCGCCGCTTGCGGTTTTCTTCGCGGGAAGGCGCAACGGGCGTTTTTTCTTCGGGTTGTTCCGCTGTTTCTTCCGGCTCTATTTCTTTTTGAGGTGCAAACCGGCTTACCGGCCCGTCTTCGCGAAAGGCGGCTATGATTGCCTTGGGGTCTATTTCGCCCGGATTTATTTTCTTTGCCATATCTTTTTATTTTAATAATTCAAGAATCTCAGCCACAAGCAAATCCAGATTGCTGCCTTTTATCAGCGCCTTGTCAACAGGAAAGAGCGTTGAACGGAATACGGCTTTGTGCGATACGGACAATTCTTTCCTGAATCGTTTGCTGTCCGGCAAAAAAGTTTTCAGCGCCGTCAGATGAAGGTCTTCGATGACTTTTTCATAGACTTCATACAGTTCCGACTTTTCCCGTCCATCGACCAGGTTCCAAAGCAGATACAAGCCTTTTATATTGGCTATGCCGGTGGTAATCAGTTTTTCGTTCAACACATCCGCAAAACGCAGGGTGCTTCTCAAGACCATGTAGTCGGCGCTGATGGGCGAGAAAATGTAGTCCATTTGCGAGAGCGTTTTGACTACCCCCTCATTATTAATTGTTCCCGGCAGGTCGAAGAAGATAAAATCAAAATCTTCATTTTTGGAAAGTCCTTGGGCAACTTCAATTGCATTTTCCGGCATACCCTGTTCCACCGGATAGATTTTCTTGTCCAAACGGGTTGCCTGTTCATAAAACAGGTAGCTGTAATACTCGTCATCCATAACCAGCTCCCTGTCCCGCTTGCGCATGTCCACAACGCTGTACTGCGGATAATCACAATCTACTACGGCTACATTGTAGCCTTTCACATAGTGCAGGTAACTTGCTACCAGCACCGTCAAAGTCGTTTTTCCCGCACCGCCTTTTTGGGTGGAGAACGCAACATACATCGGTTTCTTTTCCATTTTCTTTTTTTGTTTTAATTTGTTATACAATCAGTTGTTTAATCAGCCAATCAATCGGCTGTATGTTCATTTGCCTGTCTTATCAATCATTTAATCGTATGAATTTTTTAATGTTTTATCATTCAGCCGCATAGCCGTATTAATGTTTGAACGTTAATACGTTTGAATGATTGAATGATTGAATGATTGAATGATTGAACGTTCATACGGTCTTTCATACGGTTGAAAATAATGCCGGTCAAAGCATCAACCTAAACATCAATCAAAGAACCGACCGGTTTATCAGTCAATCAGTCAATCAGCCGACCAACTGACCAATCGACCAACCGGACATTCAAACATGCAGCAAAGGAACGCTATTAATTTCCCGTTCACACCACTTTCCATAGGGGCGTGGTATGAGTGGCGCCGATATGGTCATTGTGGCGTTAAAGTGTATGGTTGAAGCAAATGCAATGCGGCGTAACTTTGCAGCATGAAATTTTTTATGGCATTTCATCTGCCTTTAGCGGGTTTCCCGCTTTTTATTTATCTGTCCTTTCAAGACAGATTTTATTTGCAACGATGGCAAATAGCAAGGTGTGTTGATTGCTGCAATCTGCGATTTTGCTGCAATCAACCGGCCTTGCCCGCAAGGGGGAAAAGCGTTACTCCGAAGTCGAACGCTTTAAAAAAGGCGGCATGGGTGATGCCACAAAAATTGAATTTTTACCACTAAAAAATCCAACAGATGAACAAAAACAATGAACCCCGCTTGAGGCGGGGCAAAGGGGGACGAAGTCCCGCCGACGACCCTGCCGTTTACCGCTATTCGGTAAACTTTACAGCCGTCCAACACGCCCGTTACCTCGCTCTTTTTGAGCAGTCGGGCATTCCGACACACGCACGGTTTATCGCCGCCCGTGTCTTTTTGGAAGAGTTCCGGGTAGTGAAAACCGACCGTGCGGCAATGGAATTTGTAATCCGGCTGACCGAATTTTACGCACAGTTCCGCGCGGTAGGCGTTAATTACAACCAGGTTGTAAAGGAGTTGCACAGCCATTTTTCCGAGAAAAAAACACTCGCTTTGCTCTACAAACTGGAGGGCTTGACACGTGAATTTGTCGCATTAAATCAAAAAATCATTGATTTGGCAGTCAGGTTTGAACATCAAAATAATTCGTAATTTTTAATTCGTAATTCGTAATTGAAAAAAAATGGTTGCAAAAATAAACATCGGGAACAGTCTTTACGGCGCACTTTCCTACAATCAGGAGAAGGTGGACGAAGGTGCAGGAAAGATTTTGACAAGCCATTTGGTACACGTTCCCGCCGATGGCAAATTCAATGTGCCTGCCCTGATGGAAGATTTTTTGCGGTGGATGCCTTCGCCCGAACACCTGCCCACGGCAAAACCCGTCATACATATTTCCATCAACCCGCATCCCGAAGATAAATTAAGCGATGAACAACTCTCGGACATCGGGCGGGAATATATGGAAAAGTTGGGCTATGGCGGACAGCCTTATGTTGTTTTCAAGCATTCAGACATCGAGCGCGAACATATTCATATCGTATCGCTTCGGGTGGACAGCGGGGGCAAACTGATAAAGGACAGTTTCGAGCGGAAACGTTGCACGGAAATTTCACGGCAGTTGGAACAGCAATACAACCTGCATTTGGTTGATGGAAAAAAACAGGGCGAAGGGTGGCAGTTTTCGCCGATAGATATTTCCAAAGGCAATTTGAAACGGCAGATTGCCGCGGTTATCAAACCAGCCGCCTCAATGTATCATTTTCAGACAATGGGCGAATATCGGGCACTACTCTCCATCTATAATACAGGTGTAGATGAAGTGAAAGGCGAGTTGCACGGCAAGCCCTACCGGGGACTGGTTTATTCCGCTTTGGACGAAAGCGGGAACAAAGCCGGTACGCCGCTCAAATCTTCCCTTTTCGGGAAAAGTGTCGGCTACGATGCTTTGGAGAAACACTTTGAAAAATCCAAAGAACAAATCAAACAGCATGGCTTTAGGGAAAAGACACGTATTGCGGTGGGCGATGCTTTGAGAAATTCACGCAATGAAAAAGGGTTCCGGGCGGCATTGCAGGAAAAAGGCATCGACCTTGTGCTGCGGAAAAATGAAGAGGGGCGCATCTATGGGGCAACCTTTATCGACCACAACGAGCGGTGTGTATTGAACGGCTCCCGTTTGGGTAAGGAGTTTTCGGCAAATGTCCTCAATGAACGTTTCGGCGGGGAAGAAACCATCGGTACGGATACGCAAGAAACCGTAGCCGATACCTGCCAACCGGCGCAAGCAGTACAAGCGGACGACAACCATCCATCCCATACCGCTATTGACGGTGTTGTGGACGGATTGGGCAGTTTGTTTTCCATCTTTTCGTCCGGCCCTGGTACGGACGATATACGTCCGCTGAAAAAGAAAAGTAAAAAGAAAAAACGCCGTTACGGACGGCAAATGTAAAATAATTAAAAACTTATACAACATGCAAAATGAAGATGATTTAAGGGGCTTGGCAAAGATTATGGAATTTATGCGGGCTATCAGTATCTTATTCGTGATAATCAATATTTATTGGTTTTGTTACGAATCTGTCAAGGAGTGGGGTATCGACATCGGCGTAGTCGATAAAATCCTGCTGAATTTCAACCGGACAACCGGACTGTTTGGCAATATACTCTATACCAAACTGTTTTCGGTTGTGTTCCTTGCGCTTTCGTGTTTGGGAACAAAGGGCGTAAAGGAAGAAAAAATAACGTGGAACAGGATATACCTTTTTCTTGTGATTGGTTTTATCCTTTTCTTTATGAATTGGTGGCTGCGGTCTTCGCCCTTGCCGCTTGCCGCGAACACCGGCTTTTATATCCTGACGATGAGCGGCGGGTATATTTGTCTGCTGATGGCGGGATTGTGGATGAGCCGTTTACTAAAGAATAGCCTGATGGACGACGTTTTCAATCTCGAAAATGAAAGTTTTATGCAGGAAACACGCCTGATGGAAAACGAGTATTCGGTCAATCTGCCGAGCCGCTTTTTTTATCGTAAGAAATGGAACAGGGGCTGGATAAACGTAGTCAATCCGTTTCGGGCGAGCATTGTACTCGGCACTCCGGGTTCAGGTAAATCGTATGCGGTGGTTAATTCGTTTATCAAGCAGCAGATTGACAAGGGATTTGCGCAGTACATTTATGATTTCAAATTCCCGGATTTGTCGATTATCGCGTATAACCACCTGTTGAACAACCGGAACGGATACAGAAAAGAGCCGACCTTTTACGTGATAAACTTCGACGACCCGTCGCGTTCCCACCGTTGCAACCCGATTAATCCCTCATTTATGACCGATATATCGGATGCCTACGAATCGGCCTATACCATCATGTTAAATTTAAACCGGACGTGGGTGCAGAAGCAGGGCGACTTTTTTGTGGAATCCCCGATTATCCTGTTTGCCGCAATTATCTGGTATTTGCGCATTTACAAAGACGGAAAATATTGTACATTTCCACACGCCATTGAATTTTTGAATAAACGGTACGAAGATATTTTCCCGATTCTGACTTCTTATCCCGACCTTGAAAACTACCTTAGCCCGTTCATGGATGCATGGCTGGGAGGTGCGATGGAACAGTTACAAGGCCAGATTGCATCGGCCAAAATACCCCTTTCCCGCATGATTTCGCCGCAATTGTACTGGGTAATGTCGGGCGACGAATTTACCCTCGACATCAACAATCCCGATGAACCCAAAATCCTTGTTGTCGGCAACAATCCCGACCGCCAAAATATTTATGGCGCGGCATTGGGATTGTATAACAGCCGTATTGTGAAGTTGATAAACAAAAAGGGGCGGCTGAAAAGTTCCGTAATAATAGATGAATTGCCGACTATTTTTTTCAAGGGGCTTGACAACCTGATTGCCACCGCGCGAAGCAATAAGGTTGCCGTACTTTTGGGTTTTCAGGATTTCAGCCAGTTGGCGCGAGATTATGGGGACAAGGAGGCTAAAGTGGTAATGAACACCGTCGGTAACATCTTTTCCGGCCAGGTAGTAGGCGATACGGCCAAGACGCTTTCAGACCGCTTCGGAAAAGTCCTGCAAAAGCGGCAGAGCATGACCATTAACCGCAACGACAAATCGACTTCCATTTCTACCCAGTTGGACAGCCTTATTCCTGCATCCAAGATTAGCAACCTTACGCAGGGAATGTTCGTCGGCGCGGTAGCCGATAATTTTGAAGAACGCATCGAACAAAAAATTTTCCATGCTGAAATTGTAGTTGATAATGCAAAGGTTGCCGCCGAAACAAAACACTACAAACAAATTCCGGTTATTACCAACTTCGTGGACGAAAACGGCATAGACCGCATGAAAGAACAGATTCAGGAAAATTACAACCGCATCAAGGCGGAAAGCAAACAGATTGTGGCGGAAGAATTGGAAAGGATAAAGCAAGACCCTGAACTTTGTAAACTTTTGCCGAAGCAGGAAGAATGATATAAATAATCCGTTTCAGTTACATGTCAGTTACATAAAGAATACCCCCAAAGCTGATTTTAGGCTCTTGGGGGATTCTTATGGGGAATTTTACTATTTCTATGGGGAATTTTTGCCGTTCTATGGTTAATTGAAAATAGATTTACAATCAATCAGTTACGAAAATTTTCATTCTGAAAATGCAATTTCTATGGCTAAAATTTGTGTTTCTATGGCTAATTGAAATCATTACTTTGATAGTATATCAATAAACTGTTTAAGAATATTATTCTTTGTATCAATATTTATATCTACATTGTATCGTGTATGTCGCCCAAGTCCACTTTTTATAATAAGCCGTTCTTCTTCCAATTTTGAGATTAAATATTTTATCTGCATTCGAGATAAATTTTCTCCGAAAGCATTTACGAAATCACTCATGGCAATATTATTTGCTTTCTCAAAACACCCCGCCACTATCTGCAAATCACTGATACGATACTCTTTAATATACGCAGGTTGTTGGGAAATCTCATAATACAAATCGCCCAACACGTATTTTCTATCTGCCGAACTTTGCGATTTTATCAGTCCCTCACGCTGCAATTTATCCACAGAGCTATCGAGTAAATCGGTGGAAATCCCTTGCCGTATTTTATCCAATGTCAGTAAATCAAATACATTCAATTTATCTTCTCTTTCACTTTGTATCTTATTGAGAAACAAATAGAAAGCATTGTCAATAATTTTTGCTTTCAGGCGCAAATCCACTTGATAGGTATCTGTATGAGAAAAGTCCGGCAGTGGCTTGCTCTCCATCAAACAGAGATAAAACATCTTATCTACGCCTTGCCCCGAACGTTCAATAAATCCGGTCTTTTGCAATACTTCCGTCAATCGTTTGCTGCGCGGACGACTGTTAATTGTCAAGATATTTTCTTTGGATACGCCCGGAGGAAAACCACCTGCATTGGTAATGACAATTTCATCAGGGTACTGTTTTATAAATACATCATCTGAAAAATCGTAACTTCTATGTAAACAGGAGTTTAAAATGGCTTCACGAATGACTTCCTCGTTAAAACTCGGAATATCGTAGATGTTGAATTTATCCCTGATATGCAATAAAGGATTACTTGCCGGTTGGTTGATATAAGCCCAAATCTTGTCTATTGCCGTAAACAATGGCTCTTGAAATTCCGCCCTCGCTGTATAGGGAATCATGGAATGATTTAACCGGTATTCAATCGTAACCGCTGCATTGGACAGATATTTTCGTAACGCTTTTCGCGTACCGAGCAAAAGCAATGCCGCATAATTGAATTTATTATTTTCAATTAATTCCAAATCGGAAAGTATCTGCATATCCGGCAATGTTTTAAACGCTGGATTATTCTGCTTTATGGCATAGCGTTCCTTCATTACTGTCAGCGCTTCCGTGTCTAAATCCTCAAACGTCAATTCGTCGCAAACCTTGGCGGAAAAATCCGGCGCACTTTCTTCCAAAATTTTGCGCATCTCATCGTTCGACATAAAGCGCAGGCTATCGCCGATTCGCATCAAGGGAGCGCCTTCAAATTGCAGAAACTGGCCAACGGGACGGGAAGGTATTTGAAATACGACCACCCGCTTGCCATCTTCAAATAATTCGGCAGCCTTTACCCGGATAGACAGGCGTTTGTATATTTCATCTTCTGTTTCGCCAAGCTTGCCATCGGCAAAATTTGTTCCGACTATTTCATGCGGTGCGCCTTTCTTTTCCCTCACGCCAAAGACGAGCCTGCCGCCCCCTTCGTTGGCCAAGGCAACCACGTAGCCGAGTACGCACCTGCGCCTCTCCCTGGGGTCGGAATGACTGCCTCCGGCAAAGTTGTAACCACTTTTTGCCTCCTTAAATTCGACTTTATTTTCCGATTCCCGAAGTTTGATGAGTTCTTTAACAGTCATATTACTTTGCTGATTTCCGCAAAGGTACGCTTTTATCGCCAGCCCGCCAAAACATCAATGATGCTTTTTCCGTATTCGTTCTTTTTCATCGTTCATATCCATTTTCAATTCCAGTGCCGATTTCATTTGGTCTATAAACAGGGTTCTGCTTTCCGGCCGCAAGCGCATGATGCCGTAGGTGGAGGAGAAATTGCGTGGTATTTTCATTCCAAACATTTTGAAATAGAAATATACCACCTCTTTGATGGTTATATTTCCATTGTTGATTGAACCCGTTGCATGGGTGGATAAAGCTATTTCGAGTAAGTCGATTGCCGTCCCTGTCCAATAAAAAGAAAAATCAGGCGGCTCGTTTTCGGGGAGAATATCAAAATTTGGTTGATTTTCAATGTCATGCAGCCAATCCAGGGTGCATTTCAGTATCAATACAGCCTTGTTCAGATAGCTTTGGTATTGTACATTTTTTTTTAGTGTCGGAATTTTTGCCGTCTTTTTGTACTTGCAATAACTCAATATGAGCGTTGGCAAGCATAAAAAAGGCAGATGATTTTTCTTCTTCATAAAAAATATGCTCTACAATAGCCTTAAACTCTTTGTACGCAGTAACTAATGCTACGTCATTTTCAGGATATTTCCCATCTCTACTTGTCATTAAATCAAAAAATGACGAACTCATCAATGTTTTCATAAATTATTAATTATTAAGTGAATAAACAGAATAAAATTTCAATTTCTTACAGGCTTCGTTCGCTTCCGGGTATGCCGCTTGCGGAACATACACCGACAAACCGCTGAACGCGCGAACAGGCGTTAAAGTGTTTGGCTTTCCGGCTGAATAATACGAATCTGTGTGCGCTTTATAGATAACACATTGGTCGAGTGCGGTTTGAAAGTCATTGTGTTTTTCAGGTGCGAACTTTTGAATACAGTCGCCCAAATCGAAATAGATTTTTTGTGAGCCGTAGCCGAAACATTGCAAATCCTGAAAGCCTGTGTCATTGCGGGCTTGACCCGCAATCCCCTGAAACAGCGTTTTCAGGTTTTCCAACTCTGCCGTTTTCACGACACTTACCGTTGCAGACCGGTACAGCCCCGATTGGTTGTTGAAATACTCGTAAAAATCCCTTGCAACGGCGGTTAAATCGGGTTGCGGTTGAAAAAGGTGTTGCGCAATCGTAGAATAGACAAAACCCGGACTGACGACTTCGGCAGGCGAAGCCACAATATAATCCGTTTTGTCTTTCAACTCATAACAGACTTCCACCGACCCCATAAAACAGGCGTCGAAAATAATAAAGTCCAAATGGTAGGGAATGGCTTCTGCAAAATCGGCGAGTTCCATATAATTATAGCTTTCCGTCGTGCCTGTGTCCCAAATAATGGAACGCAAGACAGGCGTGGGTTTCGACATTTCGACGGGCAGCCAGCCGGTGGCGTGGGAAAGAACAACCAAACCGTAAGAATTGGCAGGACGATAGTTTTTTACATCGTTCAACACGCGGGTAAGCGTTTGTGGATTAGCCGAGTTTTCATCGGGATAGGTTATTATTGTATCGGCAACATTGCCTTTTTGGGGATTATAATAGATATGGATAAGCGCGGCATTGCCGCCTGCATCGGAATATATTAGCAGATTGCCGTCGTTGTTTTTGTTCCAATTGGTGGTTAGTGTTTCGATTTTTTGCGCGGCTTCGGCGTGGAAGTTGTTATCCACGCCGAGATAGACCAGCACGGTGTGGCGAGTGCTGGCAGGCGGATAGTCATTAAAAGATTCACGCTCACAAGATATAAAAATTAGAACAAGCAACAAATAATTCAAACATCTGTGTCGTTTTCTCATACTTGATTTAAATTATCAATAATCTGTGTATCAATATTCAGGGCTAATGGCAGCAAGTCCGTTTTATTTGTTGTATTACACATCATTTGAACAACAATATTAGAGCGACAGAAAAGAATGTATGATTGTATATCCTCATTGCACAAAAAGGCAATATCTCCAAGATTAATACCTTTGTGAGTAGAAGTCAACGCATTGGGATTTACTATTCCTGAATATAGCGCGAATAGTTGTTCGTGTGCATCCTTAATGTTTTTACACACAAAGCAATCTATATCAATATCAATCTCTTCATTTATCAAATGATACAATTTTATTTCGTTGTTAGGAGTATCCAATTCAATATCTACAGTATCATCACTTAAACTATCCCATATAATCCTAAAATCAGGAAGGCATTTTTGTGAAGAGGATATATGACTGACTAATTGTTTGAAAGATTCTGAAACAGGAAAGTTTTTGTGGATACTTTCAGTAAAACGAGCAGATGTATCATCAGATAAAAACCATTCAATAATCAGATTTTTTGAAGCCCAACAGATTTCTTTATTTGCCACCAAGCGTTCCCTGTAAACTTGTACTGTATAAGCAGTTTCTGTATCAATATCCACAATACTGTCTGTTGTATCCGCAAACTGTGTACCTGTTGGCAGCAATGCGGTCTTTTTCGTATGCTCTGTGCCATCAGGAAAATTGCCCGAATCAATTTTTAGGCATGCATCATATATAGATGCGTGTTGTATATCAGAAATAGCATTTGGAACACATATTTGATGATAGCTGAAACTTCCACCATGAAGAGGAAATGGCACCTCCCAGTGGTCGTCCAAATCTCCAATGGAAATAATTTGATTACATTTAAAACCGCTATCGGGAAATTTATTATTAACAAGTATTATTTGTAGTAAAACATTTCCATACAAGTTGCCAAATGAACTTATTATTGTAGCGCAATCAGAACAATTTAAAGAATAATTCTTGGACTTGTTGTTATAATTGTTTATAAATTTATTTATTTTAAAATACCTGAGAACATATCCATAGGAATAAAAAGAAGAACCACTTGTCGTGTCATACTTAAAATATCCTAATGAGTTTAATCCTTTTGTCATTGATTCTGCAATATCACTTTCTTTGCCAATAGTTTTATCTCCAATCCATTTGTTACCTATTGCCAACGCTTCTGTCCAAGGATAGTTAATCCTGGTATTATCATATTTTTCTTTTGCAAAATACCATGGACTGAATGGCTGATTTAACAATGTAAAGATTTTATGATAAGTGTTTATGATAAATTTAGTACCGGTGTAAGTTATACTTGTTGGTTCAAAAGTCCAATACCATAACGTGTCAAATATATTAATGCCGCTTGTTTTAATTATGTTATTCGTCAGTTTTATAATAACGGTAATAGATGTGTCTAATGATATGGAGAAAATATCACTCTCTACTGCTCCTAATATTAGACTGGAATCCCCACAGGTTCCGATTAACTTCATTTGTATAGGAGTTTCTATATTATCCGCTCGCATCAATGTTAGTTCTAACACAATGTACGCCGCACTTTGCTCTATATCATTTATGATGTATGCAACATTTGCAGGATTATCATAAGAAGAAGTCTCGTTGTTCCATTCAGGTGGAATGATATTTAATGCACGATTCTTCTTAATATTTATGCCGCCATTGCTACTATCGCTATTGTGATTAAATTCAATTGAATTTATACCAATAACAATTACTTGTCTGCCCGGTACGGGGGCAGGGGGAGTTGGTTTGGGTCTTATATTCTTATCTTTATTTACTACTATTATAATACTACTCATTATAAGCCCAACTGTAAACGTACCTCCAATGATGTAAGAAGGATTTGCATTAATTATACCTATAAATGCTGTTATTGGTGCAGGTAAAACCGGAAGTACTGATGCCGTGAATGTCCCTGCAAAATGAGTAACAACCACTGATACGTCATTTGCAAATCCATGATTGGCTAAAGAAGTAATAGCCCTGACAATATTTATATTAGAAGATGTAACTTGATTACCGAGCAGGGTAAGTTCTGCTGATATAACGGGAACAGATTCTATTCTACTCAAAAGAGCCGTTGCGATTTGATACCAGGGTGTTATTGCATTATCAGATGATTTATTAATATCAAAAAAACCAATATAAAATGATTCTATTATATCGGCTAAAAGTTTTATTTTCCATTTTCCATCTTCATCCAAATAATTCCATTCATCTGAAGTTTTTGTAGGGAAATAATAATTAATGCCTTTTTCTATGGATATGTCATTTGTGTTTTCTGCATATATAAAACTTGCATTGCCGATTGTCTGAATTGATTGCAAACTGATTGATTCAATTAAAGGAGTTCCTTCAAAAGAGTAAAGGCTTAATATCTTACTTTCAAATATAAAGGGATGGTCTGATATATATATCTGTAAAGTATCAGCCGATTTTAATTCTGAAAATTGAGAAACATAAGCAATATAACCGTTAAATATAGAGTTTACATCAATAAAATCATTTGAAAAAGACGCCCCAATTCTTTGTTGAGATGTACCTGTTAAATTTGATGGGGATATGGCAATCGAAAGAGAATCTTTCACACCATCTATAAATAACGAGATTTCTGCCGTATCAAAAATCAAGGCTATGTCAGTCCATCTATTTGCGTTTATTTTTGTGTCGGCTGTCAAGTCGATTGTAGAGTTCCGCACAGAACAATGAAGCCTGAATTCGTCATCACTTCCATCTTCTTTTTTAAGAAATAGTGAAAAACCACAAGTGTCAAAGTCATCCGAATTTGAAAATATTGTATAAACTGAATTATTTCCACGCCTTGGATATATTTTTGCTGAAACTGTATATCCATTTTCCATATTATACGGATTTTTGATATAATGAGATATACAGCCATTATTCTCAATGCTTAATACAGGCGTCAAGTTAATGATACGAGAAAATCCTTTTACTGATATTGGAATATTATTGGGAGTTTTATCCTTAATTTCTGTTCCTGAGAAATCAAACCAAGCAGCAAGCCCATCTGATGAAGAAACAGGATTAAGGAATTTTTTTTTGACTGTAGTTTCGTCCAAACACATTGTAGATATTCTTAACTCACGGATATAACCATAAAAGTTTTTGCCGATTGACAATTCTACGTCGGCAGGAGACAGCGTTCCTGTTTTATCAACTGACTTGATTAATAATCCATTAACATAAAGTGTAATTGTATTTAAATCAAAAGTGATGGCAATATAATACCATTTTTTTGCCTCAAGCGACAACTCTTCAGGCAACAATTTAAACTGACAAAACCCGGGTGCGTCAAAGTATAAGTTTTTTGAATGGAAACCTAATTCAAAAATTCCCTCTTGGCGATATAAGGTTGATAACGCACCAAACTCATTGGCACAACAATATATTTCTATGGAAAATACGCTGTTAGTACATAATGCAAAGTCATTAAACGGCTGATGATAGGCATAATCAGTTGCATTGGTAACTAACGAATTAAATGAATTTTTATTGCTATTCATCGTCTTTGATTTTTATGTGTTAGTATCTTTTTAATATCATTTATCAAGTCATCGTCATCAAGATATTTAATGGAGGCTGTATGTGAACTGTTAATAATTTGTCCTTGCATATTGTTGTCCCCTATTACATATCCGTTTCCAATCATTGATAATCCTTTGCTATCTAATTTGTCCGTTTCAAGTGTGAGGTTATAAACAAATCCTTTGTAATCATTAATGATATATATATTACATATATCATCATATCTCCCGTCTTGAATTAAAAGTTTATCATTTCCGTTTAAATCTTCCGCTGCTTTTATTCCCTCTTTTGTAATAAGCGGATGTTGATTCGTTACTTTTATTTCCCCAAGAGATTTCGACCTGATGCAAATAAGGGAAGACTCTTTTCCTTTCCATACATTAGTTACCCTTGCCATTAATTTTTGTGGAATGGATACAACTTCATCGCCAATACTTATATCAGATATATTTTTTGTTTTCCCATCTGACATCAATATTTTGGTATCTTCGGCACAACATCCCCAAAGCAGTAATAATTGTGATATTTGCTTGATGTTGGATGTTATAGGATTAATGTCGCTTGCAATAGTAATATCATATTCATTATCATCGCCCTTGCAATAGAAATTCAATTTCATTCGAAAATACACAGGGTCTCGTTGTGGAAGACGCGATGTAGGAACATTATTTTGCCAATCATTGTTCAATTTCCATTCAAAACCATTTGCCGTAGCATATATCCGGTTTGAAATATCATTCTTGTAATATGCAACACCTTTTTGGGAATCCACTAATAAATTCAACGCTCCAATTTTGTCGAAAGTTTTGCCCTCTGTTAAAGTTGCACTGCCGTAACAATCCAAAAACAGAGGTTGAGAACCTCCTATTGGCCCTTGAGGATAATCATAATCTACAATCTCCTTGTCTCCCGGAGTTCGATTATATACGACCTTTATAAAATCGTCTGTTGAAGTTTTTATGTGGTTTGGGTCATTTACGGTAATTTGACCAATTATATCGTCCGAATTTATTATTGATTGGTCTTCTGCTTCTTGAGATTCAAGCATTTTGCTCTGGGAAGAATGCCATAAAGAAGTCAATTTAGCATCAATGAGTTTAGACGTAAATTGAGATTCATCAATATTTGGGACAACAATGGTCATTTCCTGCCGGAATGCATTTTCTGTCGTAAGGTACTCCGTATGTATATATTCGCCGTTTCCCGTTGTGAGTTCTATTTTGCTGTCAATCCAAAACGCTTGCACCGTTAATGAAACAATTGCTTTGGCATAAACAATCTTATTCTCGGCATCATATTCGATATAATCAATATATGCGCAATCTTGGAATCCGCCATCATCTTTAATCGCATTGAGTGGATTATTTTTTTGACAATAATTTCTTGTCCTCTGTATCAAATCATACAAAGCTGGAAGTTCTGCTTTCATTCTTGTTTCTCCACCATATAGAGAATAGATTTTGTTACAATCTTGTGCGTTGGAAAAATCCAGTTTTCTGCTTGGTTTTATGGGTGTTATATTTTCCATATTACTTTTTTTTAATTTATATATCTAATAATTTGTTCCTTTCTTTTTCTCCCTTTCTTCTAATTCCACAGGGGAATATTCACCGGTTTGTCAGGCGTAACCATCACCGGTTTGGAAATGGTAGATTTTCCTCATACGTTACCCAACGCTTGCGACGGATAAATGTGCAAATGATAATCCGTATAAGGATATAAATTTCCGTCCGACAAAGTGCAAGGCACATCAACCGGAGTCAGGTTGTCCGACAACACGGCAGCCGGATTTGGGACGGCGGGATTGATTTGCGTTTGCACAATCCGAAGGCTTGTATGGCTGTGATTGCCGTCTGTTGCAAGTTTCGGGTCATTCAGCGTATATTCGCCGTCGCAGTTGAATACCGTACCTCCTGTTTTAGCGATGACTGCATTTTCGCGTATCGACATGCCACAGGAAGTAACGATTTGAACATCAACATAATTGTCCGGATATTTCGACAGGAAGTTGAACAGCCTTTGCCGACTGTGGTCGAGGCATATATCAATTCCGAAAACAATACCTTCATATTCAAAAATGGCATATTCGTCCATAATCTTCTTTTTACGTTCATCACTGCCCTGAATATCCGTATAGCCGGTAATTGTTTGCAAGTAGCCGGTATCTATCTCTTTGTATTTGCTGTTGAGGACAAAATCTTCTTTTGACTTGTATTTCTTCAATATTTTTTCCGGCAAATAAACGCCGCCATCGAGAATACCTCCGGGCAGTACAAAGCAGGAATTTTCAATTACCACGCTTGCCGTAGCATCGCAATAGTTCAACGTATCTTTCAAAATATCCTGATACGCCAAATCCTGATTGTCGGAAACAGGAACTTTGCCGTCGATTACTTTCAACATCGAACGTATGCCACCGCGAACTGTTTCTGATAAATTGCCGTTTGCATCTTTCGGGTGCAGGCGATAATAAACATCAAGCAGGTTGTCGCCGGTTGCATAAGCAGGCGCATTTTTATCAACACTGTCTTTCGTGGTCAATACCGTTCCCAATACGAAAAGCCAATTTTGAAATGCAGATGTTTTCAGCGTATTGAGCATATTATACAGATACTTGATGAAAAAATCGTACGAATTATAAAAATCGCTTTCAGGAAAATCGTTTGCGTAATAATACGCACCCTTGTTCCCCCGAAAGAAAAATTCAGGAATGACAAACACTTTCAACGTGCTGTCGCTTTTGTCGATAGCCTCGCTGTTTATAATACTTTGCGCCGCAGAAATAACGGCATTGGCGCGTCTTGTCATATCATCCTCCATCTTTTCATATCCAAGATATACGCCATTGTCGCTTGTTCCTTCTATCGAATCCAAATCGCTCGGCGTTGTACATATACACATACCGATAAACTGCACTTTTGAATACCGGCTGTTCTTTGATTTATATTTTACTTCTACTTCCATAATATTTATTTAAAAAATTTGTTACTATTTTCTTCTAATTCCTCAATCCCACCACGCCGCACTACCATGTATCCCAGTATTCGTCGGAGCCGTTCGCGGTGCCCGCTGCGTGTCCGTTGACGGTGCCGCCATCAACCTTATACACCTGCGTTCCATGTGGGTTGCTACCGCCGCCGCCCGTGACAGTGTTGCCGGTGATGGTCGCCCCGCTGTTCCAGGTGAACGAGCCGCCGCTGGCGACAAACACCCCGCCGCCGTAGGGGCTGTCGCTGGTTTCGGAAATGGCAGTGTTGCCACTGATCGTCCCGCCGTTCATAATGAACGAGCCGCCGCTGGCGACATACACCCCGCCGCCTTCGCCGCTATAGAGGAAGTTGTAGTAAGCAGTGTTGCCGCTGATCGTGCCGCTGTTCATAACGAAAGTGCCGCCGTTGCCGACCCACACCCCGCCGCCGTCGGCGCCGTTGCCCTGGGCGCTGGTGCCCGCAGAGGCTGTATTGCCGCTTATTGTCCCGCCGCTCAGGGTGAAGGTGCCGCCGTTGACAAACACAGCGCCGCCGATGCCAGCCGTGCCGTTACCAGAGGATCTATTGTTCTTATGCCCGCTAATGGTGATAGTGCTGGTGATTTCCAGACTTGCGCCGGAATTGATAGTAAAGGTGGCTGCAGTCCGATTGTTACCTGGCTCGGTGATGCTCCGTGCGCCGTTTCCTGTTAGGGTGATGTGGGTGCCGCTATTCAAGGTGAAAGTGCTTGTTTGATCCTCCCCAAATCCCGCTCCTATTGATTTGTCGGCATACAGGGTGATGACGGAGGTCTGTCCAGCCTCGCCGTTAAAGGCACTATTCAAGCCAGTGTAGCCGTGGTAGGTGTAGGTGTATGAGGGACCGCTGCCAACCCTGCGCTTGGCAACGAGGTTGGATACGCCCAAGGTGATGGTGGGCGTAAAAGTGCCGTAGTTGATGGTAACGGGCTTGTTACCGGTCGATGTTCGGGCATAGGCGGTAAAACCGGTGAACAAGGGGTCGGTGGTAGGGAAGGTTACCGTCGGCGTAGTGCCGTCGCTGTAGGTAAGGGTGAGCACCATGCCCGTAAGGTCAGTGGGGTCATCGACCTCGGTGGTGTTCACGCCGTAAGCGGTTCTTGTGGGTGGGGTGGTCACGCTGATACCTGCCAGCATCTTGGTGATATTCACCTGTGCATATTTCCCTGCCTCAAGGTTCACGCCTGTTTTCGACCAGTTAAAGGTTTTGCCGCTGTGTGTGTAGCTTCCGCTCAGGGTTGCGCCTGTGGCAGGTGCGGCTATGTAGCGGAAGGTGGTGGTGGAGGGCGTAAGCACACCGCCGCCGTTTATTTTCAGCGTGGGAGCCGATGCGCCTGCGGGCAGGCTTACTTCCACCAGCGCAAGGGCGTGAGTGAGGGTTGCGGTTAATGTTGAGCCGACAAGCGAGCCTGTGCCCGTCAGCAGGTCGGAAGCGGCGTAGTCCGCCGGTGCGCTCTGGTTGGTCTTGGGCGTGAAGGCGGCAACAATGTCCGCCCCCGATGTTTTGCCGTTCATTGCCGCGCTGTACGGATAGTAAACCAGATAGGTAACAATTCCCGCCGTATAGATGTCTGCCGGGGCGGCTACCGGATTCCAGTTTGTACCGTTGTACTTGTAGGGAATGTTGTCTTCCTTTATCACGCCGTCTTGAATAACGGTAATCCCGATTGAGTCGCCCGTAGCAAAACTCGTAGTGTAACCCGCATCGGTGGTGCGGGTTTCGGGACTTCCGGAGGTGAATCCCGTCATAGATACGTTGATTTGCAGGGCGCCAAGGTCATGCCCCGTCTCTACAACGTTGTCATCGTCGTTGCAGGCGGCAAACAGCGCTATCCCCGCTAGCAGTATGAATGTTCTTGTCATTATCTGTTTCATGTTTTCTTTAATTATGAATTATGAATTATAAATATGGAATTATGGCACTACATCCACAGTATCTACCGTCCCGGTGCTGCCTGCCCCCCAGGCTGTAATGCTTTGGCTTGACACGGTGATGCCGGTCTTGTTCACCGTAACGGTAAACTGATACGATTTTTCCGCCTCAAAAGTATAGCTGCCTTTATAATAGTACTCCTGACCGTTTGCAAGTATTTTGAAAATGTTTTCGCTTGCCAGTGTAACGGGCAATAGCAATGCGGTGTTGCTGGCGTCGGGCGTAATCTCGCCTATTGTGCCGCCTGTAATGGCTCCGGTGGGGTTTGCGCCGGTGTTGTCAATAGCGGCTACTGTGGTATAACCGTAAAACGTGACTGTTGCGCCGGTTAAATCGCCTGCAGCTAAACCGGCACCGGCAGTGAGCGTAACGGATACTTTTGCCGTCTTGTGCTTGAACGTCAGTGTTTGGGTTTCCCAGTTGGAGCGGGTAATTCCCGCAACCTTGCCTGCAAAGATAAAGTCGGCTGCCTGAAAGCCTGCACTTTGGTTGGTGGGATAAGTGTACGTTGTCCCTGCCGGATACCACGCATAAGCGTTAATGGAAGTGAAGTCGTGCCAGTACAGTGTGGCGTTGGTAAGCGTACCGTCTGTCGCCGCCGTAAATGGATAATCGTTTCCGTTTACATTTACGGTTACCGTTTCCGTGCCGTCCCAAGTGTTGCCGGAAGTGGCTCGTGTTTGCGGGTCGCCTGTTTGGGTGGACAGGGTAAGCCGTCCGTCGCCGGTTGCGGGCGTATCTTCGTCCTGCGAGCAAGCTCCCAAAAAAAGGATTAAGGAAGTTAAGGAAATTAAGGATTTCAAGTTCCTTAAATTTCTTAGACTCTTTAGATTCATTATTGCTTTCATATTAGTCATTTTTATTTGTTCCTTTTGCGCCGGTTCCCGCCGCGAAGCGGGAACACTGTTCATTACGCGCCGGGCTTACGCTTGCGCCCGGACCGGCTGCCGCTTTTTACTCGGCTGTGCCGCTGCCCGCAATGGGACTGTCCCAATCCTGAATGTTAGCGCTTTTAACGGTCAGGCTGGTTTTATCCACCTGAACGGTAAACTGATACGATTTTCCCGCTTCAAAAGTATAGCTGCCTTTATAATAGTACTCCTGACCGCTTGGGTTTGCAAGCGTTACTTTGAAAATGTTTTCGCTTGTCAGTGTAACGGGCAACAGCAATGCGGTGTTGCCGGCGTCGGGCGTAATCTCGCCTATTGTGCTACCTGTAATGGCTCCGGTGGGATTTGCGCCGGTGATGTCCATAGCGGCTAATGCGGTATAACCGTAAAACTTGACTGTTGCGCCGGTTAAATCGCCTGCAGCTAAACCAGTACCGGCAGTGAGCGTAACGGATACTTTTGCCGTCTTGTGCTTGAACGTCAGTGTTTGGGTTCCCCAGTTGGCGCGGGTAATTCCCGTAACCTTGTCTGCAAAGATAAAGTCGGCTGCCTGAATGCCTGCACTTTGGTCGGCGGCATAAGCGTACGTTTCCGGATAGTACGCGAAAGCGTCAATGGAAGTGTAGTCGTTCCAGTACAGTGTGGGGCTGGTAAGCGTACTGAGGTCTGCCGCCACCGTAAATGGATAAGTTGTTCCGCTTACATTTACGATTACCGTTTCCCCGCCGTCCCAAGTGTTGCCGGAAGTGGCGCGGGCTTGCGGGTCGTTGCTCACTTGCGAGGCAAAGGACAGCTTGCCGTCCGCGTTGTTGTTTTCGACTTCGTCCTTGCTGCACGAAGTCATTACTGTTGCCGCTGCAATGGCGGCGATTGCTAAAAATTTACATTTGTTCATTGTGATTTGTTTTTTTAAATAATACATGAATAATTGTTATTGTTATTGTTAAATTAATTTGCTACTACTGTTTCGTTTCCGGCGTTTTCCCAGTCGGAAATTTCCGCGGCAACGCCCAATACGGTTGCTGTTACCGTTACTCCTGCCTTGAGGGTAAACGGCGTTTTCTTGTCGGCATTGAAGGGTGCTATTTTTTCCGACAAACCGGAATTTACCGTAATATCAGCGGGTAGGCCGCCGTTGAAATGCAGGGTCAGGGTCAGCGTTTGCGCGTTGCCCTGAATACCGAGCAGGAGCAGGACGGCGGTATATTTGCCGTCGGGTTGCCGGACAAACACAGGCACAACCGCAACCGGGTCTCCCACGGGGTTGCCGTTGTCGATACCGATTGCACCCGCCACGCCCGAAAGGGTGGCTGTAATGCCTGTAATGCGGTCGGCAACATTGCCTTGCACGTCCAGTTCGAGGGTCAGTTGCCGCACCTGCTGGTGCATGGCGACGGTAAAGGCGTGGTCTTTGTCTTTTTCAATGACAACGTCCTGCGAGCCGGTAAAGAGCCAGCCCAATTCGCTGCTGTAATCAGCCGCAGCGGTTGTTCCGGCAACCGAAATGTTGTTTGCCGGATTCCATATATTAATATGGTATGCGCCCGCTTCAAAGTCATTGTTTACTTCGTTGGTTGTGCCGGATAAAGCCCCCACCCAGCCTCCCCCCAAGGGGGAGGAGATGGCTACCGTATAGTTGTCCGGGATATTGATGCCCTCGCCGCGGTTTGTCCAGTCGGTGGTGAGGGATATGATTCTGCCGTGATTGGGGTGGTCGGTGTTGTAGAGCGGCTCCTTCACGCAACTTGTCAGGCAGCATACTGCTGCTGTGGCGGTTAAGTACCTTAAAGTCTTTAAGGACTTTAAAGACCTTAATGATAATTTTACTATTATATTTTTCATAATCTATAATTTAAAAATCAGTGAAACTCCTAACTGCGTGGGTCCGAAAAAGTCCTTTTTCAATCCGCCTTCTTTCAGCACCATCACTTCGCGACTGCGGTAGTAGGTATCGTATTTCAGTTGGGTATAGCCCAATCCGAGGCTGAAATCAAGATCGAAGACTTCACTTAGGCGAAGTTTGTAGCCGCCTGTCAGTCCGCCGCCGATGGCATCGCCCTGATAGCCGGTGTCGTTGAATTTAAAGTTAAATTCGCCTGCATGACCTTCGATGCCGATAAACCAATTTTTGTTTGCACCTATATAATAGCGCACTTCGGGTTGTACGAGCCATGTGCGATGATGGTTATCGTCGTCGCTCCAAATCCAGTGGCTGTATGCGCCGTTTACGAGGATGCCGAAACGTTCAGCGGGTTTGTATTCAATGCCGAGATTGGGAGTGGCAACCGCCCAGTACAGTAAATTGGTGCGGATGGAAAATTTGTCCTCGCAGCCATGCTCCGTGTATGCGTTGTCCTTTGCGTCCTGTTGTGCGGGCAGGGTTGCCGTCAGGAGCAGGAAGCAGGCAAGGGTAAGTACTGTTTTCTTCATTCGTGATGTATTTTAAAAATTCGTGATGTATTGTTTAAAACAGGTAAAAAAACGTGAAAGCGTAAAGAAGACAGGGCATAAAAACCTGTTGTTTCTTTACGCTTTCGCGCATATTTATAACTGTTAAGAAATTTTTTTGTAACTTTCGCCCTTTTAGCAAGAGGGCGGGAGGGTGCGTTAGGCTGTGTGCTGTGTGCTGTGTGCTGTGTGCTGTGTGCTGTGTGCTGTGTGCTGTGTGCTGTGTGCTGTGTGCTGTGTGCTGTGTGCTGTGTGCTGTGTGCTGTGTGCTGTGTGCATATTAGCAGAATTTACGGGAACAGCGCAAAACTCCGCCATTGTTTTGTTCAAACGGCAAGCAAAAAACAACATCCGTATTACAAAGATTCCTGAAACACAAATATTTGTCGCATCCTGTTCTTTTCGATTTAGCAACATTTAAATATAATTGAGGACAAAGATACAAATACTATTTTGAACCGCCAAAGATATTTTCAACTTTAATAGCAAAAGGTTTATTTAAGCCACAAGCCGCCACTTCGGTGCCACAAGCAACCGTGAACGCCAAAATTAATTTAGAATCAATTTGTTACGAGTACATTTGTTTCGCATTAATAATGATGCGAACATTAATACCCGTAAATCATGGACGAAAAAGTCAAGAAAGGCGACAGGCAAGTATTGCTCGCCGTAGTAGATGCCGAAGACGGCCAAGGCAAAACATTGAAAGCCGTTACAGGCTTGGACGACAAAGGAAAACTGAAAACCGTCAGTCCCGACAAGAACAACCAAAGCAGTTTCCTTGAAATCGACACCAACCGGAATCTGTTGGAGAATTTCTTTAAAAAATTTCTGGAGCAATCTAAAAATCCCGCTCATACGGGATTTTACCTGGTTGCACAAAAGGTGCTGGATAAAATTCTTAAATCCCTTCCCATCCGGCCGGAACAACTCGAACCCTACCGCGTTGAGCCTAAACAATTTCTTGTTGAAAGACAGCAGGCGGCACTTGAAAAGACACCGTCTCCCGAACAAAAACCGGTCGTTTCAGGAGAACAAAAACCTGTTTTTGAACCGTTTGACGAAAGCCGCATCAACCGCAGGGGCTTGGAGCCGCTCGGCGTGAAATGGGAGGATATAGAGCCGGAACTGAAAGCGATGCTCTACGGACACAAATCGCCACACCTGATACCGATGAGACCGGTGGTGGAAGGTATTGAAATACCGACACAAGGCCGCCTCTCCCTGGTAGAATGTCCCGACGGGCATATACGTTTCGATGTGCATTACGCCCAAAGCAAACTCGATTTGGATTCTCCTGTTCATGGCGTACTGCTTACCTCCGATGACAGGGAACAACTCTTAAAAACCGGTAATGCAGGACGTGTCATCGAACTCGAACCGATACCCGGACGAAAAGTACCTTCCTTTGTTTCAGTTGATAAACTGACCAACCGCTTGGACGCCCTTCCGGTGAAAGACGTAAATATCAATGAATCGCTCAAAGGGGTGGAGCTTAGTCCACAGCAGCGCAACGAACTGTACGAAGGGAAAAAAGTACTGGTGGAAGGCATGACATCGCGAAGCAATTTTCAATTCGATGCCTACCTGCAAATCAACGCATCAAGCAAATCGCTTGACTTTACCTACGAGGGTTTGGATAGAAACCGCTACCGGCAGGATAATAAACAGAAGCAGGGCGCAGACCCCAAAGGCATAGTCATTCCCCACAAGCTGGCAGGCGTGGACTTGTCGCAAAAACAGCACGATGAATTACGTTCCGGAAGCGCGGTATATATAAAAGGTATGGTTATACAGGGAAAAGAACCGCAGAACCTGTATGTAAAAGTGAATTACCAAAAAGAAAAACTGGATTTTTTCAGGTGGAATCCCGACAAGGCAAAGAAACAGGAACAAGCAAAACCTGCCGAATCACAAATCAAAAAGCCACTGGTAAAAAAACCGGCAGGCATTAAAATCTAATCTGTCATGAAAATCATAATTGGAGAAAAACCAAGTGTAGCGCGAGAAATCGCCGCCATCGTCGGTGCAAAAACCCGCAAGGAGGGTTATTGGGAAGGTAACGGCTATGCCGTTACGTATGCGTTTGGACACCTTATGGGGCTTGCCATGCCCGAAGCTTACGGGTTTAGCGGTTTCCGGCGGGAAAACCTGCCGATACTCCCGAAGGAGTTTATCCTTGTTCCCCGGCAGGTCAAAGAAGGCAAAGAATATAAGAACGACCCCGGCGCCATGAAACAACTGAATATCATTAAAGAGTTGTTCGGTAAAGCCGACGGCATCATCGAGGCCACGGACAGCGGACGCGAAGGCGAATTAATCTTCAGGTACATATATGATTATGCCGGTTGTACCCTTCCTTTTGAACGGCTTTGGATAAGCAGCCTTACCGACAAGGCCATCCGCGAAGGCCTGCAAAACCTGAAACCGGGCAGCGATTACGACAACCTCTACCTGTCCGCCAAAGCAAGAAGCCAAGCCGACTACGTTGTGGGCGTCAACGCCTCGCAAGCATTAAGCATAGCCGCCGGAAGCGGCGTGTATTCCCTTGGCAGGGTGCAAACCCCAACATTGGCGATGATATGCAGCCGCTATCTGGAAAACAAAGCGTTTCAGGCGCAAACTTTTTTTCAACTGAAACTGCATACAGCCAAAGATGCCGCCGCTTTTGCCGCCCTTTCAACGGCAAAATTCGACAACCGACCATTGGCGGATGCTGCACTAAGCAGGGTGCGCTCTGCCGGACAGGTGGAAGTGACCGGCGTGGAACGCAAAGAAGTCAATCAGGAAGCGCCTTTACTGTATGACCTAACGACGCTTCAGAAGGAGGCAAACAGCCGCCACGGTTTTTCGGCGGACAAAACGCTCTCTATTGCACAAACGCTTTACGAGAAAAAATTGGCAACGTATCCAAGGACAGGCTCCCGTTATATTCCCACCGATGTGATGGACGAAATACCGGAATTAATCGGTAAACTGAAAAGCTATCCCCGCTTTGCCGCTTATGCGGAATCGTTGGAGAACACCGTCTTGAATATCCGCAGCGTGGACAACAAAAAAATTACAGACCACCACGCATTGCTCATCACGGAAAACCGCCCCGGCGAGCTTTCCGAAGACGAACGCACATTGTACGAAATGATAGCCGGACGGATGCTTGAATCCTTTTCGGGAAAATGTAAAAAAGAAAACACGGTAATCAGCCTTACAAGTGCGGACATTGCTTTTTCGGCAAGGGGAAGTGTAATGCTTGCTCCCGGATGGCGCGGCGTATTCAATTCCCAAGACGAAGAAAAAGAGGAAGATGCAACGCTGCTGCCTGCCGTTGCGCAGGGCGACCGGCTAACCGTAAGCGATTGCGGGGTATTGGAAAAACAGACCAAACCCCGCCCGATACACACCGAAGCATCACTGCTTTCCTCAATGGAGCAAGCAGGGCGGGAACTGGAAAACGAAGATGAGCGCGAAGCCATGAAAGATGCAGGCATTGGAACTCCCGCCACCCGCGCGGGGATTATCGAAACCCTTCTTTTGCGCGAATACATGCGGCGCGAAAAGAAATCGCTTGTGCCGACCGAAAAAGGACTGGTTGTATATCAGGCGGTAAAAGACAAAAAGATTGCCGATGCAGCTATGACCGGCTCATGGGAACATGCCCTTTCCAAAATCGAAACGGGCGAAATGAGCGCCGGTACCTTTCACAGGGAAATTGAAATTTATGCCGCACAGATTACTTCCGAATTGTTGGAAACGAAAATCGAAGGGCAGGGAAGTGGAAAATGGCTAACCGTTCCATGCCCCAAATGCAAGACCGGCCATGTTGCGTTCTTTCCAAAAGTAGCCAAATGTGATAATGCCGGTTGCGGATTGCTCGTTTTCCGGGGAGTGGCAGACAGGGAACTGACGGACAGCCATCTTGAAAATTTGTTTGCCAAAGGCAGTACCGGAATCATCAAGGGTTTTAACAGTAAGAAGACCGGCAAGCCTTTTGATGCCGCACTAATCTTTGACAGTGAGTTTAAAACCGGTTTTCAATTTTCTCCCAAACCGGGCGGAAAACGGAAATTCAAATAAAAAGACTATCTTTACCACTGAAAATTTCCCTGTCATGGATGGTTTTTAATTGTTTTGACAACGGATTTTTTAGTGGTTGGCGCTTCGGAGGGATACCGGAGCGCCTTTCTAAATCTGCTTTTCCCAATTTATCAATCACTAAAAAATCCAAGTCATGCGTAAAACAACTAAAAAGGAACCGGAAGAATTATCTTATTTCGGTTTGTCCCTCAAATCCTATCTTATAGACAGCCATCCCTTATTGGCAAACGATGCGGCATTTATTGCCGCCTGTGTGGAAACGGCCACCGAAGCATACAGCAATGCCGTCAGGGACGGACTGTCGCACAACCGCGCGGAAGAATTGGCAAACGTCGAACTCTACCGTGAACTGCTTTTCTCTCCCTATAATACCATTGTCAATATTATCTGGAACGAGTTTGCCGTCGAAATACCGGAAGACGATGCCCGCGAAGCCGCATTACTGTTATTGCCGCTTTGTAGCAGGGTGCTGGAAAAATACAGCTTGTCGGATGATTTCGCCGAAACGCCGGAATATTACCTGTTATATACGGAACTGACCGGAACCATTCAAATACTCCTCGAAGATGGCATACAATAAAAAGGTGCATCTCCGGGAAAATATTGATGCCATAAAAACAGCATTTTCCCTTGACAGGGAAAAACGAACCGCCACAGCCGGAGAACGCGAAATTTTAGCCAAATATTCCGGCTTTGGCGGCATCAAAGCCATCCTGAAACCGGCATCCACTCCGGCAGATGTCCTTTCATGGAACAAAACGGATGCGGAACTGTTTCCCCTGGTTGCGGAACTGCACGAAGTGTTGCGGGAAGCATCCCAAAACGAAACTGAATACAAACGTTATGTGGGAAGTCTTAAAAGCTCTATATTAACGGCTTTCTATACGCCAAAAATAGTAGCAGATGCCCTGGCATCCGTTTTGCGGGAAAACGGTATTATCCCGAAACGTCTGCTTGACCCTTCGGCGGGAACAGGCGTATTTGCCGGTGCTTTCAAAAACATTGCCCCCGAATGTGAAACGGCCTGTTTTGAGAAAGATTTGCTTACAGGAAAAATCCTGAGCCATTTATATCCAAACGATAAAGTCCATGCGGCCGGATATGAAACGATAGAGCCGAAATATTCCGGCTACTATGATGTGGCTGCCTCCAATATTCCTTTCGGCGATGTAGCGGTATTCGACCCTTTTTTCACTGCGCACAAAGATCCGGCGCGGCAGTTGGCCGCAAAGAGTATCCATAACTATTTCTTTATGAAATCGGTGGATAATGTGCGCGAAGGCGGTATTGTAGCGTTCATCACTTCGCAAGGCGTGATGAACTCCGAGCAAAACCGTCCCGTAAGGGAATGGCTGATGGACAGGTGCGGTTTGGTTTCCGCTATCCGGCTTCCCAATAACCTTTTTTCCAATAGTGCAGGCACAGAGGTTGGAAGCGACCTGATTGTTTTACAGCGCCATGCCAAAGAAAATGAAAGCCTGTCCGAAAGACAGCGGGACTTTATTGAATCCCGTAAACTATCGAACGGCATTCAGGTCAATAACACATTCCAAACATTTGATAATGTAGTACATACCGGTTACAAACTTGATACCGACCCTTACGGCAAACCCGCTATGGTGTTTACCCATAAAGGCGGGGAAGAAGGCATTGCCGCCGATTTGTGGCTGAAACTCTTTGACGACACGTCCGAATACCTTGATTATGACCGCTATATTGCGTTTGCCCCCGAAAAGCAGGAACAAGTACAAAAGCAAGAACAGCAAACAGCGACCGATGAACTTACCGCCGAAGATTATGAGGAAATGGACGGGATATTGAACGCGGCAAAAAAACCGCAATTTTGGAAAGAACCTGTTTTACAGCAAATTCCGGTTGAGGAAACGGTTTTACCCGGTCTGACTGTGGAAAACAATACCACTGCAATCGAAAATAAACCGGTAGTTGCTGAAGTGGCAGCCCCGGAAATTCTTCCGCAACCCGAACCGTTGATTAGCCTTTACGACCTTTTCGGCTTTTCGGCGGAGGAACGCACCCAAATCAAAAAGCCCAAATCCCGGAAAAAGAAAGACAAAACGGCTCAAAGGGAGTGGCGCGACCTGTTTAGCAGTCCATCGCCGCCGCCCGAAACGCCTGTGGAACGGGAGGCGCGGCTGAAACGTGAAGAAGAAGCCAGGGCGGAACGGATGAAACCGGTGCCGTTTATTACCGGCATATTGCCTCATTACAGGGAAGGCACGCTTCTGTCGGGAGAGGATAACCGCATCGGCTACCTGCGCAACCTGAAAGGCTTGCAGCCCATGTTCAACCCGTTGGAACTGCCGGTACTGCAAAAACAAAAGGCATCGCTCTATATTGAAATACGCGACACCTACCATCACTTGTACAAAAATGAAGCCGAACGGCTGGAAGCCAATCCCGCACTGCGTGAAATGCTGAACCGGCTTTATGATGATTTCAGGGAACGCTTCGGGGTGCTCAATGATAAACGCAATCTTGACCTTGTCAAGATGGATGCCGGGGGAGTGGAAATCCTTTCGCTTGAGCGTTTTACCGGCGGCGTACCGGTCAAAGCAGATATTTTCGACCGCCCCGTGGCGTTCAATGCCAACGAAATCACCCACACCGGCAATGCAAGGGAAGCCCTTGCCGCATCGCTCAACAAATATGCAGGCGTGAATCTCGCTTATATGGCATCCTTAACGGGCGGAAAAAACGAGGACATACTCGAAGAACTGAAAGGCAGCATCTATTTCAATCCGATGATTGGCGGCTACGAGGCAGCCGATAAATTTGTGAGCGGGAATGTTATCTCCAAGGCGGAGCATGTGGAGGAGTTCATTGAACGCAACCCCGGACACGAAGCCGCACGGCAGTCGCTTGATGCATTGCATAACGCCGCACCGCAACCGATAGCCTTTGACGACCTTGATTTTAACTTGGGAGAACGGTGGATACCGGCAGGCATTTATAACAAATACGCTTCCTGTCTTTTTGATACGGATGTCAATATTCATTACGCCCAAAGCAGGGACGAATACAGTGTCGGCGCCGGCAAGCGCAATGCAAAAATAAATGACCGGTATGCCGTCAAGGCGCAACGGCGAACTTTCGACGGCATCACATTGATGAAACACGCCCTGCAAAACACTTCGCCCGACATTACCAAAAAAGTAAAGGTTGACGGCAAGGAAGTTAAGGTAAGGGACAGCGAATCCATCCAGTTGGCAAACAGCAAAATTGATGAAATGCGGGCCGGATTTTCGGATTGGCTGAGGGAACAGTCGCCGGAGTTTAAAGACCGCCTGTCAAGCCTGTATAACCGGACTTTCAACTGTTTTGTGCGCCCCCGATACGACGGCAGCCATCAAACATTCCCCGGACTGGATTTGAAAGGTTTGGGCATCAGGGATTTATATAAAAGTCAAAAAGATGCCGTATGGATGATGAAGCTCAACGGCGGGGCTATCTGCGACCACGAAGTCGGCGGCGGAAAAACCCTTATCATGTGTTGCGGCGCTTTTGAAATGAAACGCCTCGGCTTGGCAAACAAACCTATGATTGTAGGCCTGAAAGCGAATATCCACGAAATAGCGCAGACTTTTTGCACCGCTTATCCCGATGCCAAAATTTTATACCCCGGCAAGGAGGATTTTACCCCGAAAAACCGGATGAAAATTTTCAATCAAATCAAAAACAATGAATGGGATTGTGTTATCCTGACACATGAACAATTCGGAATGATGCCCCAGTCGCCGGAAATACAGCAGGAAATTTTGCAGGCTGAACTGGACAGCGTAGAGGAGAATTTGGCAGTCCTTAAACGGCAAGGCAGCGAGGTGTCGAACGGGATGATCAAGGGGGTAATCAAACGGCAACTGAATTTGGAAGCCAAATTAAAAACCGTCGCTTTTGAAATTGCCGGACGCCAAGACGATACCACCGATTTTAAGATGACAGGAATTGACCATCTGCTGGTGGACGAAAGCCATAAATTCAAAAACCTGACTTTTACCACCCGCCACGACCGTGTAGCCGGACTGGGCAATTCCGAGGGTTCACAACGGGCGCTCAACATGCTTTTTGCCATCCGCACCATTCAGGAACGCACCGGAAAGGATTTGGGAGCTACTTTTTTGTCGGGTACAACTATTTCCAATTCCCTGACCGAATTATATCTGCTGTTCAAATATTTACGTCCCAAAGAATTAGAACGGCAGGGCATTACCACCTTTGATGCATGGGCGGCGATATTTGCCAAAAAGACGATTGATTATGAATTTTCGGTTACGAACGAAATCACTCAAAAAGAACGGTTCCGCTATTTTATCAAAGTACCGGAACTGGCCAGTTTCTATCACGAAATATGCGATTACCGCACGGCTGCCGATATTGGCATCGACCGTCCGGAGAAGAACGAAATCCTGCACAATATCCCGCCAACGCCCGACCAGCAGGCTTTTACCGAACGATTAGTGGCTTTTGCCAAAAATGGAGATGGCACACTTTTGTTTCGCGCCCCGCTTTCAGAGAAGGAAGAAAAGGCTAAAATGTTGATAGCAACAGACTACGCACGTAAAATGTCGCTTGATATGCGCATGGTTGACCCCGAACGCTTTGGCGACCATATCGACAATAAAGCCAATCATTGTGCAAAATTAATTGCGGATTATTATAAGAAATATAATGAGCACAAGGGTACTCAATTTGTTTTCAGTGATTTAGGCACATATAAGCCCGGACAGTGGAACGTTTACAGCGAAATAAAACGGAAATTGGTAGAAGACTACGGCATTCCCGCTCATGAAATCCGCTTTATACAGGAAT
>BNTS01000037.1 GCA_025996775.1 Bacteroidia bacterium | reverse complement strand
CCGCTTTGATAAACTCGAAATTGACGATGTTGATGGCTATCACCATGGGCAATTCCAGATAATCCTGCCCTGATTTTATGCCCTTCACAAATTCGCGACACCAATAGAACAAACTTCGCTTGTCCATGTTGCCCAGATTGTTGAGCTGAACCTCAATGTCTATCTTCGTGTTATCAGTAGTCTTAGCCCGTATATCCAGAATACTTTTCTTATCGCCGATAATTTCGGCAGTCATGGTTGTGCTTTCGATGATTTCTATCGACTGAAGGTTTCCCTTGCCGGTACGTTGCAGTACCGCATTAAGGAAAGCCAGAAGCTGCTCTTCATCACCTTTCTCACCCATGTACTTGAGGAAAAGATAATCATTCAGCGGGTTTAGACGTTCGCTCATAGTGCTGTCATTTTCAGTTTCTATCTGCAAATATAGTCATTCTCTGACAAAAATGCTAACACCTGATTTGAAATTTATTGATTCCTCCATCTGTTATTTCTCCTCCCCTCTCACTTGAAAGCATTTACGGCACACAGGCAACACAGAATACACTGATTTACACAGACTCTTTAAATCTTTCTGTGTTTCTCTGTGTGTTCTGTGTCGCTTGTGTGCCGTAAATAAGCAACAAGAAGCTAAGCTACTGTTTCTGTTTTATGGCTTTGAATTTGAATTTGAATTTGAATAAACAACATAATAACCCTGTCAATAATATCCTTACTTGATAATACAGAGCTGGAAGGAAGATACAAACACTAACATATTGGAGGAGGTTATACAAATGGATACGGCAATACAAAAAGCCCAGGACAGGATAGCTTTTGTCTCAAACGACGAAGAAAGCTTGCGCACTTACGAAATGCGCGAAATGGCATTGTCCGATTTCACCAGCGGCATGAACTTTGCAAGGCGGGAAGGTATTGCAATAGGCGAACAAAAAGGCAAGATTGAAGGCAAAATTGAAGGCAAGATGGAAGTTGCCAGAAGCATGAAAAAAGATGGTATGCCTATAAGCCAAATAGTGATATATACCAACCTGTCGTCTGATGAAATTGAACAGTTGTAAGCTAAAAGAAAATGACTATATTTGCAAGTAGAAACTGAAATTGACAGCACTATGAGCGAACGTCTAAACCCGCTGAATGATTATCTTTTCCTCAAGTACTTGGAGGAGGTTATACAAATGGATACGGCAATACAAAAAGCCCAGGACAGGATAGCTTTCGTCTCAAACGACGAAGAAAGCTTGCGCGCTTACCAAATGCGCGAAATGGCATTGTCCGATTTCACCAGCGGTATGAACTTTGCAAGGCGGGAAGGTATTGCAATAGGCGAACAAAAAGGCAAGATCGAAGTTGCCAGAAGCATGAAAAAGGATGGTATGCCTGTAAGCCAAATAGTGATATATACCAACCTTTCGCCTGATGAAATTGAACAGTTGTAAACTAAAAGAGGCATCTACACATTTCCCGCTCTGGTTAGGAATGGGCAAAACTCCACTGGTAAGGGACAAAGGAAAAGTGGGAAAATGTAAAAAGACTTTATTCTTGAATGAACGAAGATTGATTTGTTTAGGAAAAGTTTTATCTTTGTAATGAAATGAACTTAAAATTGAAAAAGAAAGATGCCACATTACCTTGACCCGAAAAATGATCTGGTCTTCAAGAAGATTTTTGGCGAGCATCCTGTTTTGCTCGTTAGTTTCCTAAACGCCCTAATGCCACTGGAACCTAATCAACTAATTGAAAGCGTGGAATACCTCCCTTCTGAGTTGGTTCCCGATAATCCGGCAAAAAAATATTCGATTGTGGATGTGCGTTGCAAGGACAATCATGGACGGCATTTCATCGTGGAGATGCAGATGTATTGGAGTAAAGCCTTTTATAACCGTATGGTATTCAACGTTTCAAAAGCTTATGTGCGCCAATTGAACAAAGCGGAAAATTATATTTTGCTCCAGCCAGTCTATGGGTTGGGCATTCTGAACGAAAACTTCGACTACAAAACAAAGGAATTCTATCACCACTACCAAACTATCAACCGCAATAATACCGATGAGGTAATTAAGGGTCTTGAGTTTGTGCTGGTGGAATTAGAGAAATTTATACCCGAAAAGATAGCAGACCGTAAGATGGCCGTTCTATGGCTTCGATTCCTTAAAGAGATGGTAGACCAAACGACTCACGTCGATGACGAACTATTGGCCAACGAATATATCCACCAAGCAATAGATATATGCGAAGAAGGCGGCTTTACCCCCGAAGAATTAGAAACGTACGAAAAATATTGGGATAGCATCCGCACAGAAAAAGCTTTGCTATCTGTAAGCCATGACGAAGGTAAAGCTGAAGGTAAAATCGAAGAAAAGCTCGAAATTGCCCGAAATATGAAAAAAGATGATATGCCAATAAGTAAAATCATGATATATACCAATCTGTCGCCTGATGAAATTGAACAGTTGTAAGCCTGATAAACTGATAAAATAAAAAGGCTACCTCGATTGGGGGTAGCCTTTATTCGTTTTTGAACGTTGGTACGTTCAGTACTCTTCTTCGTTAAAGAAAAAATCTTCTTTACTCGGATAATCCGGCCAAATGTCTTCCATACATTCATAAATTTCACCTTCATCTTCCATTTCCTGCAAATTCTCTATTACTTCCAAAGGTGCTCCGGAACGTTGAGCATAATCGATAAGCTCGTCTTTGGTTGCCGGCCAAGGCGCATCTTCAAGCTTTGAAGCTAATTCTAATGTCCAATACATACTCGTACAGATTTATAAAAATTCTTTGTCTGTTTGGTTGTCCAAATTTTCCGCAAAAGTATAACAATATTTCTTAGATGCAAGTATAATCCCAAATTATTTCTTTACCATTTTGACGAATATTGGCTTTTCTTGCCAGAATAAAGAAGTAATCTGAGAGTCTGTTTACAAAGATTAGTACCGGCTCCTCTACCGGAGCCGTTTCATTAAGCCGATATATCTGTCTTTCGGCACGACGGCAGACTGTTCGGCATACGTGAGCCAGGGCAGCCGCTCGGCAGCCGCCGGGTAGCAGGAAGTTCTTGATGGGAGGTAGCTCACTGTCTATTCTGTCTATCTCCTGCTCAATGCGGGCAATGCTTTCGGGTGACACCTTGCTTTCTATGCGCAGCTCGGTATTTTCCCGGTCGGTAGCCAGGTAGGAGCCAATCGTGAACAGCTTGTGCTGGATGAAGCGCAGAAATTCCAGGTCGTCTGCATCGTCTGTTTCCGTTATCAACAAGCCGATAAACGAGTTGAGTTCGTCTACCGTGCCATAGCTCTCAATGCGTCTATCTGTTTTTGACACACGCTTTCCACCCACCAGCGACGTCGTTCCTCGATCGCCTGTTTTGGTATAAACCATACTTTTCTTCATATCCGATAATTTTGTTTATGCAGGTTTTTATTGAATAAAACGATGCCGGTCGAATAAAGGTCTATCGAAGTACTTATCTCGGGATGCTCGCAAACCGTCTCCCAGAAAACCCGCATCTGCTTGTTTACACGGATGCCCTCGAAAACGAACACAGTTTCGTTATGCGCATACTTAAGGCAGGTATCGAACAACCAAAGAGGAGATGTTTTGCTCCATGTATTAAAGTAGACGAAATCCACCTTTCCCAAGCGTTCTAAAGCGGGAGGGAGCGTCGTTTGACAGTCGCCTGCCTGAAGGTCTATAGCCGTACGTGCTCCCTTTTCGTACACCCAACGCGAGATAGGGGTATATTCGGGGATAGTTTCCAGCGATACGCAGGTAAGTTCCGGCTTATAGGAGGAAAGATACAAGGTAGACAGCCCCGTCGTAGGCCCTATCTGCAAGATACGATCCGGCTGAAAGTAGTTGGTAAGCCGAAAGAGTAAAGCTCCTCGTTTAGGACGAATTCCCTCTCGCTCCACCACCTTGGCAATCGTACCGGTTCCACTATTCGAGGGAAGTACTATCGTATCCTCCTTAAGAAGCAATTGTTGCCGTATCAGCTCAATATCATAATAGCGATAATACAGACGCCTCTCTCCAATCACTTCCGTAATCAAGTGAAACATAAACGGCGAATGTACGCCAAACCCTCTCCGCTGCCGCAGCCTCTTAAACCAGTCTATCATGGTCACAAAGTTATAAAAAACAATAAGCAAAACAAGGCTAATAGAAAATCCATCGTATCCGTAAACCAAAAGGCAATACGTTAGAAGGGATAGCCTACGGCGAGGTGGAGGCCGAGGGCGTCGTTGAACTTGGGAATGTTATAGTAGCTGTGTTTGCTGGTTTCGTAGGGGAGATGGAGGCCTACGCCAAGGTCGAGGCGGACTACCAGGAAATCCAGGTCGTAACGGAGGCCTGCGCCGGCGCCAAGGGCCAGGTCGTTACCGAGCTTGCTTAGATTGAATGTACCGCCGGGGCGGTTGGCATCGTTCCGGATGAGCCAGACGCCACCACAATCGAGGAATGTAGCTCCATATAAATTGCCGAGGATACGGAAGCGGTATTCCAGGTTGGCTTCAAGCTTGAGGTCGCCCGTTTGATCAATATAGGCATAGCGGTTTGTTTTGGGATCTGCCGGGACGAAGCGACCGGGGCCTATGGAACGGATGGTGAAGGCGCGAACACTATTGGCTCCGCCAATATAAAACTGTTCGCTGAATGGGGATATGCGGGCATTTCCGTAGCTATAAATAGCACCACCCATGATACGCATGACCAAGCGGTTGTTATCATCTATGCGGTAGTTGTATCGAAATTCGCCGGTGGCCTTGATAAACTGGGCAAAGGGATTACCTAAAAGTTTTTTCCCCCGGTGGTTCCATTTATTTCCAGCGACGGCATACCCGCTTGCAAGCAAGTTACCTGCTTCCGTGATAGAGGCCTGCCACCAGATATGATTGTTCTTGTCACGGGGCGAATCGTCGTAGGTATAGGTATAGCTCAGGGCCGGAATGAATTGGTCGGAGAGGCTTAGCAGCAAGGCGGGGTTGAGAGCAGCTATGCTGTCGAACTCAAGCGTACGAGACAGCATACGGTTATAGGTAAGACGAAAGGGTGTGAAGGAATGGCGATGCACAGCGTTCGGTTGGAAGTCGTAGGAAAGGCTTCCGCTAAAAGAGACCATCCTGAAGAAACGTGATCGATTTAGTGCATCAACATTCAAATTTATGTTTGTATAGGTAGAATACGTCAAACCCCTGTCTGCAAAGCCGGGGAAGACGGCAGAGGGGAAGGTCAGCGTAGCGCCTGCTCCCAGTTCGTAGCTGTTCAGCCCTTTCAGATTCTTGTCGGTTTGCCATTCGTACGAAGCTTTGGCTTCTATCTTGAGCACCTCGCCTCCTCCAAAGATATTGTTGCGTGAGAGACTGAAAATAGCACCCGGACCCCGCAGGTTATTACTCTTATCCGTTACATTTAGCTCCAGCTCACCATTGAGTGGAAGATCGTACAAGGTGTTGATTTGGAGATCGAGGATGTTGTTATTTCTCGCGGTATCACGTGGAGTGAACTGCATTTCGGCAAAGCGGAATATTTCCAGTCGCGAGAGGGCAGTTTGCGTAAGCTGTTC
Organism: Bacteroidia bacterium; assembly: GCA_025996775.1. Taxonomy (GTDB): domain Bacteria; phylum Bacteroidota; class Bacteroidia; order Bacteroidales; family Tannerellaceae; genus DFXE01. The sequence goes on along the minus strand of BNTS01000037.1, from coordinate 24,738 downwards.
ATTTGATTCGGAATAGAGTTCGCCCGTTTTAAACATCACTCGTTTATAGAGTGCTGAGGGGTGAACGCGCAGTTTGTTTTCGTAATACACGGTCAAACCCTTATAAGAAGCCGAGTCATTTGGTTCTTCCCCCTTATACCCCTTCAAACTGACAGAGACATTCCCTATTCGGAAAGGGGAAAGAGCAGACTGAGGCAGTCCGGGCTTACGCATCACGTGCAGCCATACCTTTCCCGGCGCCATCAGCGTGTCGGCTTGGTAGACAATAAATTCGGGGCGATGGTAGTAGAAACCCCGGCCACGAAGCATGGACGAGATACGTTGACGCTCGGCTTCCAAACTTGCTACGCGGAAAGGGTCGCCCCTGCGGAGCAACTCTTCGTCGGCATGTACGCTGAGGCTATCAGCCAGAGAGCGGGTGCGTATGTAGCGTATACTGTCAAAGGTATAGACATGGTTCATTGTGAGTTGATAGCTAACCTGCGACTTGCGCGGATTCTTTTTGTTGGGGATGAGTTGATACGATGAAGTACCGTCGAAGTAGCCGTTTTCGCGCAACAGATTATGCGCAATAGACGTGCGAACGTCAGGGTTTACAGTAGAAATAAACACCGGTTTGGCGGCAAAGGTTTTGAAAAACCATTTTCCTATCTTGCTCTCTTTGTTCACGAAGCCATTATATATCCAAAGACCAACCGGAAAGGGAGTACGCATGGACGAGCTGCCGAAAAGGGCATTATTGGGCGGGTAATCCAGCGCAGCCTCAATCTCCTCCATGGCCAGTTTATATGCCTTGCTATCGTCCTTGTCAGTCACTTCTATCTTTTTGATGCCGGTGTAAAGCATTTCACCCTCCGGCAGGTTGCGGGTGGTGGAGCAGGAGATAAGGACAGCTAAGAAACAGCCGGTCGCCATTCGTTGCATGAAGCGGTATCTATTCATTTCTTAAATAGTTCACGAAGGTTCAACATCTTGCGGCGGAGCACAATACCAACGCCGGTTTCAATCACTTCGCCATCAAGAATACTCTGATAGTTCTTATCGTGGAAGAGCTTGAGATAGCCTGTACCCGCCCTGTTTAGTCGCCATTCAAGTGATACATCATCTATAAAAGATTCTTTCTGCTGCACATTGCCCGATGAAACTTTCCCGCCGATCTTCAGACGCAGACGGTCGTCGTAGAAGCGTTGGGCATAGCTGAAGGAATAGTCGGTACGCTGTCCGCCACCCAGTTCAGCGCTCTGCGTATAGGTATCCATCCCAATGCTGAAATCTACCGTCTTGAGGGCGTCGCCTGCAATATTATTGATTTCGCTTTGCAGGAAGCTGCCGAGCGCATCACCCATATTCATGTTTACTTTGCCGTCTCCACTGTTGGCAAGGTACATCCCTGTAACCATCATCCCGACAGCCTGGGTAGAGCGACCTTCCACACCCATCTTATCTAATTCCGCCTGTACGGAAGCATCTTCTGGGGCAGCAATGGTGAAGGTGAGCGCCATGTTTTCGAGTCGCTCCCTCACATCTACACCTACCTCAAAGTTTATCTTGCGAGGTGATTCACCGGCTAAACTAACAGAGGCACGCGTTCGCTGGGTAGCGGCAATGCCGAGTTGCGGATTCATAGGGTCTCCGTCCCACTGAATAAAGCTGTTTGGTTTGACGGTAAACTCTTTCAAGGGAATGATGGGGAGGGCGTATTTCATTTTTCCATTGGATAAAGTATAGCGTCCGTTCAGCAACATTTGCCCCTGACGTGTATATTGGAATGAAAGGTCTCCTCCACCCTCCAGCGAAACATAGCTCGACTGGTCGGGATTGATGTCGGCCTGCAGATTAACAATGGGGTCTATATGCAACACCATCAGCACATCCATCCCACCTAAAGGGAGGGGAGGCAGTGTGCTGTTCCGCCTCATGCGGAGTGTGGTATCGGCAAAGGAAGTAAAGGTAACAAGGTCTTTCAGTCGATCTTGCACCGTGAGGGGAGAATCTTTCATCACATACGTCAGATTTGTTCCCCCCAGCAGGTTGATGTTTCCTCTGACGGTGAGAGCAGATAGCGGGCCTTTCACGGTAGAGGAAGTGTTGACAAGCAGTTTGCCGTAGGCTATGGCATCGGGAGTTCTCTTGGCATCCAGCAGTTGCAATCGGTTTCCCTTCATTTGCAAGTCAGCCATTATGTTCGAGAAGTTGGAGAAGTCAATGTTTCCGTCTATTACAAACGGGTTTGTGCCCGAAGCTAAGATTTGGAATGTATCGAGATTCAGGCGATTGTTCTTTATAAATATCTTTTTATCATCGAGGCGGAAGCGAGAAGCAACCAACCCGGAATAGACCGAAGCCGTATCCGCCTTAAGATACCCCTCAACCAAAGGCTTGGTTAGCGGGCCTTTTATATCCATTTCCCCACTCAAAGAACCGTTGAGCGAGGCCATATTGTCAGGAATAAAAGGGGTAAACATGTCTAAAGGTAACGCTTCCAAAGAGAGGCCACCGTCAATGTTTTCCTTCTTTGAATTATAAATGACAGTAGCCGAACCTACTTCGTCACGACCCCGGGAGAAGTGCATGTCTACCTGGTGCACATCTTGCTCTATGGGAAGATAGACGGTGTTGAGCATCAATTCGCCCACTTCGCTGCCCTCGTATATCAGGTTATCTATATTTACATCAGCCACTACCATAAACGATTCCTTCGAAGGAGCGTATTGCAGGTCGGCGCTAAGCATCCCTTTCATATCGGGCAATTCGGCAAAGCCTTTGGATATAAGTCCTATCGGTATCTGGCTCAACTCTGCATGCAGCTCGGGGTATTGGGCATCCGCGCCGTCTAACGAATGAAACCAAAGCGAGTTGTTGTTGGCTCCGGTAAGACGCACGTTAGCCTCTATCTCCTTCATACTTTTCAGGTGTATGAAGTTGTCGGGATTCAGCGAATAGGTATTAAAAGCTATAATAGGGTTGTCGGGAAACAGGCGCAGGTCTATTCCTTCTCTCCCTCTGACTCCGCTGATACCCAGATGTAAGCCTGTTTCTTTTTCGTTGTTGGTGTAAAAAGCCTCCGCATCTAAATAACGATATCCTATGCAGCCTTTTAATCCGGCAGTAAAGGCCGTTTGGTGCATATAGCGATTTTTCACTACTTGCGCATCGTATATCAGTCCGTCAATCTCGGGGCGAATGATGGCGCGTATCGTGTCAATGCGGAAGGTATCGCGGTTGAGCGCATACACGCTGGCATCTAAGCGTACACCTTCCTCGGGCGAAGTGGCTGCTTCTACGGATAGACGACCGAAGTCTAATTTGTATTGCTTGAGTATGGTATATAGCGGATTATCCTTTTCAGCATGGATAGAGAGAGTCATATCAGGTAGGTAAGGGCGAAGGGCGGCGATGTTAATGGCTGAATCTTGTTTGAGTTGGTTGGCTACATCCTCCGAAATGCGCTGAAACTGTGAACTCATGGTTTCCAAACCGGCATTACCGGTGAGGGTAAGGCCCAGATCGCCCGCGTGGAAAGAGAGGCGAGTGGTGTCTTTCTCGCTTTGCGTATGGAGGATAAGCGTTTGCGGATTGATGGGGCGGTCGGCCAAAGTGAGATCCCAGTTGCCAAGGGTTACGTCTACATGATGGTCTATTTTCAGGTCACTTTCCACCTCTGCAAAGAGGTTGAAGGAAGTGGTGAAAGGTGTGTCCATCAGGTGAAGGGCGTAGAGGTTGAGACTATCTACATCACCTGTCAGCATACCGGTCAGTTTCTTTTGCTCCAGGGTTCCATCAAAAGCAAAGTCCAGCTTGGCATCAGGGAGGTCGCTTTTGACACTCACCTTCACCTGATGATTTTGAAGTGAGGCACCTAAGGTGATATCCCCTATTTTTGAGGCTCCATATTGCAGGTCGTCTATCTTTCCGCTCCAGTTGGCTTCCGTGGACTTGGCATAGATATCCGTGCCTTTACCTTCCACACTGAAGTTGGCCGTTAATCGGCTGAGCGAATCATTGGCCAGAAAGTGCGACGGTTCTAAGCTGTCGATCGTAAGAGAGGCTTCATAGCACTCATTTCCTACATTATAGAATCCTTTCAGCTTCACCTTGGCATGCGCCTCAGTAAGCAGCAAGTCAGCCTTATAGTCCTGGTTTTGAAGCCCAATATTGCCTGTCAGGTTGAGGGAGCCGGGCGTGCGAATACCTTCCTGTACGGATTTTGGCAGGAGACCAAGAATCGTGCCGGGCTTCGAGACATGAGATTTCATCTCGAAATGTCCCGTCCGACGGATACTATCCAACAGGTTATCGCCCGAACCGGAGGCTTTTAGATGAAACACCTCAGACATTTCCGCCGACAGAGTGGTTAACTTTATTATTCCGGCATTTCCATCTGCTTTGGCAACTATCAGCAAGGGCTTATCGGGATATACTTTGGCAAAATTGGCGGGTAGGCCGTCCATAAAAAGCAAATCATTCTTACCTATCGAAGCCGTCAGGTTAACTTTCGTTTCTCCATCCGGATGTTTACTAAGGGCATTGAAGGGTATATTCACCTCCAAACTCATATTCGAGTATGGGGTTACAAGTAGCAAGTAGGGGATAGCAAGATGCACATTGTCAGCGCCGATACTTCCCGTCAGAGAGGAGATAGCAAGGCCGGAACGATCGCGGGTTGAGAAGTAGTTGATTGACGCATGCATATCGTCTTTGTGATAGAGCAATTGGCCCAGCAAAGCATTAAGGTGGCTCAGATCAATATGCTGAGGGTCGAAATGTGTGGAGACGTGGCGTGCCGCGTTTCCTCCCGCCGGGCTTATATCGTTGCCGTCATATCGCAGCTCAGAATCAGCCAGACGAAATGCCTCAGCCGTATATTGCTCCTCACCCAAATCAACCTCCCCCTTTGTCAGTTCCGCTACCCCTATATAGGCACTTAAGCTGAGCGTATCAGCCGGCATTTGCAATGCCAGGCGGACACGATTCAAGGCAATTTTATCCAAGTCTATTTTCCATTGAAGGGGAACAGAAGGTTCGCTTTTGGAAGTATCAGCTATCAGAATATGCACGTCGGCATCCGAGAGCATCAGGTTGTAAAGGTTTGCCTTCTCGTTTTCCAGGCGGATGTCCGCTTTGGCAGAAAGGCTGCTGAGTTCGCCATCCACTCTTACATTATCGATCAGCGAACCCGTATGCAGTTTCAACTGCTGCAAGTCCAGATTCTCTACATATACAATTTTGCGGAATAAGTATATGGGTTGTACCTTAAGCGTCAGCGCTTCCAAGCTAAACAAGGTGTCGGCTGTCGAGGTCTGAACAACAAGCCCCGATACCTTCAAGTCCAGCGGAAAAACAAGACGTACATGTTCGGCGTCAATATTTAAGTCGGCTTGCTTTCCGGCATATCGAATTACCTTTTTAAACAGATAATTCTGAAAAGGAGGCACATATAATAAAACGGCCATCACCAATGTCGGCACAACCGGAATCAAGCACAACCTCACTATCCATTTAACCCTGATTTTCATTCCTCGTTTTTCTTATACCACTGCAAAGATAAGAAATAAGGTTCATCCGGCAAATGCATAATTTTTATCAAGGAATAGATTATCAAAAGGATCACTTTTGTGGTCTTTTTTTATTCATCGCGCAAGGCTTCTACGGGTGGGACGGAGGCGGCCCGTTTTGCAGGGAGCCAGATTGCTGCCAGGATAATTGTTGCCAGTATGGCTGCCGTTATTGCATTGGTGATGAGGAAGCGGAGGGCGGTTTGGTCGGGGAGGCAGACGGTGGAATCGCTCCTGTCTTGTCCTAAGGTTTCTATCAGGTCGGCTTTTACGAATTGCAGCTCTACTACCATGGCCATGATAGCAGCAGCAGCTAAAAGGATGAGGCCTTCGAGGAAGAAGAGGTTGCGGATGTTGCGGCTGGTAGAGCCTAAGGCTTTGCGCAGTCCTATCTCGCTACGGCGTAGGTTGATGCGATACCAGAAGGTGCCCATCACACATAACAGGATATTGAGCAGGAAGAAGGCCATCAGGTAGATGCGTACGCGAATCGCATTAGCTATGCCGAACTCGGCAGTCGTATCGTCCTTTATCTTGCTGAAGGAGACGATACTCTTGAGGTAGAAGTTGCCTATTTGCAGGGCGTCAGTCATTTCTTTCCTGAAGGCTTCCCGGAAGACATTGTCGGGGATGGAAGCCTTACTGCGAACCATAATCACGAGGTTCCTTATCGACCACTCCCCGTCTCTACTTAGAACGTCGGCTGTCAGTCGCAAGGGCAGGTAATAGGCCATCTGGACGCGCTGGAATTCGAAGCGCTTGATATCGTCTATTACTCCCACTACCCGATATATCATAGAAGCATTCCGCACGGGACAAAATTCGCGGCCCATGGCATTCCCGTCAGGAAACAAGGCTTGCGCCATGGAACGGCTAAGTACAGCAGGATTAGCACCCGACCAATCGAAGTCGCTTGTAGAAACAGCTACCTGCCCTTCGCCCGAAGTGTAGCCAAAGACGCGAAAGAAGTCTTCAGTGGGCAAGAGGGCAATGTTTTGCCCCCATGCTAAGCAAGCCGTATCCGTAGCCGAACGAAATCTCTCTCCGTTAATATATCCGGTTTCAGGCGTCGAGCCAAGGTCGCAGACGCCGACCGCTTCCACACCGGGATAGTTGTTCAAGATTTGCAGGAGGCGGTTAAAATTGGCCAATAACGCTTCCGGCTCGTCCTCCTCTGCACTATATTGGGGGGTTCCTTCCGGGAATATACCCAAATTCACCTTCCATGTATGGCGTATATCTCTCGTATTGGGAATGTTACAGTTGTAGGCAAACACAAAGAGATAATCTACGATATACCATACGAGACAGAAAACGCAGACAAGCTCAATGGCTACAGATATATTGGAACGTTTGCGGTTCCATAATTGTTTGATGATAGCTCGAAACATAGCGGTATCAGGTATTTAATGAGTAAACAATTTCTTGATGCGATACTTTCCAGGCGGGTATCATGGCCGAAAGCAGGTTGAGCAGGAAGCAGACAAGCAATGCAATGCCAAACACCGGCATATTGAGCAGCATGGCAGGTGTGAGTACAACCTCCACACCATCCGGCACATTTCCTGCAAATTCTTTCCCTAACCCCATAATCCAACTACGGCTTAGCAAAACAAGAAGGTACGAGAATAATAGTCCGACCCCTCCACCCAAAAGCGTGAAAAGGAAGTTTTCCGAAAAGACCTGCCCCATCAGCGAACTGCGCGGTGCACCAAAAGCACGACGTACGCCCATCTCTGCCAGCCGCCTTTCCATCCGCGAATCGGCCATCCCCGACAGACTTATGGCCGGTACCAATAGCAGGATAAGGAAGATAAATCCGTATTGCAGGAGAGCCTTCGTGAAATCAGGCTCGCTTGTGGAAAAGGTGCGTAGGGTACTCTGCCAATGGCGGTCGGGCTGGCCAACGATAGAAGGCGACTCCTCCTCATACTGCGAAGCATAGCGGTGGAAGCGATCAAGCGCCTCTTCCTTTACCCTTCCTACCTCGTTTGTCGAAGGAGCGAGGATAAAAGCTGTCATCTTTCCCAATGAGCCTGAACGACCAAACGTTCCTTTATAATCAGGAACCAATGTGTAAGGCACCCATATCTGTGCATAGGTGCGCTCGGTCACGAAGGAAACGTCCTTTACCACCCCGCTAATGCGATAGGTTTCGAAGTTCAAGCTCATGTATTGGCCTCTAACCTCTATGGTACCGAACAGGCGCTTCGCAAGCGACTCGGCTATCACAGCCACACGAATGCCTGAGCGGAAATCAGCTCCGGAAAACGGCTGTCCATGGAGAAAGCGGAAGGAAAACACACGCCAGTAGGCCGTATCCACATATTGGACGGTGACAGGCCATTGGTCACTGCTACCTTCAGGCTGCACATAGTTCTCCTCCCCCTCATGGTACGAAATAGTGGCCGTAACGGCCTCAGCACTCTCAAGGGGTTGGAAGACAGTTTCAATGAGTTGAATAGAGAGCCGGGAGCTACTAAAACCTCCCTCTTCATAATTCTCCACCGCGTTCTGCACTACCAATATCCTGTCGCGATTCGTTTCCGGATAGATATTTGCTAACCGCACATACAACACGATAGAAAGAACCATCACCACCGTGATGGACAAACCCGTCCCCAGGATGTAAATGCTGCTGAAAAACTTTTCCTGCCGAAGCAGGTTCCAAGCTTGCTTTAAATATTGCTTATTCATAATGCAGAGCTTCCGCTGGTTGGAGGCGAGCCGTTTTTAGAGCGGGGTAAAGAACACCGAAGCTTATCATACCGGCTATCAACACGAAGGTGATACCTTGGCATAAGAAATAACGTCCTGCGCTAAAAGGCATCAGCTCTACATTCACTAAGTCCTTCAGGCCAATGTTCAGGCTAATGAGCATGGCGGGGAGGAAAGCAAACAATAGCAACACAATCCCTTCGAGCATCAACATCTTTTGCAGGCCTCGTCCGGTGGAGCCGAGCGCAATACGCAGCCCCATCTCTCCCTGTCGCTGCTGGGTGCGGAACCAGAATGTTCCCACGATTCCCAGGAAAATATTGACCAGCAGGAAGCCAATGACGGAAAGGGAGAGTTTGAATTCGTTCACCCGGTCGCGGATAAATCGCTCGCGCACCTCGCTGAAGGGGCGGACATCTAACATGAATAGATTGTTGTACCGTGCCAGTACAGCCATATCTTTTTTGAAACGGGCGACGAAGTCGTTGTCGGCTTCAGGCTTCACCCGGAGGCAGACTTCCATGAAAGGAAGGGCAGCCTCTGAAAGATCCTCTTGCAGCATCTTCTCCGTCCAAAGGAAGAAGAAGGTAGGATTGGATTTTCTGAAGTCGTCGCATTTAAGGGGTGGGCAGACGGCTCCTATCCGATAGCCTACACTGTCGCCATCACCGAATGTATAGTGGAAACCAATTTCCTTGCCTACGACATTCCCCTCGGGATATAGTTCCTCCGCTATTTCAGGGGAAATAATCAGTTGGTTGAATGCCATATTATTCACTAAGGGATCTATCTCTCCTTTAGGGTTGGTCAGGCGAAAGACGCGAAAGAAGTCGGCTGTCACCCGGCGACGTTGCGCATGCATTCGTGTAGTATCCCGCTTGACGTCGCTCCATCCATCGCTGTTGTTGTACGGATAAGAGGCATCGGAAAGGCTGACGGCTTCCACGCCGGGATACGTACGCATACGGTCGATCACCGTAAGCAGATCGTCAGCCGTACTGGTGGTTCGTTGATCAGCGGGGATGTACTGATAGCTTTCCTCCGTTACAGCACGGAGGCCGACCAAGTAAGTGTGGTCGATTTGAAAGCCTGTAGGCGTAAAGTAGGTACGCAGATTGACGTACAACGTATCGACAATAAACCACAAGAAGACAGACACCAGCAGCATCTCCGCCCACACCCAAGCATTGCTCGACCTTTGCTTTCCAATTATCTTTATAATCTGTTTTAACATGATAACTAATAATTAATATTTAACAATTAGGAATTAAGTGCGTCTACAATATGCTCCCTTGAAACCCTCCACGCCGGGATACCGGCACTTAGAAGATTCAGCACGAGGCAGAACAGGAATGCATAAACAAATACCATCGGATGAACAATCATCCCGGCATTGATAAAGGCTTCACCATCGAGGAAACGGCTTGTTTGTGTCTCGAGCAGCCATTTGCTCATCAGCGTAATGGCCAAATAACTCAAAGCCACTCCAAAAACACCTCCGATCAGCGTCCACACCAGATTCTCGGACAACACCTGGCTAAGCAGATTCCCTTTCGTAGCTCCGAAAGCTTTGCGCACACCCATCTCAGCCATGCGTTTATTCATGCGCGAGAATGTCATGCCCGAAAGGTTGATGGCAGGTACCAAAAGCAAGATAAGGATAATGGCGCCATAACGAAGGATGGCGCCATTAACATCGGGCCTCTGAGAACCTATGGTATGGATCATTTGCACAAAATGTGTGTCTGGCTGTCCATTTAAGACGTACTTTCCTTTTTCCATCATGGAGGCATTAAACTGTTGCACCAATTGTTCGGCTTCTTCCTGAATAGCAGGAATATCGGCTTTAGCAGGAGCCAGAATGAAGCAACGATATCCACCCAGTGTGTTTTCCACCCATAGGTTAGGCACGTCCGTATTCAAGGTTCGCGGTAGCCATACCTCTGCATAAGCCGCTTCGGCAAGTGTGGATACAGGTTTTACTACGGCCGCCACCGTACATTCCACAAAGTTTACCAGGAGGGTCTTGCCTACCGGATCTGTGTCGCCGTACAGGTTTTGAGCCAGTGTTTCGTTGATCACCGCCTTGGGAATACCGCTCTCCACTTCTTCGGATGTATAAGGTTTGCCGGATACAAACTCAAAGTCGAACACCTTCCAAAAGTCGGCGTCGGTAAACGATACGTCCGATTTGTATTCCTTCTCGCCGCCGGGGATGGATATGAGCACTTCTATATATGGAGCCACAGCCGTTACTGCTTCGGCATGCTTTAGCGGATAGAAACACTGCTTAACGACTTCGAACGAATTGGCGGAGTTGCTGATATTGTTCGGTGATTCGTAGCGCCCGTATTTCACGTAGAGCATGCGGTCGCGATTCATCTCCGGCTTATAATTGGCCGTCCGTACCTCGTAGGTAATGACCAACACCATAATAAGTGTGATAGCCAATGCCGTTCCTGCAATGGAGATGATGCTGAGCAGGGGATTCTCCCGTAGCAACAGCCAAGCCTGTTTAAAATATTGTTGTAGCATGACTTACTGAATTTGTCGGCCGTCGAAGAACCTTATTGTGCGACTGGTTTGTTTGGCCTGGTTCTCGTTGTGGGTTACCATAACGATGGTGCGGCCGTCTTCCTTGTTTAGTTGATGGAGGATATCCATCACTTCAATACCCATCTTGCTGTCCAAGTTACCTGTCGGCTCATCGGCCAGAATGATGTTGGGATTTCCAATGATGGCACGAGCGATGGCTACGCGCTGGCATTGTCCGCCGGAGAGTTGGGTGGGGAAGTGCTTCATGCGGTGGCTGAGGCCTACCTTTTCGAGCACGTTTTTGGCAGCCTTGCGGCGTTCGGCAACCCCTACCTTGCGATAGAGAAGGGGAAGCTCTACATTATCGAGCACATTGAGCGAGTTAATCAGGTGGAAGCTCTGGAACACAAAACCCAATTGCAAGTTGCGGAAGGCAGCCTGCTCCTTATCATTCATATGAGCGGTTTGTATACCGTCAATCTCTACCTGACCTGTTGTCGGAGCATCCAGCAACCCCATAATGTTGAGCAGTGTAGATTTGCCACAGCCCGAAGGCCCCATGATAGAAAGAAATTCACCCTTCTGAACCTCCAGATTCACATTTTCTAATGCAACCGTCTCGATTTCTTTCGTCCGGTAAATCTTCTCTAAATTGCTAAGCTTAATCATAATGTTCATTTATTTAATTGTTTACTTTACTTTTAGTTTCTTCTTTTCTTTATAGTTGCTCATGTCGGAGATGATTACTTCATCGCCGGGTTCGAGGCCGGATACTACTTCTACGTACTCAAAGTTGCTGTCGCCTAATACCACTTTGCGTTTGAGGAGTTGATCGCCGTTAATGACAAAGAGTTCGTACTCGCCCTTTCCTATATAATAGGAGGAATTGGCTATGCGTAGGACTTCGTCTTTAATGGCATTCATCACGTAGACGTCGGTTTTCAGGCCGGAGCGGAGGCGGCGGTGGTTGGCCTCATCAAGTTGTACGGTGAAAGAGATGACGCCGTTGCGGGATAAAGGGGTCACGTCGCTCACTACGCCGTTCAGTTTTTCGCTTCCTATTTTGACAATGGCTTTGCTTCCCGGGGCAATCCGGTCTCCATACGCATCCGCAATCTCGCCTTCAATTTTGAAGCGGGTGAGATCTGATACAATAGCCACCTTGCTGCCCTGTTGTATTTGTGCACCTACCTCGTTGTTCACGTAGGTGAGGATGGCCTTGCGGGGTGAGCGGATTTGGGCGTCTTCTAACGTACGTTTAGCCTCAGTCAGGTTCTTATGGAAAATATTTAGCTCCAGTTCCTTTACTTTCAGGTCGGCGGTGGTCAACGCTTGTTCGTTCAGGAACTTCTGCTCTTCTTCGTTAAGTTGCAGTTGGCCTACATTATAACTGAGTTCCACTTGGCGCACCTTGTCGGTTGTTCCGGCGCCAAGGCTGTCTAAATATCGCTCGTTGCGGAGTTCCACCTCCTTGCGATTCAGCTCCATGTGCGATACCTTCAGCTTCATCTCCATCTCGGATAGTTTGCTGTGATTGGTAAGGCGGAGTTGCTCCAACTGGAGGCGTTTCATCTGTTCCTCGTCCAGGAGTTTATTATATTCTGTTTCCGCCGTCTGCAAGTCGAGCTTTAGGATGGGCGTGCCTACATCCACCGAATCGCCTCCCCGTTTGTACACTTCGAGGATGCGTGATGTGATGGGAGAGTTGATAATCTCTTCAAAAGCAGGGATAACCTTGCCGGAGGCGCTTACCGACACCTCGATAGTTCCCCTGTCCACTTCAGAAAGTATAAGGTCTTTGCGATACAATCCGCTTTGAAGTAACGATATGATAATCCATACGAAAGTTACGCCTGCAACCAATCCGGTGCCGGCTTTTATAAATTGTTTACGCTGTTCTTTCTTGCGTTCGTCTTTTGATATTTCTCGGTCCATAGTAATTGTCATTTTATTTAACACGAGCAAAGGTTATGCCGGAAATTTAAACTGCTGATAACCAGTGTTACCAATATTCAAAAGTGTTCAATAACGGACAAAAGTGTCCGATTTCAAAGTATAAAAGATGCTAATAAAATGAACAATTTACCACCTGAAATTGTTATATATATAAAGACGGAAATCGAACATCTTTTCAAAATCTAAAATACTATGATTATAAAATCTAAAAAAACTTCGATTTTCAGTGCTCTTGCTTTGATTATTGTATGCTTAGCAAGTTGTACAGCAGAATCGATTGAAACAGGGATTAAATCTTACGAGGTTAATCCGAACGAGGAAATTTTGAACTCATTTGATATGCGGTACCCGGACGCCAAAAATATTGTATGGAGTATCGAGAAGAAATATTATGTGGCCGACTTTGATTGCCAGTCCAAATCAATGCTTGCTTGGTTTACGGAATCAGGAGATTGGACTTTGACCACGAAAGAAAACAGCTTTAATCAACTGCTTTCCAAAATAGCAGATTCGTTTTTAAACAGTCGGTACTCTGATTCTTATATTGAAAAAATATATTCAGTGGAACGAAAAGATATGGGGTCTATTCATGTTATCTGTGTGTCAGATAGCGCATCTCACCTCAGTCTTTACTATTCCGTATATGGTGATTTAATTAAGACTGTTTCCGGCAGCAAGTCTCATAGGGAAACTCCTGTCGAGATTCCCACGGAGGTGGGTCAGGTAGTCGACAGTTTGTTTGAAAACCCGGAGATAATAGACTTTTGGGAGGGGCCTTATAGTAAGAATGTAGCTGTACTGGATGACTCGACGTATAGTTATGTGGCGTTTGATTCAAATTATGAATGGATTGGTACGTATTGGTATCTAATCGAAGAGGAAGTACCGTTAGCGGTAATAGATGCTTCAATCCAATTTGCACAAAACTACCCGAACGGTCCAAGCATCATAGAAGAATACAAGCTGTTAAGAAGCGAATATGGACTGAGTTACCTATGCTGTTTTGTCAGTAGCCGTGACAGAAAAAAACACATCGCTTTTTATGAGCAGTCTGGAAAATTACGAGCCGTTATTTCATATTAGAGTTAATAATATACTATAGGCAGGAAGATGAGCCATTCCTTCCTGCCTACTCTTGTTTTTCATTTAATCAACACACATCGGCGTCTATTTGTAGTGATACAAGTAGGCGCCTTATTTTTTTAATAAGACTAAGGTATATGAGCAACAGAGATAATGTCCTTAAACACTTCTCCTGATTCCATTGTTGAATTTATTTGATATTGGCAGAAAAACCATGAAAAATTGATCTATCATGGTAATTTTTATTTATTTTTGCATCATAAGTACTTCCGGCAGGGTAAGCCGGATGAAAAAAGAGTTAGTATGAGAAGGATATTTTTTATTTTTATTCTGTTCGCTATGGCTTTGCAAGTTGCTTTTGCCCAAAGGGGCAGAGTGGTAACTATCTATTTTAATAATGGAAATGTAGCCAAAGGAGAGTTGACTAAACTGCCGAATGATGAACGGTATAGACTTCAACAGCCAAATGGACGTGTCGTCTTGTTTTATAGTAATGAAGTAAGAGACATAACATACGAGGATGGCACACGTCCGGGCGCATCGGCTCCTCAACAGAATCAACAGAACCAACAGAGATACCCTCAACAAAATCAACAAGGTTATCCTCAGCAGAATCAGCAGAGGTACCCCCAGCAAAATCAGCAGAGATACCCTCAACAGAACCAGCAGAGACCTCCCCAACAAAATCAACCGGGGTATCAGCAGGGTTATCCTCAGCAGAACCAGCAGGGATATCCTCAGAACCAGCAAGGTTATCCTCAGCAGAATCAGCAAAGATACAATAATCAGGCAGTTCCACAACAAGGACGTCAGCCTATAAGGGAAGAAACGGAGGATGAATATGATGATGAAATGCTTTACGACGAAGACGGATATGAAATACCTACTAATAAGAAGGTTGCTAACAAACAGGGTACGGCAAACAAGCAATCAGCTCCCGAGGCTCCGATGTTTGATGTTACAGGCCCGCGAGGATTCATAGACTTTGGATATACCATGGGTATGGGTAGTCCGCAGACGAAAACTTCCAGGTTGGAGATAACGGCCAGCTATGGCGCGCAATTGAATCCTTCTCTCTTTGTAGGCATCGGTCTTGGTGTACAATTATATAGTGACACCGTTTACAACCGCTTCAGTTATAACAGCACTACGAGTATTTTGATCCCTAATGACAGTTCCTTTACCAAGATGGCTATCCCCATTTTTGCCGATGTGAGATATAATTTCTCAAATGGTAGAATCGCGCCCTATGTAGGATTGAAATTAGGATATAGCATTGGCTTTAAAACTGTTTTATCCCAAGATACTCAACCGACTAATGGCGTTTTCGTGAAAAGAAAAGAAACAAGCGCTTCCGGCCTTGGGTTCTACATAGCGCCAGCCTTTGGGGTCAAGTATATGATGGGAAGCTCCCTGGCGCTTAACCTGAGCATAGGCTATACCATGCAGTTGTTTGAGTACGACTACCTGGATTATTCCCAAAATCTGCATATAACTAAAGTGGAACCTATGGGGGGTGTGACGTTTAAAGTCGGCGTAGAGTTTTAATCTTTATGCAGGATCAACATCGTAGTGTACCAAAAGTTGCTTAAAGGGTGGATATTGTAATATCTCTGACCGTATACTGTCTAATATCTCCCTTACCGGTGCAATGGCAGCAATAATCTCTATTTTAAGAATAATCTGTCTCACATGCAGGTTTTGTATGCGTGTAACCGGTGGCGTAACGGGGCCTAATACCCGCTCGCCTAATCGTTCGCGCAACTTTCCGGCATAGAGCGTCGATAGCTCCTGAAGCGTCTCTTCCTGTTTGCCACGTAGATAAAGAATAATCAGCCTGTAGTATGGGGGATAGTGAAACATACTCCGCTCGCTCAGTTGAAGAGTTACCATATTCTGGTATGCAAAATGTTGCACTATCTGGATTATAGACAGCTCGGGTTGAGACGTTTGCAGGATAACGCAACCTTGTTTATTCCTCCTCCCGGCTCGTCCGCTTACCTGTACCATCAGTTGAAAAGCGCGTTCGTGGGCGCGGAAATCGGGGAAGTTCAACATGCTGTCTGCATTTAAAATACCTACCACACTCACATTTCCAAAATCCAGCCCTTTGGAAAGCATCTGGGTGCCTATTAATATCTGTGTTTTTCCCGCTTCAAAGTCAGAGATAATATGTTCGTAAGCCGTCCGTGTACGCGCCGAATCCATGTCCATTCGCTCTACTTTAGCCGAGGGGAAAAGAGTTTCCACTTCTTCTTCAATCTTTTCTGTTCCAAACCCCAGCATTTTCAATTCCTCACCATGGCAGGAAGGGCATACGCGTGGCAATTCCTTCACATGGCCACAATAGTGACACTCTAAGCGGTGGTATGCTTTGTGGTATGTGAGGCTCACATCGCAATTCGGGCAATGAGGCACCCAGCCGCAGCTTTTGCATTCTATCATGGGCGCAAAACCACGACGATTCTGAAACAAAATAACTTGTTCACCGTTCTCCAAGGCTTGATTTACTTTCTGTGTCAATAGGGGCGAGAAGAGCGTATTTTTCATAATCTTCTTACGTCTCAACTCTTTGATGTCAACCACGGTTATTTCCGGCATCAAGCAATCGCCAAAACGAGTCTTCAGTTCCACCAGTCCATACTTGCCTGTCAGGGCGTTATAGTATGAGTCTATGGAGGGGGTGGCCGAGCCTAAAAGTGTTTTTCCTCCGTGCATTCGTGCCAGTACGGTGGCTGCATTGCGGGCATGATAGCGGGGAGCCGGGTCTTGCTGTTTATAGATATTCTCATGCTCCTCGTCTACAATAATCAAATCTAAATCTTTGAAAGGGAGAAACAAGGAAGAACGGACGCCTAAGACCAGCATTGGACCATCGCTGTGGAGCAGTTTGTTCCATACTTCCACCCGCTCGTTGTCGGAAAACTTGGAGTGATAAACCAACAGCTTATCGCCAAATATCTTCCCCAACCGCTCGGTTATCTGAGTGGTAATAGCTATTTCAGGTAGAAGAAATAACACTTGGCGTCCCAGTTTTAGCACATCCTCAATCAGATGGGAATAGATTTCCGTCTTGCCACTGGAGGTGACTCCATGCAGCAGGCAGACATCTTTTGTCTTAAATTGCTCGAGTATCTCTTCATAAGCCCGTTTCTGCGCTTCGCTGAGCGGGCTGGGCGGCTGCACACGGCAAACCTGTGGTTGTAAACGGCCCACTTCCTTCTCGTAGCTTTCCAGCACGCCGCGTTTCAGCAACGCGTCTAATGCCGAAGGTGTACATTCCGTTTGCTCCAGCAATTCCTTTCGAGAAAGTTCTTTTGTTAAACGGGGGTTTAAAGCGTGGCTCAAGTCCAGATAGGAGAGGAGCAAGGCTTCCTGTTTTGGCGCACGTTTTAAATCTGAAAAAACTTCTTGCAGCCTGGCTTCGTCACGACAGACTTCCGATAAACGGATAAAGGTCTGCGTCCGTGGAGCAAACCCTTTTTTCCGATAGATAGCTGAGGTATCGCCTTCTACCTTCAGCCCCGAAGGCAGGGCTGCGTTATATACCTCGCCTGTCTTACATAAATAATAAGAAGCAATCCACTCCCAGAAGCGAAACTGGGGAGGACGAAGGATGGGAGTCGTGCCGAGCAAGGCGTAAATATCCTTGGTCTCGTATGCGGGCGTACGCTCATGAACCTCCGTCACAATAGCTGTATAGTACCGCTTCCTACCAAAGTTCACCAATACACGGCATCCCTCTGCAATCGTAGCTTCCATAGCGGGAGGGATACGGTAGGTATAGCTATCCACCGGAAGCGGAAGAATCAAATCTGCGTACTTCACTTCATACGTTAAAATAAAAGAACGGCCGTGATAGCCATATTCTTCTCCTTGGCTTTAATATCCATCACGTCTTTAATCTTGTTGATGCTATAGTCGTCGGTAAGTCCAATTCCGTAATTAAACCCGACCTGCAAAACGGAAAAGAGTTCTACGCCGATACCCAGATTCACACCAACGCCAAACGATTTGGTTTCTATCTGGTCTTTTATATTGTTCAAAGTACTCTTCTCGTCACTCAGGCGTATCTGCGCATAAGGTCCGGCAGCCGCGTATGCTTTAAAAACACGTTCTATAACCGGAAGTTGAAGTTTCCACTTCAGGTTTACAGGTACTTCCAGATAGTCCGTCATAACTATCTCATCTCCTATATCCATACCTTTTTGCGAATACAGTATGGCTCCGTCAAGGCCTAATCCGATAGGCGAAATAAGTTCAACCAGAGGGCCTATATGGAAACCCGTCACGTTGTAAGGTTTGACAATATCGCTATTTAACTTTACGTTTGCGATGTTTAATCCTCCCTTTATACCTAAGCGAAGCTGGGCATTGGCCGGAACTGCTACAAACAGAATCAACACAATACAACCAAATAATCCTATAATTTTTCTCATACTCTTGTTATTTATAAATTTACTATGTAAACACAAAGATAACGACATTTAACCGAATCCACCAAATTATCTGTTAAAAAGCAAATACCGAGGTTTACTCTCCTTCCTTATGTCCATTTATCTTTTTACAATAATGCAATTGCTCCGCGATAATCATTATCTTTGCTGCGTAAGTATCTATTCAATCTTTAGCAGTTATGAGAAATTACATCCTCTTTCTTTTATGCCTGTGCGTTTTGCCTATCGGCAACCTTTGCGCACAGGATCCTCTTACCTTTGACGTAGGGGATTTTCAAGTGAGTGTCTTGTCGGATGGCGGACAGAATGCCGGTACTGAATTATTGAAGGGAGCTTCGCCTGGTGCGCTCAAGAAATACCTGCCCGAAGGAACTTTCCCTCTCCAAATTCAGGCCTTCTTGTTGCGTACGCCCAATCAGAAGATTTTGGTAGATGCAGGCGTAGGAACAAACCTCGTAAAGAATCTGAAGTATTTTGAAGTGGGCGACCAAGATATAAATATAATCCTGCTTACCCACATGCATGGCGACCATATCGGTGGCCTGTTGCGCGACGGAAAGAAAGCCTTCCCTAATGCCGAGTTATACCTTTCGAAAGCTGAATATGATTATTGGACAGGCGAGAAGGAGCGTGGAGTCGATGCCCAAAAAGTATTAACTGCCTATAAAGACAAACTGCATATCTTTACCCCCTCTGAGCTGGGAAAAGCAGCTACCCCTATCATCCCCGGCATTAAGGCTGTAGCCGCCTACGGACATACCCCGGGGCATACAGCATTCTTACTTGAATCCGGCAAAGCTCAGTTGTTGCTATGGGGAGACGTAGCACATGCCATGCCTATCCAAATGCCCCTCCCGGAGGTAACCCTTTCGTTCGACTCAAACCCCAAACAAGCAGTCCAAACCCGCAAGAGCATCCTTGAGTATGTTGCCAAAAACAAGATTCGCGTAGCCGGCGCACATATCCCCTTCCCTGCCATCGGCCACATAGCCGTAGGCAAAGAAGGCTATGATTTCATTCCCACCTGTGCCTGCGAAGGCTACTAAACACACTATCTGATAAGATCATATCAAAAAAGTTTCCGAACATGTCATACGGGTTTTTGATTGGTTAATGGATTGGTTGGTGTAGGAGGGCCCTCGATCAACGGAGGAGGGGAGAGAAATGGGAAATGATCCCGTTTCTCTTTCTCTCTTTTATATTCTGTCTTTTTGTCTGCCCGACATCAGGTTCTGTAATTTGTAAATGATAAGTGATTGCACTATACCATGTCTGCGTGATGCACAAATGAATCCAGAAAAGCGTGTAAACCAATTATTCAAAGGTTTATGCGCTTTTTTTCGCTAATTACATGTGATTAGCTAACTAATAAAAACCGTGCCGTGGCTCTATAATCAATTAATAACCGCTAAATGGCGGTATATATCTGATGGAGAGCGGCGGCTTGTACTTGTTCATTGTAGCGGGCAGCAGATTGGGCGAGGGCTTCGCGACAGCAAGGTTCCCATTCGGTGATGAAGAGGCGCTTGATGGCGGAGGCTAAGGCCTCTGCGGAATTGGGCGAATAGAGGACGCCTGCATCGCCTATGATTTCGGGGAAGGAACCGGTGGCGGGTTCTATGGCGGGGCGTCCGGCGGCGAAGGCTTCGCAGAGGTAGAGGCCAACGCCTTCATCGAAGGTGATGGGGACGCATATAGCGCTGATGGATTTATAGAAGGCTGCGTGCTCCTGCAGGCTGTATGTTTCTAACCAATCAACATCTTTTTCATAAGGAGACAGCAGGTGGCGGATTTGTTTGATGAACTGCTTGTTTTCCGAGGTATAGCCCCCACCGATACGTAGACGCAGATTCTTGACATTGTCTGCATCCTTTAGTTTTATGAAGGCTTCTGCCAAAATACCCAGCCCGTTTAATTCGTTCATGCGATAAAAGAAGCCGAGGGTAGGCGCTTCGGGATACCGGTCGGAAGCGTACTTTGCTGTTTCTACGCCGGGATATACAACCTCTACATCTTTTATTTGTGGGAGACGCTTGGCAACATAGTCCTTATAGAATTGGCTGGATGTTATGAAGCGGTCTATATAACGACTCTTATCCACTATACCCTGCCAAGCTATTTGAGCATCCGCTTCGTTAAGCGTATCAATCCACACTTCTTCATCCTGAAGCGAACATACGATGGGTATCCGGGGCATGGCCTGACGAAGGGATTGGGCAATCCCGATAATCAGGCTGCTTGACAGGTGGATGATGTCAGGTTGTTCTTGCTCTTTCAACCAACTAACCAATGTATGAACCTGCTGTTGAAAGACGGCATCATCACCCTGAATCATAGAGAGCGTCATATCTTCCATACCTTCTGACGAAGTCGTCCCCGAAAAGGTAGAGGCCATATTGAGGGAAAATTCCGAGTTCAACATTCGCTCCATCCAACGAGGCATAGCCTTCTTGCGGAAAAACTTCTGCGCAAGATAAACCGATGTAGCCGGGAAAAACAAGGGTGAGTCAGCCGGAAAAGACTGATCGCGTAGCGGCAGGTAGAGCGGCATAACCACGACGTCATGTCCCGCTCGCTTCAGGGCATTGGCATGCAAACTGTCGCGAAAACAATTCCCGCAATAAAAGGAATCTCCCGAACCCGGAACGATAAAGACTATTTTCAATTTGCTTGTAGACATGAGCGTACAGATTGACGGATAAATAAAATAACACATAAAATCAAACATAAGGCCAGCATAGCTGACAACATCCATATCCGGAGACTGACGCTCTGAAGGCCGCCACTTACTCCTGCAACTGACCCCGCCACCCCAACAATAACGGCATAAAGCGGAACTAAACGGTTCTCCGTCATCAGCAATTTGCTAATCTTTGCATCCGTAAAGCCAAGCGAACGGTATAGCAGAATATCTTCCCTCCGCGAAGCCAAGTCTTTGCGAACAACGATGATAAAACTTGCAACTCCCAAGAGCAACCCCAGCCCTCCCAGCGTGAGGAAGATGGTGAGGTAGGTATCGGTTACGCTATTAAAGGCTTGCAGACGTTGAGCGGTAGTAGTTACCCGTACTCCGTATTCATTCAAGGCTTGTTCTATCAATCGTGCAGTAGCAGCAGTTTCCTGCTCGTTGACGCGGAAGAGAATGATCTCACTCCCGGCAATCTCAGGCCATAATTCAGTAAAGAGGTTCTTGTCCATAACCAAGTTTCCCTGGAAGATGGAATTGTCTAATGTACCGGCTATTTGCAAATAGACCGTCCGCCCGCCGGCTTCGTAGCGTATAGTATCTCCCAAGCTGCGCATCAGCGTCCAAAGAAGCACCGTCTCATCCACCAAAACAGGATATACAGAGTCTGTAGCAGGTTGCAGGGAATTGAACACATCCTTGGGATCGTGGTAGATAGTTTGCCGGATATGAAAGCTGCTGTTCTCCACCGCTTGCATATCGACACCCAAGACAGTAGGTTGCGTCACCTTATTCAGATTAAGGCAACTGGCGTCATCTGCGCCGTATCGACTTATTTGCAACACCTCGGCATCGGCGGGCAGATCATTTAAAGCCAGCTTGCGCCTTCCTTCCGAAGTAGATAGATTATGATAGACAGGTATATTACTTTCGCACCAGAGGGTATAGCCACCCGTACCTGTCAGGAGTTGCGAAGGATCGGCAAAACCTTGCCTGTTCAATCCAACGGAGAAGACAATAAAGACGCCTGCCGTAAGGGTAAAGAAGGAAAGTAACACCCGTCTCTTATTAGCCAACAGCCCTGCACCAATCAACCTACCCTCATTAAAAGGCGACAAAGAAGCTGCCCCCCGCGACCTCATCCAATAATTCCCCCACAAAGCAGCCGTCACAATCAACAGGACTCCAGCCAGCACAAACAACGCCGTAGAGTGAACCCACAACCCATCCATTACCATCACTCCAAGAGTAAGGATAAGGAGTAAAACAGCACCCATACGGGACGAGAATGAACCAACACCCGCGTCTCTATAAGTTTTACCGGATGCTTTCTGTTTCAAGATACGGCGAATACCTAAGGGGATGGTGATAAGGGAAATGGCTGTACCGATTATCCAGCCTATACTGATCGCCAGGAAGCTGGGGAAAAGGATGAAGCCGCCTGTATGGGTTGCTCCTTGCCAGAGCGTACCCAGTAATAGCAAGGTCAACCAAGTGTAGAGGATGCCCGCTATTACACCTATGAAGGACGCGGCCAGTATGATAGGCGCTGATTCGCTCCAAAGAAGGCAGATGATTCGTTGGTCGGGATAGCCCAATGCTTTCATTAAAGTCAGTTCATTTCGGCGCCGGAAGAGCATCTCCGATAAGGGAACCAGCAACAACAAGATAGCAGACAAGATAATAAAAAAGCCCAGCGAGAGGAATAGCGAAGCAAAATCCACTCCGCCGCGGGCTGCATCCAAGGCAGCTTTACGGGGATAGATAAGTTGCAGGCCAAACATCCCGGCATCTAATCCTTTCATATCGGGCGTTGCCGATGTGCGAATGGCCGTCACACTTCCGTAGGCATTGCTCCATCGTTTCTGAATGGTGGCATAGGATAGGATGGCTTTCGGCGTTGTACGGTACTTAGCCCAATAATCTTCATCCTCCTGTGTAATCAGGTTCATATCTAAGGGCAGGTCGCTATCCCAGTCGGTGCAACGCTCTACGTCCGAGAGACCGGGAAACTCTGCGCTCAAGGTCGAGTCAGCCACCAAGTCAGTCAGCGGCACAATAGCTGCTACCCGTCCCCAAAGAGTATCAGTATATAAAGTCTTTAGATTATCTGTCGTATAGTAATAGGTAAGGCGGATGCGGTCGTTCAATTGGGCATGGAGGCGAGCGGCGGAATAATCCGGCAAGATGATATCGTGTTCCTTTAGAGCTACCCCATTATAAGCATCCATAGCCGTCACAAAGGAGTAAGGAATACTTCCGCCGGATGTTTCCATTTCATTCACCAAATAAGAAAACAAACGGTTAGCTTCAGGGTTATTACGACATATTGTTTCTACAGCCTCTTCCTGAATAAATACCCGGTCGGAAATGATTTCGTTGAAGCTATCCCTCTCCCGTATCTCTATACCTGACTGAGCAGGCGTCCAGACTTTGGCAATATCACCCTCCGATACTTGTGCAGGGCTTAGGAGGATATTTACCTTCCCCTCCACCTCAAGGAGCTCAGCCAGTTCGGTACGGCTAATGAATACATTGAAGGGGATTGTTTGTTCGTTCTTCAGATTCAGGTTCCCACCATCGGCTATTGTTTGTATTCCTTGATATGTTAACCTTGCAGAGGTGGTATAATTATCAGTTACGAATAGTGAGCCGGAGGGAATCAGCCCGGTTGCAGGCAGGCGAAGAACGATAGCTTCTCCATTGGTAAGGGAAAGCTCTGAAGCCAATGCAGGATTGAGGCGAGCACTGCCGATAAGCATATCAAGATTATCCATTCCCCATACCATCACCGGTATCAGTCGCCCTGCATCCGAAATAAAGCCATTGCTTATCAGAGCAGCTCTTGCTTTCCTCTCAAAGACCGGCTCGTCTGCAAGAGCCTTGTCGAAGAAAGCATAGCGCGAGAAGAGGATTGTTTCGGTATCACCCAGCCGTTCCTCCACCCGTTGCACCAAGGTGGCGCGTACCGACTCGCCTACCATCAGACTGCCCGTTATCACGGCCACCGTAATTACCGTGGCTAAGGCTATTAGTTTGTAGTAGCGCCGGTAGAAGCGAATGTTCTCTCGTATGATGCGTGTCCGATTCACTTGATGGCTCCGTTATCAAGGGTTAATATACGCCCTGCGGCGCTGGCCACTTCGCCAGAGTGAGTTACCATCAGGATAGTTGTACCCAGTTCCTTATTGACTTGCTTCAGCAGCGATACGATATTGTGCGAGTTTACAGCATCCAACTGCCCCGTCGGTTCGTCGGCCAGCAATAAGGAAGGCGCCATAATCAAAGCACGACAAAGAGCCGTCCGACTCGATTCACCTCCCGATAAGGTTGGTGGATACTTAGCTGCCAAGTCGGCAATTCCTGTCAGCCTCATTAATTCACGTGCGTACGAAGTTTGATCTTCATTGGCTTGCGACTGAGATGCCAGTGTCGGCAACAGGATATTATCGATTGCGGTAAACTGAGGAAGCAGTCGATGTTCCTGAAAGACGAAACCAATCTTACGGTTACGAATTGCAGCCTGATCAATATCTGCAGTAAGCATTTCTCTGTTTTCAAAGCGATAACTCCCTTCTTCGGGCATCAACAGCAAGCCCAGCACCGAAAGTAAAGTCGTCTTCCCCGCCCCCTTCAATTCCACCTACAACCGCTTTACAGATACCGAGAAAGAACGGTTAACAATGGACAACCATCCCCTCCCGTCGAGCGGATGCCTCTACTGCGACTGCGATGCAAAAACCGACTG
>BNTS01000036.1 GCA_025996775.1 Bacteroidia bacterium | reverse complement strand
AGGAATTTATAATGTTAATATTTGTTGACAAAACAAAGAGCTTTATACGCAAAAACTCTTATGTTTTACTCTACTGGGGGATACTTTTCAATTATTTAAGTGGACTACTTTTCAATTATTATTTACAGTTTCCGGTGCATTAGAACGAAACCGGATCGCCGGATTATTGAACCAGAGTAAACGCAAGGTAAATAAATTGGCATTACGCGAGTTCTTAATTACCGGACTCAAATATGTTTTTCCGGCTCAAATAGGAGCAACAGTTCGTGGTATTGGAACTGCTCATTCGGCTTCGCCCATAAAAGAACTTATATCCGAAGGAAAAGAGATATATGTATGGGCATATTCGAGAGGAACAAGAAGAGGCAACTCTGTATCACCCTTATATAAAACCGTTCCTAAAATAGTTGGAAGTCAATCAGACCTGTATGAATACTTGGTAATTGCTGATACTTTAAGAATAGGAAGAGTACGCGAAATAGAGATAGCTATTAATGCATTAGATAAAAGATTGAATGCTCATGGCGAATAAAAGTACAACAAATTCTTAAATTATGTAGTGGATTTCTTAATAAAGCCGCGTTACAGGATGTTCACAGTCAATTTCTCAATCCCTCCAAGCAATCACGTGTAGATCATTTTTAAACAGCGATCTAAGTTCACAAATCCGTCTCGCAAGATTCGCAAATCTGTCCCGTGAAGGAAATGCATTTGTCAATTAAAAACAGTTAAAACGGCCCCCTTTTGTCAGGAAAAGGGGCTTTTTTGTGTTACGAGAAATTCGGAGTTTCGAACAAAACGGCCAAAACTAATGGATATGTAAATCTTTTGTCGCGATTCGGGAAAAATATTTTGAAAAGACGGCTTCTTTTGGGGAAATCATTTAGATGATTGCCGGACGTCATCAGCATAATTTGGAAATTTCATTTAGATCATTTTTAAAATCATCTAAATGATTTTCTGAAGCGATGAGGATGAATTGTGAATGGTATTTAATATTAATTATTATTTGGTTAATATTAAGATCTATTAAGATACATAATGCCCTTAAAGTCCTTGAGGACCTTAAGGACTTTATGATAGGAAAAATGACCTTCAACCTTCCTGTTGGGAAGTTTTTCTGTCTTTTACCTTTCTTCAGAGAGCTTGAAAGATGTATTTTACTTTCTTTTTGATTTCTCCAAACCCTTAAATTCAGGCATTTTTCTGCTTCAGAGGCAAAATTCGGCCCAAATATCAAAGAAAAAAAAGGGCATTTTTTGACAAAGTGATATTTTTGACTTTTTGCTTTTCATAGACTATTCGGGAGATAAGCCGAGCTTCTCACGGATGAATTTGCGTTCGGTTATCCAGAATTGGGGGTCGGAGATGTTGTGACCGGAGAGGGGGCTGGCTTGCCAGTGTTTCTCGGACTTTACCTGGTTGTAGGCCGCAAAGTTGATGTGGGGGGGACAGGTGGGGTCTTGTACGCCGATGGACATGAGCAGGGGACATTCGATCCATTGGGCCAGATTCTTGACGTCGAAATAGGTCAACACATCATACACTTGCTCCCAATCCGCATCGGGGTTCTTCTTTATGAAGTTGTTGTCGATTTCGCTACGAGGCCAGTCTACTATCCTGAAATAGTCGCGATAGTCGGAAAGGAAGGGTACATTGGGGGCACACACCTTTACGCGCTTATCCAAGGAGGCTGCTACAAAAGAAAGGGCACCGCCCTGGCTACCGCCGCGAACGGCTATCTTTGACGTATCGATGGCGGGACGACTGCATACAAAATCAAGGGCACGAACCACGTCGCAGAAAGCGCCTTGATAGTAATAGCCTTCTTTATCCTTCAAACCGATGGCGATCCAGAAATCGTCTTCAGGCAACAGTCTGTTGGCTCCTTGCTGACGAATGGAGGGTACATAATGGGCAAAGCCATCCCATTTGGTATTGGATACGTAAGGCCTGGAGCCATAACCCATGTATTCCACGATTACGGGGAATTTACCTTCGCGCACAGGCTCGGAATAATAGCCCCGGATGGTTGCATTGTGGAGGGATTTCATCTCTACAAAATACACGTTGTAGTCCTCATTCGACGATTCGGGAACAAGCGTCAGCTTGTATTCGGGCTTTACCTGAGCGAGGCGTTTGAGGTTATTGTCCCAAAAGTCCTTGAAGTCGGCATGGGTGTCAAGAGGCGAGCTGATTTTCTCAGGTTCATAGCCTACATTGACTTTCGTTTGCAGCAGTTCTTCGTTGTTACGAACAAAGGCAACGGTATAGCGATAGAAACCGGGCGAGAGCGCTTGGTAATCGAGCGTTTTAGAAGCCGTGCTATTGGCCTTTACCGCCAAGGGCAGTGTGTCTGACTGCAGGAAGCGATGGTCGTCGGTCGTAATCGTTACAACTACATCCCCTTTCACAGGCCATGTATTGGTGTTATGGACGTTTGCCGAGATGCGGATCGGATCGGGCGACATAAAGATGTAGTCCGAATCGGCGACCGATACATCCATCGCAAGCTTGTCTTTCGTTTCTGCCGTTGAGAAGGATAGTCGTGCACCACTCAAAAGCCCGCCTCCAAAGGGACTCCGACCGTCGAAGAACTTAAAGGCAACGAGGTTGTCACCCTTCTTGAGGTTGGCAGAGGGAACAAAGTAATGCCTTTCGAGGAACTTCCCTGCCGTCATCATGGCCGGTGAGAAGCGACCCACCTCGGCGCCGTTTACGTAGAGGGTATCAGCTCCGGCAATACTGTCTAAATGCAGTATCACGCCACCCTTACTCAGCATGGCATCGTAGAAGGCATCCGGGAGCGTAATGGTTTTGCGATACCACCCCAAGCCCTCGTCGGTCTTGAGATCGTAGGCGGAAAGCGGTTTATCGGTTGTAACTTCGCTCCAATCCGAGTCGTTAAGGGAGGCGCTTTCCCAATGGTTACCCACTCCGGCGTGGAATTTCCAAATATTGGAAAACGTTTCAGTTGTCACAGGCGAAGTATCCTCCGCCTGTGAACAACCCGTAAAACAAATAACCAATGCAACACTAATAAAAGAAAAAAAGTTCTTTTTCATTTCTGTGATTTCTTTTGTACATCTAACTGGCCGTGCATGGCGGCTTTGAAGAACTCGGCGCCGGGGGAGAGTTCGTAGTTCCAAGACTTGATTTTGGCGCCGCCCCAGGTGGGGTCGAACACCCAAATAGTCCAGCTTATGTCATTGCTCTCTAAGTAGTCAATAATCTGGATTCCGTAATGGTCACCTGTCAGGGTAATAGGCACAGCCGGTGTTGTTTTCCAATTTCCTCTTACAGAGCCTTTAGACGGGTCTATCAGTTCAATATTGTCCGGAGCAAATCCTTTGGAAGGGTCTTTCAAGATGGGTCTGGCCGAAGAGTCGTGGCTAAATTCAGTTGCAAAAACAGGCCATGTCTTGGCCGCAAATCCGAAATTCTGCTCCCACGTTGTAGCCCAGGGTTGAGGGCTTTTGTTTGCATACGGATGCGTGGTATAACCGATCCCTTCGGCATTGATAGGCTCAAGGCGCAAAGGAGTGAGGTCGTAAGCCCAATCAAAGCCCGCTACCAGCGGAATCGTCTCCGTATCCGAATAACGAATAATGGTAATCATGTTTTCGCACGATTTCTTCCAATCCGACCATGAGATATTACCCAATTGTCCGCGATAATTCGTCGGTTCGTTAAACAATTCATAGAAAGCTACCGTATTATTGCCTTTGAAACGGGCAGCAATCTTACGCCAGAAATCGAAGGTTTCCTGTTTGGTGGTTACATACATCGGGTCTTGAAACATTTCCGTTTCCAAATTGCCGATGGTGTGCCAGTCAATCATGACATACATCTTAAGCTCGGTACACCATTCAACAGCCTGTTCGAGCAAGTCGAGATATTTGGCCGGCGTACGTTCACGCCATGCTATCGGATGAACGGGAATACGTACGATATTCGCACCCAATTCCTTCACTTTCTCAAAATGATGTTTATTCCAATAGCCCGAACGTTCCACCTTGTCGGGGTCGGATATGGCTATTCCACGGAAAAGCACAGTCTTACCGTCGGGTGTAACGAATTTGTTACCCTGCACCTTGATCAAAGGCATGTCTTTGGCATGTGGACTCGGAGTGATTCTGTCATACCGGTCAACGAACCATGGGGTATCGTCTGTTTGAGCAAACAGAGTGATTGCGCCCATACAAAGGGCGCAACCAATTAAAACTATTTTTTTCATTTTGTACAATTCTTAATTTATTGCTTACAAATTGAATCCGGTTACTTCCACCTTCGGACTTTCGCCATGCGTATCCGCATCGCTCAGTTTGATGTCGATTACTCTCGATTCTCCAGGCATCAGGAAGATATAGTTATCACTATAAAATACCGGAAGGATACGTTGAGCCGTCTTACTTCCAACCGTATTCAGGCGAATCATCAAGGCAGGAACAGAGGTCTCGTTTTTCAACGTAGTCGTCAATGTCCATGCATTACCCGATTTGGTAGCCACTGTGTTGGTAGTTAGCTTCACCTTCGGTACTTCACGCAGTGATTGCAAGTTACCTTCTTCTTTCCCACGCCAATAGAAATTGTCGGAAAGAACAGTTCCGTTCTCCGTCAATGTCAGCTTGATGAAATGTGCAGGAGACAGGCTTTCGGGGAATACAAGCGGGAAGACAGCTACCGTTTCATCTTCTTTGATATTCAGAGGAGCCTCTTTTTCCCATTGAACCGTTCCGTCCTGGTTGATAAGTTGCGCTTTTGCGATCAAACCGTTTCGGTTCAAGGCATGATAGTTCACAATTTCCACGTCGTCGCGAATCGGGTTCCATTGGATATGGATGGGTTCGGAAGCTTTTTTGCTACCGAAGTAACCGCCCGTCGGATCGAAATAGTAATCGTAGGTCTGCCATACCATCGAAGGCCATGCAGGGTGACTCATCCAGAGCAACATGCCACGACGATGTTCGCTACGACCTTCAAAGATGGCGCGATAGCCGTCGTAGTTGATCCACTGCGCCCATTCGGCAAACTGTTTTGCATTGGCAGGTTTGCCAAAGGCTTTCGCTATGATTTCATTGAATGATTCAGCAGCTTGAGCTGAAGCGCCAAAACCACCACCAAGGGTATAATCGTGCAAACCATAGATGTGGTTAGGTGTAGCCAACGTGTTGACCGGTTCTACATTCTCTTCACCGAAGGCAAGCAACATACTTTCGTACGTCATTACGTTAGGCATACCCCGTTCGCTGTGGAACTTATCGTGTCCGTAGCTCCTGAAATAGTCCTTGGGAGGCAATGCCCGATACGGACCGCCACCGCTCACTACACCCATGGCGGAGTTGGAGATATAATGAATGCCCGGATGTACCAACGGAATATTGGTTCTCAGGAAGTCATCAATATATGGGGGAGGATTACCCTCGTTACGGCCTACGTAAATACCAATCGACGGATGATTCCGTATACGCTTCATGAAGTCTGTTGCGTTGTCGTTGAACATATCGGGATAGTAAGGATTAGGTCCATCGCCCGGATTGGCCAACCAGAAGTCTTGCCATACCATTACACCGTGACGGTCGCAGGCTTCGTAGAATTCTTCGTCGCCTATCTGGCCTACCCAGTTGCGAATCATTGTAAAGTTCATATCGGCATGATAACCTACAGCTATATCATATTCACGTGCACGGTAATTCAGGTTCGATTCTCCAAAGCCCCAGTTACCACCGAAGCCAATAAAGCGGCGGCCGTTTACATACAAGCTCAAACGGGTTGGCTTACCCTGACTGCCGAAACCAAACGACATACCACCACTGGGCAGGTATTCGTTCTCATCAAAGGTCATCTGACGTACACCTGATTTGAAGGCCGTTTTGTCGGATGTCTTACCGTTTACATCAAAGCTGAACGATACATCATACAAGTAAGGAGAGCCGTAACCTTTGGGCCACCACAACTTAGGATTTTGCAAATGCAGCACCGGTGTTGTTTGGCTATCAAACTTCAGCAGCCTGGCCTCATTGGCTGCCAGCGACACCTCTTGTTCAAATGTGGCTGAGCCATAAGCCCCCTTCAAAATACCTTTGACGGCTTCCGTCGAATGATTTTGAAGGGTAAGCTCTACGAATACATTGGCCGATGTTGTGTCGGGCAGCGGTAACTCCGTACGTACGAACGGGTCTTGAATTGTCACTGCTCCGTTATATGTCAGGAATACATCATTCCAGATACCTATATCACGTCCCCGGATGGTCGGGATCCAGTCCCAACCGATCGTAGCATGCATCGTTGGATTGTCGGCCCCGGGTATACCGCCGTTTTGGTCGGTACTCCAAGCTGTTTGTTCCTTGATAGCTCCCGGATGGGCATTCTTAATGATTTGTACGGCAATCACATTCTTGCCTTTTTGAATCACTTTCGATACATCGAATTTGCCACGCTTAAAACCGCCATCGATATTACCTACCTTTTGACCATTCAGGAAAACATTGGCTTTCCAGTTGATACCGTCAAAATTAAGGAATACATATTTATTCGGGTTAGACACCGTAAATTCGTTGCGATACCAGAAATCGGACAGGAAGAAGGATTCGGATATCTGCAACTGATTGTCGGCATAATTCGGATCAGGAGCAGCACCAATATTCAGATAGCTGGCCAATACCGTACCCGGAACAGTTGCCGGTATCCACCCTTCGATAGCAAATCCCGGTTTGGATACTTGTTCTCCACCGGCATTTACCTGAGAGGCACGTTGGAGCTTCCAATTTCCTCCGCTCAGGTATTGATGATTATCGCTTTCTTTCGGCTCGGCTTTCGGACGTGCTATTAAGCCACCCTTACCGTATACCTGCAGTTCACTCAAAATATAAGACTGATTGCTTTCGGATTCAGTAAGCAGCAAACGAACATATTGCGCTTTAACTGATTTACCCAAGTCAATCACGTCTTGCTTGTCCGAACCGCCCGGTAGACCGGATATCGTTTCCCATCTCTTTGCATCATCCGAAATCTGAATAGCGCCCTTTGAGGCTTTGTTCACCCAATGCAAATTGATTTTGTCGAACGAGGCAGGAGCCCCGAAATCTACATAAACCCATTCTTCGCCTGCGGTAGCACTTTGCCAAACGCTATTGAATTGAGTTGAGGGAAGTACGGACAGCCACTCATCATTATTGTAGAAATCCCAATCGGTAAACGACCAGTCAAAGGCGGACGCCGACTTGAATGTCACTTTATAATGGTTGTAATTTGCTGTTAACTCAACCTCTTGATTGAAAGGTCTGGCCGGACGGGTATTCGCATTACCACCGCCAAACCTCATAGCTGGTTGAGGCTGGGGTACATTATCGTAATCGTAGTTAAACGTTACAGGCGACGGGTTAGGCGCGGGAGGGGGGGGAGGGGTTCCACCACCGGGAAATCCTCTAAGAACAGGTTCACTACCGAAAAGGCCACTACCTTTGTCTTGTTTTAACAGTTCCCAAGTTGAACCATCTTTTGAGCCATAAGCGATCACTTCGTAGCCTTTCGGTTTATCCTGATCGACCGTTACCCGGCCGCGGAGAATGAATTTATTCGCCTTCAAAGGCAGGTTGTTTACATCTAATTGGAGGTAAATATCATTGCCCTCAACTGTGTATTTTGAATCGACTTTACTGTCAAACAGCCATTCACGCTCGTGTTTCTTCAAGTCGCCTGCCTGAGTAGAGACATTGATTGTAGCAGGCAGTTCGGAAGATATGATACCGTCTGTGACTAATTGAGCGGTAAGGTTATAATCGTAGCTCGACGAATGATAGGCGCTTTTCAGCTCGGCCACATTGCGGTAGGTTGAATTATCCGCCACTAATTCCGGAGCGAACGTCTCTTCGGGATTACCCGGATAAATACCGATACCCCGAGAATACCCCGAATTGTTCGTTGCGGATTGGCAGCCGACAAGCAAGGTACCAGCAGCAAGCACAACAAATATTAGTTGTTTCTTCATATAATTGTTATTTAATTTTCTTGATATCATTCAAAAACAAGTAGCTTGGATTGTTATCCATTTCCTTGAGCAAATCAGAGTGCTTGGGCATTTTCAGCCTGGCCTCGTAAGCAGCACGAACTTCGGGCGTCATCTTTGCCAAGTCGGCAGCAGTGGGAGGCGTAAACACGCGTCCACCCCGAGGAGGCGCATTACGCCAGGTCAGAATGTAAGCCGATTTGTATTTTGCCAGAATTTTCTGCAAGTCCGAGCTTATGGGTCCACACTCGCTCAAGGCGTGAAGTTTCTTCTTCTCTGCAGCCAGCTTGGTAGTGAAATCAATGGCTTTTTCTACGTTTTTATTAAACTCTTCGCCTTGTCCATACCAGTCGAGTGAGAGCATATCAATGTATTCATCACCCGGATAACCTGCCAAGAATTCTTCTGCCGAATATACCTTATCGGTATTATAAGCATACAAGATATTGTGAAGACCTTTATCACGCAGGTAGGTTACGGTATAACGCCACAAAGCGGCATATTCTTCATCGTAGCAGCGTGTTCTACCCCACCAGAAGAAACTACCCGAATGTTCGTGCCAGGCACGGAAGATGAAAGGTATGAGTTTCCCGTTATCGTCTTTCCACGACAGGAAGTTGCTAGCCAAGCGGTCTAACCATGTATTGAACATGGCATGGTTGCTACCACCGGGCAGGATGGTTTGTACAGCATTCAGGCCGGCGGCAGAAAGAGGTGCAACTTCCCAGGCTGAACCGGCGCCATTGGGTTGTTTGATGCCCGGCCACTGCGCTGTGATGGGATTCACACAGTGCCAGCTAATGGTGATAACGCCATCTTGTTTGTAGAACCATTTTACCTGTTCTGCAATTTCGGCAAATGCAACCGAGTCGAGCGAGCGCTTGCCTCCCAATTCCACTTCGCCAAATTCAAAACCGGCTACGGCGGGATAGTCGCCCACGGCCTCTTTCGTATCCGAACGTCCGGGTTGATACCACCACGTACTGCCGCACATCAAGTCGTCCTGATGTCCGTACATAATGCCTTTGTCCTGGATCTTAATCAGACGGGCAAAGAGTGCTTTTGCTTCAGGAGTAGCAGCAGGGTCTGCAGGCGCCCAACCTTGTTGCGCCCATAAGGAAACGCTCAAAAACAGAGACAGTGAAATAATAGTGACTTTTCTCATATAACTTATTTTTTAAAATTTAGAACATAAAAAGTTAGTATTCTTATAAAATACAAGTACACAAATAATAGCTAATTTGCATCATTTATGTACTTGTTTTAGATTCTCAGAAAAACTATATCCTATTGAATATCTCTCAAGAATAAGGTTTGTGGATCATTATACATGGATTTCAGCAAATCTGTATCTCTTGGCCTTCTCCTGTCGGGATCGGGTTGGTAACGATTACGCCAGGTAAGGAAATAGCTTAATTTGTATTTTCTGAAAATATTAACGATATCCCAGCTTGTATTTCCACATTCGCTCAAAGCAGCCAGCTTATGTCTTTTTTCAGCTTCTACGGTAAGGAAATTAAGCGCTGTGTCAACCAGCTTATTGAATTCCTGCCCTGAACCATACCAGTCGATAGCCAGCATGTCGGCATAGTCATCCCCCGGATAGCCTGACAAAAATTCCTCTACAGAGTACACTTTATCCGTATTATAGATAAATAAGATATTGTGTAATCCCTTATTCCGAAGGAAATCGACAGTATATCTCCACAGACTGGCATATTCGTCGGGCGTACAACGGACGGTACCCCACCAGAAGAAACTGCCGGAATGTTCATGATAGGGACGGAAAAGGAAAGGTATCAACTTACCTTCATCGTCTTTCCATGTCAGGAAGTAGTCAGCCAAGATAGTCAAATAACCATTGAACAACTCATGGTTTTGTCCACCGGGAAGAATAGACTTCACTTCACCCAGACTTTGAACCGGATCATCCTTGCCCGGAACATCCCAAGCCGAACCCGGACCATTGGGCTTTTCAGTCCCTACAATCTGCGAAGTGATCGGATTGATACAGTGCCAGCTAATCGTTATGACGCCATTCTTCTTATGGAAAAACTTTACCTGCTCCGTAATCTGAACAAAGGATACGGAATCCAGACTTCTTTCACCACCCGTTTCAATTTGACCCAGTTCAAATCCAACGACACCGGGATAATCACCTACGGCAGACTTAATGTCTGAACTATCCTTTTCATACCACCAGGTCGTACCATACATCAAGTCGTCTTGATGTCCATACATGATGCCCTTCTTCTCCAGAGCCAATAAACGCGAAAACAATTGTTTCGCCTCCGGTGTAGCTTGTGGATTTGCCGGTGCATATTGTTGCTGTTTCGGCTCCGATGTACCACCGGAGCACGAAACGAAACATATACCAACAAATAATAAAGTAAAGTATGATTTAACTTTCTTCATTTTCCTGTTTTTTTATTAGGGTTCTATTGGAATCAATTCGCCACCAGCGAACGGGAACGTCCTTCTATATATGTTATATACAGCTACTGTACTGGGTTCGGAAAAAGCTGCCGGAACCTTAACGGTAAGTTGCGTATCGGATTTCGTAAGTATATCACTGGCGAAAGAACCTATATAAACAATATACGCATGTTGCAGGTTTGTCCCTGTAATCGTAATGGTAGAACCCGGAACCGCATTTAAAGGTTGTACATTTGTAATGGTTGATATCGGCCATTCAATGTCATAGTCTTTCGACCATTCGAAATTGTCGTCATCACCACAACTCGCTAAACCCAATGTCAGCAGACAGATCAGACTCCAAATAGAAGCATATCTTTTTATACTTTTCATAACTTTAATAATTAGATAATTAGTCATTGTTAATTAGTTGGGTTAGGATCGATATTCCAATAAACAGATTCTGTTTCCGGAATCGGCATTACCGGAATCGGCCAACCGTTTTTCCCCGTCAGACTACTCTTCAGTATATTAGCGCGTACGCCCGGTACACGGATTTCGCGGTTAGATACATCCGTTCCTGTCTCTTTAAATTTCGGATTCTGCGGGTCGCGTTGGAAGTCTTTTACCAATTCTACGCGTTCCAGCAGACGACCTGTGCGAATCAAATCATAAAGGCGATAGTCCTCCGTAGCCAATTCTACACGGCGTTCATCCCAAATAGCCTGCAGCAATTGTTGGCCACTTGCAGTTATATCCGGCAGATTCGGGGTTTTATCCGGCTTTGGATAAGTAAGGGGTTCACCTAATGTATATCCGCGGGCATACGTAGAATTACGTGCTCTTTCACGCACCTTATTCAAGGCGTCCCTGGCTTCAGCCTCTTTACTTAGATTGAAAGCTGCCTCAGCATGCATAAGCAATACATCGGCATAACGCATCAACAACCATGTCTTACCTGAACCGGGACTGGGTCTGCGATCCAAGGCTACTTTGCGTGCATGGTATTTGGTTGATTGGTTATCGCGTTCCAGCGGACGGGTAATACCAAATAACGTGCCATTATTGTAACCAATACCGTAAACCGTAGCACTCAAACGAGGATCGGTAGGATCAAAAGCATCCACCAAATCCTGTGTCGGGTTATTGAAACCCCAACCCGTATTACCAATGATACCTGCCGGTAGATTGGTACGACTGGCTTGCACGCTCCAAAAACCAAGTTGAATACCACCTGATCCGGCTACAGCGCCGATTTCAAATACGGATTCATTGGTAAATGAAAATGCTTCCTCATGCAATTCAGCATAATTGGGATGTAAACCATATTCGCCACTATTGATGATAGCCGATGTTTGATTATAAACATCTTGCCAAGTGGTTGTATATGACCCCGGATCAATACCGAGACGGAAAGTTTCAACTCTTGCAAGGAATGCACGGGCAGCACCCTTGGTTGCACGTCCTTTGTCAGCCGGTGCATATCCGCTTTTTTCAGGAAGCAACTTAATAGCTTCTTCGAATTCTTTGACAATGAAATCAATCGTTTCCGTATAAGAAGCGCGAGGAATCTGACCAAATTCCGAAAGTTCAACGGAATGATCCAAAAGAGGCAAACCGCCAAAATGACGCAAGAGGTAGAAATAATAATAGGCTTTAAAGAAATGAACTTCACCTAACATCCTGGATTTTAAAGCCTCATCAAGGTTTGCATCCCCTATATGGGCCAAAATATAATTTGCCCTGGAGATTCCCCACCAGCCATGCGTATAAAAGCCACGGCAAAGGGAGTTGGTGGAATTCATGGTATAATTAGCGATCATAGTGAGATTCGGTAAGTCGGAAACCGTACTCCCTTTTTCAGCATCGTCAGTAGCTACTGAACCGAAAAAAAACTCGAAATGGTGATCCATATACACATCATCCGGGCCGGTTCCTGAAGTAATGCGAAGCAGATTATACATAGATGTAACAGCCATTTCAGCCTGATCCGGCTTGTTCATATAATCTGCACTGTTCAACTGTTCTTGTGGAGCTATTTCCAAGAAGTCACTACAACTACAAAAAGAGGTTAGAGCCACAATGACTGATAGTCCAAATATTTTATTAGTCTTCATAATTCTGTACATTTTTAAAATGTTAAATTTAAACCGGCCGTAATCGTCCGTGGTCTGGGATAAGAGCCCATGTCCACACCGTTATTCAACGTACTTCCTAAATAGTCGCCCATTTCCGGATCAAAGCCTCTATAACTGGTTAACACAAATAAGTTATCAACAGAACCATACAGTCTCAAGCGACTTATTTTCAAATGCGAAATAAGACTCTTCGGGAAGGTATAGCCAATTTGTATATTACGAGCACGCAAATAAGATCCATCTTCAATATAGCGATCGGAGAACCGGATATTCTGGTTCGGGTCGGAAGCATGTAATCTTGGATATTCATTGCTGGTACCCGGGCCTGTCCAACGATTCATCATATCGGTAGACATATTCCATTGTATCATATTCGTTGAATACAAGTCTTGCACTTTAGCATTTGCAATTTCGTTGCCGTAGGCGCCTTGCAAAAATATCATAAAATCAAAATTCTTGTATCCCAGATTTAGATTCAAGCCGAAGGTTACATCAGGCATAGCACTACCCAGATACGTACGGTCTTCTTCATTCAGTGCTTTGCCATCATTAGCCAGTTTGACGAATTTCACATCACCCGGTTCAGCAAGAGGCTGTATCTTGATGGGTTTTCCGTCTCCACCAATAACGGTATAGGCATCAATTTCTGCTTGTGTCTGGAAAATACCATCGGTTTTATAACCATAGAAATAACCCATTTCGCTCCCTACTTCCGTACGGGTAAAGGGTTGTTGGATACGTCCGATATTCGAACCGTACACCGGGTCGGGAGAACCAAGGTCTAATACCTTATTCTTTACTAACGACATGTTTCCACCAATCGCATAAGAGAAAGCGCCTTTTCTGTCTTGCCATTTAAGAGATAATTCCAAACCGTTGTTTCTCATCTCACCTGCATTGGTTTTGGCACGCCACATACCTGCATATTGCGGGATAGGAGTAGCCAAGATCATATCCTTAGTGGTACGAATGAAATAATCAACTGTACCGGTAAGTTTCATATTAAGCAAGCCAAAGTCTACACCAAAGTTGAGTTGTTCGGCAGCTTCCCAACTGATTTCCTCATTGGCAAAAGCACGTTGAAGCGCTCCGGGTTTGGTCAAGCCGTTAAAAGCTGCCGTATACCCACTGCTCATTACAGCCACATAGTCGCTGTTTCCGGCACTGGCTTCATTTCCTACCTGTCCCCAACCGGCACGTACTTTCAACTGTGATAACCAATTGCTGACACTACTTTCTTTCAGGAAATTTTCTTCATGCGCATTCCAACCAATGGAGAAAGAAGGGAAATAACCCCACTTATGCCCCTTGGCAAACTTGGAAGAACCATCGGCGCGAGCCGTACCTGTAAGCATATATCGGTTATTGAATGTGTAATTAGCACGAACGAAGTAAGAGATCATCGTGCTAAAGCTACCACCGGTATTGGCCGAATAAGAAGTTGCATCCGCAGTTTGATCCAAATACCACATATTCTTATCTTCCGGAACATCATTCGAAGAAGCACTCAATGTGTTCATACTCCTTTTTTGGAATTCAGTTCCCAAGGTAGCCGACACAAAATGCTTCTCAGCAATGGTCTTCGTATAACTAAAGAAACCGTTCCATAACCAAGAACTGAAATTCGGTTTGTTCACACTCAACGTACTTCTTTCACGTTGCTGGTTAGCAGCAATATAATATTTCGGAGTATAGGCTGTCCGTTCGTCATAATTGATGCGCGCACCATATTGAGTACGGAAAGAAAGTCCTTTTATTCCTATATCATTGATAGACAAAGACAGATTGGCGGAAAACATATTGGAAGCGCTGGTTACATATTTACTGCTGCCTTCTGTTAATTGGCGTGCAGGATGATAACTTACATCTGAGTAAATAATCTCCCCAAAGTTGTCGTTATAATAATCCCAAGCCGGAGCTAACGGATCGGCCGACATGATGGTTGGCCATATACCGCCATAATAATTGGAATTACCACCCTGGTAATCGGTAGCACCTGTAATTGCAGCATTACCCTGACCTTTTCTATCCCGATGGGTATAGTTGAGGTTCGTTTGAAACTCAATATGGTCGGTTAACTTATAGGTATTATTTGCACGGGCAATAATAGTCTGCATATCATTGAACCGGGTAACACCTTGTTCGTTTGAATAGGTAACACCAAAGTCATAAGCCGAACGGGTTCCTCCACCGTTTACACTCATATTGTAGTTTTGGTTAAACCCTGTCCGGATGGCTTCTTTTTCCCAATCCGTTCCTTCCAATTTATTATCCCTTACGAAAGCGAATCTGGCAGCCATCGTCGGATCTATTGGCATGTTGGCATTGTTTAACGACTCTAATTTCAATTCAGCAAACTGCCATGCATTCAGAAGATCAACTGAACGAACGACCTCCGACATACTTCCATACACATTGAAGTTGAATTGAGGCTTTTTGTCGAAACCTCCTTTTTTGGTTTGAATAAGGATAACGCCATTAGCGCCTCTTGAACCATAAATAGCCGTTGCAGAAGCATCTTTCAAGATTTCCATACTTTCAATATCTTGTGGCGAGATATTGTTAATATCGTTAGCAGGAAAGCCATCTACTACATACAAGGGGTCGGAATTATTGATTGAGCCATAGCCGCGGATTCTGATTTTTACACCGGCGCCCGGTTGTCCGGAGTCACTGATAATATCAACACCGGCTACACGTCCGGCCAAAGCCTGACCAATATCGGTGGTTGATAACTGCAATAAGTCTTCGGTGGATACTTTGGCTACGGCACCCGTTAAGTCGGATTTGCGAACCGTACCATAACCCACCACTACAACTTCGTCTAATGCTTTAGAGTCTTCCACCAATTTCACATCTACTGAAGTGCGGTTGCCGACAGCTATTTCCTGAGTCGTATAACCGATGTAAGTGATCACAAGCGTAGCTCCGTTGGCAACATTAAGAGAGAATTTTCCGTCAAGATCTGTGATAACACCATTCGTGGTACCTTTCTCAACGACATTGGCGCCAATTATTGGCTCGCCTGATGTTTCAGAAACTGTTCCTGTGATTCGCTTAGTCTGTTGGGGAGAAGCCGATGTGGCTGCCTCTTGTTTGTAAATAACGATGTGTTTGTCCTTAATATCGTACTTAAGACCTTGATTCTTTAGTACCTTATTCAGGATAACTTCAGCGGTTTGCTGATGGACATTTACATCTACCGTCTCTTTCAAGTTTACCTCTTTACTAAGATAAATGATTGAAAATTCGGAATTCTTTTCAATTTCTTCAAAAACTTTCTCCAATGCCACCCCTGACAGGTTCAAATCAAATTTAGTGATTTGGGAATAACTCGGTGCAGCCAGCATACGAGTAGTTGCCACAAGGAGCAAGATACATACATTTCGTATAAATTTACTGTTTTTCATTCTTTTATTTTCATTTCAAAGTTAACAACATACTAATCTGTCACTCCTTATTTTTTCAAAGGAGATAATCTCATGGATGAATTCAAAAGTGGTTTTCCATAGGCAATCTGTTTTAAATGTTTATCTCTTTGTTATTTTTATACCGTCTTGTTTTTTCACATACGTCCAGGAACGTTTATAGGATAATGCGTCCAATATTTGTTCCAGGTTTTCGCCATATTTGAATTGAGCCACATAATTTTCGCTCGCAATTTCTTCCGATTGAATGGCTATGCTCACACTAAAACGGCGTTCCAGAATATGCGAAATCTCCCGCAAGGTCTGGTTTCTAAAGTTGAGAATGCCATCCTTCCACGAAATATACTCGTATGCATTCACATTTCTCCTTAGAAACTCGCTTGTTTGATTTTCGAGTATCAACTGCTGGTTAGATTCAAGCAGGATGCCTGTGCTGCCCACCCCGTTATCTCCGGGAAAGGCTTCTATGCTGCCTTCTTCCAGGGTTACAACCGTATGGGCATCGTCGTCGTAGGCAGCGAAGCCAAAGCGGGTACCCAGTACTTTCACGGTTAGATTCTTCGTCTTAACTATAAACGGGTGTTCCTTGTCTTTTACCACATCCAAGAATATTTCCCCGGCTAAACTTATCTGCCTCTCATCACCAAATGAAGACGGATACAATAGTTTGGAACCTCCGTTCAACAAGGCAATGGTTCCGTCCGGCAAGACTACATTTGCGGTTATTCCGTTCGGAACATTCAGTTCGACGATAGCGGGTGAAGCGTTACTATTATCTTTAACTACAAACCAATAAACGGTCTGTACACACAACAGAGTAATACATGCGGCAAGTAAAAACCGTAAATATCCGTTCTTTCTTCGCTCATTTGGATTGATTGGGAAG
The DNA here is from genome assembly GCA_025996775.1 of Bacteroidia bacterium. Lineage (GTDB taxonomy): Bacteria > Bacteroidota > Bacteroidia > Bacteroidales > Tannerellaceae > DFXE01. Next base: position 13,594 of record BNTS01000036.1, on the reverse strand, counting down.
GAAGCAGTATCCATCTTACGGAGCAATCGATTGTAGATATCTTCTTTGCTTTGAGACATCTTTTCAATCGGCTCATCCGGTTGCTTCGTGGCATACACAAGGGTAACCACTTTTTCGCAGACTTCCGCTATCATATTTCCATCGATTGGACCCGTATTCATCTCTTCACTGTTTTGTTCCTTTTCCATATATATTGAGTATGATTTCCTGTTTTACTTATATTGAATTTTTATTTTTTTTCTGAATTATTTGATTTTTTGTATTTACGCATCAGCGAAGGATAATGCCTGGCTACCGCAGTTGCTATCTTATGAATAGCATGATTCATCTGCTGGGCAACTGTCCCTTCTGTAATAGAGAGTGTTTCAGCAATATCCTTATACTTCATCCGTTCATCTCTCACCATTACAAAAATCAATTTACAGCGTTCGGGCAGTTCGGCCAACGCTTGGTTGTATACAGATAGCATTTCTTCTTCAATGATTTCCGTGTCTACTTCTGTGGCGTCAATCAAAAGCTCAACCGGCATTTCTTCGATAGAGAGGATGTGGTTTGATTTTTTTACGTAGTGATAAGCTTCGTTCCGGCAGATAGTATATATCCATGCCTTCATATTCTGTATGGATGGCAGCGTGGCGCGTTGTTTCCAGATGATATAAAACACCTCAGATATAACCTCCTCATAATCTTCTTTATGAGGCAGAAAATATTTGACGAACCGGAATACATCCGGATAGGTCATATCGTAGAAAACCCGAAAAGCATCTTGACTTCCTTCGAGTATGTCTTCCAAAAGTGTTTTCAAACTAATAGCATTATAGATATAGAGTGCAAAAATACATTTATATTATATGCAATTATACACATTTTTAAAATTAGCCGAAAAAACTAATGTAAAATTTAAATTCGCTTAAAAACTATTGGGGTATTTTAGCAGACATCGGCAAGGGTTTAATCTCCCAGCCTGTTTCCCAACCGGCGCCTTTACAGTAGTGCCAGAAGTTGAAAAGAGGTTCTCCTCTTTCATCACGAAAATAGCCTGAAGAAGTTTGGGCGATGTATTCGTCGTCTGCAAATGACTGATGGGTGATAAAAAGACCTGCCTCGAGGGCAGCCATCGCTTCTTGTTTTGTTATTTGTTCTCCTTTTTTCATTTTAGGATTTAATTTTTCATTTTAACTGTTCATGTTGATAAATATCGAAACCCCAAGAGGAGCCGAATTTCGCAGCAAAGCTATGGGAAAAATTAAATCTCAATCACATCCCTCTTGCAAACGCCCCTTCTAAAGAGGTTGAAAAGCAATGAAATAATAAAATTCATTTTATATATGTCCTTATTTTTAAACTCTTAAGAAATTAATCAGTTTTTAGTAATTCATTGGTGTTTTAAAAATATTGGCTACATTTGCAGTGGTAGAAAAACAAATACAACATGAATCTTAAAGCTGTTAGCCAATTTAATTATACCCAAACGTTACAAAGTTTTGTCAAAGGGTTTCTCTATATTATGACTTCCTACTATTTTGTAGAGGTACTGTTTTTTTGGCCGTACTATGGGTCGCCCTCTCATCTGATTTTATTTGTTGCACTGGCCGTGCAACTCATTTCCATTATGCTGGCTTACACCATCCCACTTGAGTATTTAAAGAAATTGTTTACTATCTATATTATGATAGTTACCCTTGTACTCTATGCTGCGGTTGTTGAGTTAGGTACCCACAATATCTTTACCCCCTACGTATGGTTTCTTGTCGCGGCGCAGGGAATCTATGTGCTTTACCCGTGGCAGAAGATGCTTCCCTGGGTTATCTATCTCACGACACTGTCTGTTTCATCGCGTATCCTGTCGTATCTCTTTGTTAAATATGACATTCATATAACGAACCATCTTTTCTACATGGAAAAGCCAACAGCAGTAGAATATCCCGACAATTATTTTTGGGCACCTACCACGCTGGTATTTGCCTTCGTGGTTGCTTTGTATTTCCTGTATTATTCGCACAAGATACAGTTTATCAGGATACAGGTCCTTTACGATGATCCCCCCAAGTTAGACAAAAAACAGGTTGACATGCCTGACAATGCCGATATGCAAAAGTACAAGGAACTGTACGATCAGATAGAAAAGTACTTTGAAACCGAACAGCCCTTTGTGAATCCCGACTTCACCGCCGCCCAATTAGCTTCGGCGTTGAACACAAATATTGCCTATATCTCCAAAGCTATCAACCATCAGCGCTCTATCAATTTCAATGTCTTCGTAAACCACTACCGCATTAAAATGGTGAAACAAATGATGCACGACAGTTCCCATAAATACACCCTCGAATATATCTCTTCCGTCTCCGGCTTTCGCAATCAGTCTACCTTCAATAAAGCCTTCAAATCTATTGAGGGCGTAACTCCTTCAGCCTACAGCAAAACGCACGAAGTTACAGCGCAACAATAAACTATATACCTATCTCGTTGTCTTAATACAGGTATTCATTAAACTGAAAGAAAATGAAATTGAAAACGATTCTGATAGCCTTAGGCCTTTGTGGTATTTTTACAACCGTTATATACTCAAACGCTATGATAACACAAGCAACTCAAGAGGGGGATACGCCTCGGCTGATTAAAGAACTGATTGGCCAAATGAAAGAGAAAATGGAAGTGAATCAGGATAACTTACCAACCCTGATTGGCGAAGTAGAGGCTTATACCCTTACGGTAAAGGATGCTCCTACGGTAGCTGTGCTCCATTCGATGACGGCTGAGATGTATCAACGCTATTATCAAAGAAACCAATGGGCTATTAACCAACGGATTCCCATCAGCGGCTTCATCCCGGAAGATATAAGGGAGTGGACTACAAATCTATTTACCGAAAAAATTAAGGCGGAGTTAGACGCCTCACTGCAACCGGCAGACGCCCTGCAACAAACGCCTGCCTCAAGCTTCAGCGAGATTATGGAAACCGGGCAAGATTCTCCTGCCCTTCGCCCTACCCTATACGATTTCCTGGCAAACCGTGCCTTGGAGATACAGCCTTCGGACGAGATATACAAAAACTTGCTGGCTTTCCGCCTGACTCAGCCTGATAAGAACCCGGCTGTATTTGTAGAACTTGCTTACTTATTATATGTACGAGATAAGGACTATTCGGAAAAATCACAGGCTGCCTACGAGGCTTCTTTAGACAGCTTGCAGAAAGTTTACGCCGATAAGGGCTATTCCGTAGAAATCGTTTCCGCACAATTAGACGTCTTGCAAAACAAAGAATATAGTTCCGTCAACAGGGATTCTATCCGCACGCTTGAATACCAATTATGCAAGCAGACCCTTGCCCGCTTCCCAAAATACGACCGGATAAGCATCATCAGTAATCGTTTGGCTGTTTTGGAACAACAATCTATTAACGTTCAAAACCCAATGACAGTATATCCGGGAACGAACCTGGAAATCAAGCTCTCCTATTCCAATATCACCGATGTAACCGTGAGGGTAAAAGACACGCTGGGGGTGCTGATAAACGAAACTTCGTTCCCACTTTCACTCAGAAACTCCTATACTACCCATGATACGATCCTCAGCATCCCTATGGATAAAACCGGGGTGTATGAGTACTTGGTTTCTTCGTCACGAACAGCCTTGCATGTAACCACGCAGTTTACGGTCTCGCGTTTGGCTACTGCCACTCGTTCCACACATTCGGGTCAGGTAGAAGCGCTGGTAACAGACTACCGGAGCGGTAAACCCGTAACCGGAGCTACCGTAAATTATTATAGCGGAAGAGCACGCACGAATCTCCAAAAGCTGGGCGAGGTAAAAACAGATAAAAACGGACTGGCTCTACTGCCAAAAAACGAAAGAATTCAATATTACAAAGTGACTTATCCGGGAGATGAGGCTGCTCAAACTACTTCCATCTATGCACGAAGAGGCTGGGGCATTCAGGATGAGCATATTGAAACGGTGGTAAGCCTTTTTACCGACCGGGGCATCTACCGTCCGGGGCAGACACTCTTCTTCAAAGGGATTGCTTACACAAGCGACAAAGAGAATCCGGCGCTGGTAACAAACCACAGTTTTGAAGTAATCCTTCGCGACGCCAACTACAAAGAGATAGCAACTAAAAAGTTTACGACTAACGAATTCGGCTCTTTCCACGGCGAGTTCACTTTACCACGTCAAACACTAACCGGGACGTTCACCCTTCTGACAGGAAATAACACTGTCCGTGTGCAGGTTGAGGAATACAAACGACCTACCTTCAAGATTGAACTGCCCGCCCTGAAAGACGAAATAGCTTTCGGAGACGAGGTAACGATACGGGGCAAAGCTGAAACCTATTCAGGCGTAGCGCTGACAAGTGGCGAAGTGAGCTACCTCATCATACGCCGTCCACTCTATTTCCGCATGTATATGCCCGGTTCAAGGGAAGAGCAGGTGGCTGAAGGAAAAACTACACTCCAAAGTGACGGCGCCTTCACATTCTCCTTCCGGCCTGAGAAAAGTGACAAAACCAGCCTATTCTCCTATCAATCCTACGAAGTGATTGCTTTGGTAACAGATAGTAAAGGTGAAACGCAAGAAGCCCGCTTATCTGTCGCCGTTGGCGACAGAAGCTTAGCACTTTTTTCCAATCTGGGAAACCTGGTAAATAAGGATTCTGCCACGCTGATTGTCTCAGCAAAAACCCTGAATGGTGAAGCAGTACCCATAACAGGAACTTACAGCATTATTCTCTTAGAAGATAAAGACCTTAAGAACCTTGAGGACTTTAAGGTCCTTAAGACTTTAGCAACAGGAAAATTTACCTCAGGAGAGCCGCTTGAAAAGAAGTTGTTGGCAGGGCTGCCTTCCGGAAGACTAAGGCTGCTTGTATCCGCTACAGATAGCAAGGGTCGCTTGGTTGAAGAAAAGCAAGATTTCGTTCTGTACAGCAAGAGTGATAAACGCCCCCCTGTTGCCTCGCATACCTGGCTCGTTACTGAAGCGAAAGACTTTTTACCGGGAGAAACGATTGAGGTTGTATTCGGCACCTCCGACAAGGTAGCTTATGTGCTTTACGACTTATACAGCAATGGCATAAGCTTAGCTCGCCAACGCGTTGAGCTGAGCAATGAGAACCGCACGTTCTCAATTCCCACTGCCAAAATCCAAGCGAAAGATATTACTGTAGCTTTTACCTTTATTAAAGAGGGCAAACTGTATACGGAGCAGAAAAGCTTCCTGTGCCGTCAACCGAATCGTACATTGACCATTAAGCCGGAAACATTCCGTGACAGACTCCTTCCTGGAAGCTGGGAAACTTGGAAGTTCCGCCTGACGGACGCTAATGCCCAGCCTGTTTTAGCCGAGGTATTGGCAGGCATGTACGACGCTTCTTTAGATAAGATACGTCCCTTTGACTGGCGCTTTGCGCTTTCATCATACACCGTTCCTTACTACAACCGCTTTACGGAAGGTGGAGGGATGCACACAGATAACAACATGTCTGAATCGGAGGATGATATGAAGGCCGTTCGTCCCATCCTATTCGACCGCTTAGACTGGCAAGGGGCTTTGGATTTTAATCGCACACGGGCAGGTGGCTTCGGCAATCAGGCGCTTATGGCTTACTCTGCCACTCCCGCCGCTAAAATGATGGCGGATGCAGGAGATGCTGCCATTCTTGAGTCTGCTGAATCCGAAATGCATGATGATGCCTTTGAAGAGGCTTCGCTTGAGAGCGAGGCTCCCGCTCCTACTCCACCATCTTTGCGTACGAACTTCAACGAAACAGCCTTCTTCTTCCCGTCTCTGCTAACGGATAAGGAGGGTAACTTAGTGGTAAGTTTTACCCTGCCCGAAAGTAATACGACTTGGAAGTTACAGGCTTTCGCACATACTGCCGACCTGAAATACGGCTTATACACCAATGAGGTCATCTCTCAGAAGCCCTTCATGGTACTTCCCAACCTGCCCCGCTTTATCCGCCGGGGAGATGAGGTGAACATATCTACGCAAATCATCAACCTCTCCGAAAAGGAAACGTCCGGCACGGTGTGTCTGGAACTGTTTAATCCGGAGAATGAAGAACTATTGCCTACCAAAGAGGCTCACAAGAGTTTCACTGTACAGGCTGGCGCTACGTCCACCGTATCCTGGTCAATTAGTCTGCCGAATACATCCGGCTTAGTTGGTTGTCGCATCGTAGCCGACTCGGAATCGGGAAGCGATGGTGAGCAACATCTGATCCCTGTTCTATCAAACGAGATTCTGGTTACGGAAGCTACGCCTTTCTATTTCATGGGCGAAGGCGATAAAAAAGTGACGATTCCCGGCGGAAAACCTTCTGACACCCGTCGTCCCCTTCGTATGACACTGGAGTTTACCGGCAATCCGGTATGGTATGCTGTTCAGGCATTGCCTACCCTCACAGAGCCTGCCCACAACAACGTAATCTCATGGTTCGCCTCCTATTATAGCAATACCTTGGCTGCCTTCATTGCCCAGTCAAATCCGCGCATCAAAAAGGTGATCGACCAATGGACGGCAGAAGGAGGAGCCACATCAACCCTTCTCTCCAACTTGGAAAAGAACGAGGAACTGAAAAACATCCTGCTGGAAGAAACACCTTGGGTGATGGATGCGCAAACAGAGACGGAGCAGAAGGAACGCCTCGCGTTGCTGTTCGACGTAAATCGTGCGGCTCAGCAACGGGAAGCTGCCATGCAGGTTCTCCTTCGCGAGCAGAATGAAGAAGGCGGATGGGGATGGTTCAAAGGCTTCTATCCCAACCGGAGTATTACCTTGAATATACTGAACGGCATGAGTCAATTGACCCACTTAGGCGCCATACAGTTCAATCAACAGGAAAAGGAGATGCAGTTTAAGGCTCTCAACTACTTGGATAAAGAGATCCAAAAGGATTACGCGGACTTCAAGAAATTAAAGAATCCGCCCAAAGACTTCCTCCCCGGCTCCATCCAGTTGGAGTACCTCTATGTACGCAGTGCTTACCGCGATATTCCCGAACTTGGCGAGGCTCGTGAAGCCATCCGCTACTACAGCGGGCTGGCAGAGAAGCAATGGAAGAAAGCCGGATTGCGCGAAAAAGGCGAAATAGCCATCCTGATGCAACGAAACGGAAAGAAGGAAGTAGCCCAGGAGATTCTATCCTGGCTCAGAAAAACAGCTACCACATCCGAAGAAAAAGGCATGTATTGGGCAAACAACCGCAGGGAGAATAGTTTCTTTGTCTCCCCCGTCGATGTGCACAGCCTCTTGATGGAAGTATTCCAAACCCTTGGTACGGACACAAAAGAGATAGACCGACAGAAGCAATGGCTACTCAGCCAGAAGCAAACACAAAGTTGGGAATCCGTTCCTTCTACCGTGAATGCGCTCTATAGCCTCTTGTCTACCGGCAGCAACTGGCTGACGGAAGACAACCGTACCACCCTGCAATGGGGGGCCAAGGCCTTCCGTCCCGGTGACGGCGAGACAGCTACCGGCTACATCAAAGAATCGGTAAACGGAACCGATATCACCCCTGCCCTCAACACCTTAATCCTCCACAAAGAAGGAAAGGCCCCAGCCTGGGGAGCTGTCTACAACCAGTACTTTGAACAGATGGACAAAGTAGACAAGCAAAAGGGATCGCTCCATATAGAGAAAAAGCTTTTCCTGGAAACGAATAACGGCACACAGAGACAAATCACCCCGGTATCAGACCGCCCCCTAAAAGTAGGCGATAAAGTAATCGTAAGGATAACAATTCGCACCAACCGCGAGATGGAATTTGTCAGCCTGAAAGATGTAAGAGCCGGCTGCTTTGAACCGGCCCGGCATATATCAGGCATAGGTACGGCAGACAGACTCCGCTACTATCATGCCCCCAAGGATGCGTCCGAAAACTTCTACTTCGATCTCCTCCCCGAAGGCACCTACGTACTGGAATACGCAGCCTACGTCTCCCGCAGCGGACACTACAGCGCCGGCCTTGCTACCCTGCAATGCCTATACGCCCCCGAGTTCGTCTCCCACACAGAAGGCACCTTCCTCAACATTGCCCGGTAGTCCTTATAGGTAGTTTTTCCGGAAAATAAAAATAATAGATGCCTTTTTCAGACTTATATTGGGGTCAAAACTGTAGATTTTTATGTTGAACTCACGTTAATAAACTGTCCGGAAAAGCTATTCGAGCGCGAAGGCTATGACGGAATTTTCGCCCCACTGCGTGCTGCCGAAGCTGTTGAGAGTACAGTCTGCCGTACCGGAAAGAACATTTACACGACCGGCGTTGTACCAGAACTTGACAGGCGTCTGCCCATCGTTTTTCATGATAACATACCCGTTGATGATATTCAGTCCAGGATGGATACGTGCGGAAATCAACTGGTTGGTACCGACAAAAAAAGCCAGGTCAATATCACTTTTACCATCTTCTATAAAGCTGCTTCTCAACCAGTAGATGTCGCTCCCATCAGTACCTCCCGATACGCTGGCCAGCATCGTAACCATCACAAACCATCGCCCCGGAGGTATCGTTAAGGAAACTCCCGTATTTGCCCATGATGCATTACTGGTATAGCCGCGGAGCCGGAAGGTGACGCCACTGCCGTAGGTTGCCGAAGGGGTCGTTGCCAAAGCGTTGTTGTTCTGCCATGAGGCATTGCCTGCATCGTCGGACATGAGTACTTTGCCCTCATCCGGCCGCCCGTTGGTATATTTAAGGGATTGGCGCAAGTTGAGCGTCCCGGAGACGTCAAGGGCGCCGGTTCCGGTTATGCGGAGCGCATGGTCGAAGCCTATCGCGGTAGGCTGTGAAAGGGAACCTCCAAGATAAAGGCTATAACCGGAATGTTGCAGGCCGTTGCCGGTATCAAAGGAAGTGGCGTTGGCCAATGTCCATTGCCTTCCACTCCAAGTATAGACTCCCGGCCGGAAAGGAGTTGCGGTTGCCAGGTTATAAACGGTCAGTCCGGTATGCAATTCCTTGATACGGGTGGTTGCATGATTTACCCAGTCGGGGTCGGTTACAGGGATGAAGGGTTCCAGCGTTGTTGTATCCTTCAGCTTTACACGCGACAATAGCAAACCACCGGTAGTCGCCGTTACATTGCCGGGACCGGCAGCCTGCTCTTTTATATCCAGCCAAGCCCCCTTAACCGGTTGTTCGCCGGAGCCAATCGTTACCTGTGCCTGCATATTGCCTGCGCATAAGGCCAGGCAGAGCATTACCGGCCAAATCTTTTGATGTATTCTTGCTTTCATATTTATTTTGCTTTTGTCATTTATAATAGAAACACTACTCCACTAATGAAAAGGCTACAATGGAGTTTTCTCCCCACTCGTTGCTCCCTATATGGTCGAGCGCCGCGTTGGAAGCGCCGCCGAGCATCTTGCCCTGGCCAACGTGGTAATAAAACTTTACGGCATTGCTGCTCTTGTTTTCCAGCACAACGTGGCCGCTTATAATGTTGAAGCCTCCGTTCAGGGAGCCGGATATTAACCGGTTCGTGCCTACATAGTCGGCCGGGTCGGGCGCTTGCAGTCCTTCTCTCACGAAGGTGCTTTCCAGCCAGTAGCGGTTGGAATTACTAACATTTGTGATATTGGCCAGTATTGTTACCATAATCATCCACCGCCCTTGGGGCAAAGAAATATAAGTATCCGTATTTACCCATGTGTTGGTGTATGAGGAAAACGCCAATGAAGAACCGGATGAGGAAAAAACACCCGTAGGCGTGACATGGGGAATGGTTATATCGTCTTGCCACGAGGCATTGCCCGCAGCATCGGAGGTAAGCACTTTTCCGTTGCCCGGCAGCCCGTCCGTGTATGCAAGGGAACCGGAGAGCTGAACGGGGATGCCAACCTCTACCGCTCCTGCACCCGACAGGCTGAAGCTATGTTGGCTGTGGTCTATCGTCGTAGGCCTGTCCAACATACCGCCCAGTTGGAAAACGCCATTTGTTTGCGAGAGTCCGTTGGCGGCTGCCAGCGAAAAGGAACCGGCGCGAATCCAGCGTTGTCCGTTCCATGTATGAAAGCCCAGCTTGAAAGCCGCATCATCAGTCAGGTTATAAACCATTAGCCCGGTATGCAGTTCCTTTATCCGCGTCCGGATGCTATCCACCCAATCAGGGTCGGAAGCAGAAATGAAAGGTTCCAGCGTAGCAGGATTCGCCAGTTTCACGCGCGGCAGCAACAGTCCTCCTCGCGTAGAAGTTACATTGGCCTCATCGTTGGCGTCCGGCGGATTAGCCGCTTCCTGCGTTTTTAGTTCTAAAAGAGCTGCCCGTGCAGGAGGAGTTCCCATACCGATGGTTACCTGCGCTTGCATACTGCCCGCAATTAAGGCTAAGCATACTGCCGTCAAGCAAGTCTTTGCATGTATTCTTGTTTCCATATTCAATTTGTGATTTTAGTTTACAATTTGAAATTTACTCTGCCAAGGCAAAGGCGACAATCGAATTTTCTTTCCAGAACGAAGAGCCAAACTTGTTCAGGTAGGGCCTTGCACTGTTACCTGCATTCACGTCTATCCGGCCTACGCAGTAGAAGAATTTCATTTTTGCCTGGGTTGGATTTTTCATAATCACATAACCGTTCAGGGTTGTATCATCCCTGTAAGTCCGGCCGGATATGAGTTGGTTGCTCCCCTCAAAGTAAGCCGGATCAACTTGCGTCTCGCCTTCTTTGATGAAGGAACTGCGCACCCAAAACCAATGGTTGGCGTTGACATTGCTGCCGGTAATATTGGCGTGCATGGTAACAACCACGAGCCAGCGTCCGGGAGGAATCTCAATATATGTTCCCGTATTAATCAGAGTTTGTTGGGCCGTATTATCTTTCATATCGACTGTAATCCCATCTGCGGTAAAGACAGCCGAAGGCGTAGAAGGCAAGGTGCTGCGAGGCTTCCACGAGGCATTGCCATCGGCGTCCGACATGAAGAGCATTCCGTCTGCCGGTGCATTTCCCCCGCCAAGATAAGCCAAAAGATCATTTAAATTGACCGGTGTGGCAATATGAAGCGTATCCCTGCCTGTCAAACTGAGGGTATTGTTCGCCAGATCGACCGTTGTAGGTTTCGTCAATGTTCCTCCGAGAAAGAGAGAATCATTGCCTATGGACAAGCCGTTATATGCTTTTGGAATAGAGTCTTCCGATGACTGCCAGCGGACTCCGTCCCATATATATGCGCCCGGCTTAAAAATTGCGTCGGCGGTCAGGTTATAGACCATTAGCCCGGCATGGCGCTCCTTGATGCGCGTCTGGGTATTGTTTATCCAGTCGGGGTCATTGGCTGGGATAAAAGGCTCCATTGTGGCAAGGCTTTTCAGTTTTATGCGAGGTAATACTAATCCGCCACTTGTCGCCGTTACATTGTCGGCGTCAGCAGCCTGCTCCTTTATATCCAGCAAGGCTCCCTTAGCCGGCTGTTCGCCGGAGCCAACCGTTACCTGCGCCTGCATACAGGCGAAAACGAATAATGCCGTAACCGAACCAAGAAATTTGAATTTTACTAAACTGCTCATGACAAATAAATATTCTGTATTTAATCAGCAAAGTAAGCAGATAGACAGATAGTAAGCAAGACGATTCGCGGATATCCGCGTGCAATTGACATACGATTTAAGAGGCTACAAGGATGATATTTTTTATTTGTTCGGAAAAATGCAAAAATATAATGTGGAATTACTCATTTTGCGAAATAAAAAACAGGGCAAGCATGTTTAACGAGGATTTTACCGGTTCCACACACGTTTTTTGCCATTTCCTACAATTCACTGATTAATTGCCTCTGTTTTATGAAAAATTCTATTCGCTGCGGCTCATCTACACCCGAAATTTGAATAGAAGACCTTTTCTTTAAGTTTAGCCATTTCTTGAAATTTTCAGTCATTCCCGTATCTGTCGAATACATTTCATGCTTGATAAATGTTCTTATCCGGCTTATTCTTATGTCTTTGGAATAAAAGTAGCTGTAATTGGTATCTATATTTATTTGCGATATATATATATTGACACGGTTGCCCGTTTCGGGGAAACAACCTTTGGATGAAACATCTGACAAATAATCCAGAAAGGCCAACAATTCTTTCTTTAACAATTCCTTGTCTTCTTCGGTAATCAGATATATAGAAGTGAAATAGTTAATATCATTGACTAAATAATTAAAAATCAATGGATCCCAAATATATCCTACATCTGCCATGTTTTTAAAACTGTTGCCATAACTGATTCCTATTTGAAGTACCTCTTTCGAAGGAATAACCCGCGCAAAAGGATAAATATCGCTTTCTGTTCCATACTGGTACATCCATTTGAATATATAATACCGCATCAACTGTGGAAATCCTAAAAAAAGGGAACGTGGCAATGTATTGGAAACTTCCATGTATTCCGAATCGGGAAAAGACACGAACCGGTTCAGCCAATCGACGAAAGCGTTCATTGCCTCTATATCTTTTTTTGAGAGCTTGATATACTTCAATGTTTGTAACCGGAATGGATGTGAATATCCGGTATCAACGTCTATAATAGCGTCGATGGAAATATTCCATGCCTTTGCTATTTTAATTGCTTCATGAAAATGAAATATAACATCCTTGCGCAATCTTCGGTATACCGCTTCGCGTTCGATAGTCAGTAAATCCATTAGCGCTTCGGTCAGTTGAGCTTTATGGGGATACCTCTCGTAAAGAGAATCCAAAAAATTATCATACCATGAATTATCCATTGTTTATACTGATTTTTAATGTTAATGCCTTTTCTTTTTGTTGCCAATTTCTTTGAATCCTTAAATTCTCATATGTAAAATAACTATATTTCAACGACATATTCGATAATATTTTTGACAAATTCTCCGCTTATTTATGTCTGTTTGCAAAACATATTCATCCATATCCCCATTTTGTTTCGTTTTATGCGTATTTTTTGATTTGATTGTTCGTATAATGATTATTATTGTCAATATAATTATGCAGGCTAAGCATCCAGCGCTCTGCCGTATTTCTATAGTGAGTTTTCACTCGCCCCCAAACCGGACGTACACGTTTCTGCATATCCGGCTTTTTCAATGTTCTCTATGTACATCCGCTGTTGATTGAGATACTTTATCTGAAGTATTTCCTGCGAGCGGGTAATAAGTGTAGAGTATTTTTTCAACGATTCGAGCCAGTTTTTATGTACAATACATAATTCAGAATTATGAATAACTATCGGATTGACAAGATATATCTGAAAATGAGATATTCTGTGATCATCGTACATGATATAAGCACTGTTAGATTCGATACTGACTGACGAAAGATAAAAATAGAATCTTGAGCAGGAATCAAAAATACCGGTTTGCATCGACTTTTCCATTAAATTGACCAGTCCAAGTAAATCGTCCTTCAGTAACCGTAATTCCTCGTCATTAATAAGTTTTCGCCTGTAATAATAATTAATTCCCCTGATTGTGTTCACAAACATTTCCGGATCCAGAATATATACGCTGTTTTTCGTTTTCCCGAAATTACTCTTGATTCTTTTCTGCAGGTCAATTATTTCGGGAGGAAGAACAACATCCGAGAACCTGTAACTTAACGAATCTGCGCTGGTTTGATGT
>BNTS01000035.1 GCA_025996775.1 Bacteroidia bacterium | reverse complement strand
GATGGAAGGAGAATACGATCCTGATAACGAATCGGTATTGATTAGCTCTACCCAGTTCGGAACATTTACGCTGCCTGTTCAACGTGGAGCGGTTGCCAAGCAATTTGTAAGCCAGTTTGATTTACTGAACGTATCCCAACCGGACTTTCTCTTTTCGGGGAATACGATTCAGTTAGACAAATTGACTTTTAGCCTTCCTTCAGGAGAAACTTTTGCTTACGATAGCAAATCACCTTCCAAATATGTCAAGCCGCTTTCCAATGAATCCGTGACAAGCAATCCGGCATCAGGTGGAGTTGTCCCGCCTGCCTCTATGATTCCTCCTAAACAAATAGCTACTAAGGATGTAGATACCGATATCCCGGAAATCAATCGAATGAGCCAGGATGTGTATGCAGTCATTATTGGTAATGAGCATTACCTGTATGAGGCGGAAACTCGTTTCTCTGCCAATGACGCCAATGTGTTTAAAGCTTATTGCACGAAAACATTGGGGATACCTGAAAAGAACATCTTTGAGAAAACAGATGCTACGTATGGCGAAATGCTACAGTCTATACAGTTCCTGAAAAATGCCTCGGAAGCCAATAACGGGAATATACGCCTCTTGTTTTATTATTCAGGGCATGGCATGTCGGACATAAAAGACAATCGCATGTACTTAATCCCGACCGACGGCAGCTCGATGACTCTGCAGGCAGCCTTGCGAGCTGAACAATTGTATAAGGAGCTGTCGGATATGAAGCCACTTTCTGCCACCGTGTTTTTAGATGCTTGCTTTAGCGGATACAGCAGTGGTGGAGCTTTGACTGCCATGCTGAATGGCAAAGGTATAGAAATCACACCCAAAGAAGAAACTTTATATGGCAATTTAGTGGTGTTCAGCGCCACTTCCGAAGCGGAAATAGCCTATCCGTTTGAAGAAAAGAAGCATAGCATGTTCACCTATTTCCTGTTGGAGAAACTCCATGAGAATAAAGGCGATGTGACGTATCTTGATTTGGCGACTTATGTGATTCAGCATGTGAAATTGAATGCTTTTAATATCAATAAGAAAATGCAAACCCCTAAGATACAAACATCTTACGACATAGTGGATGTTTGGGAAACGTGGAAATTAGTGAAATAACAACTTGAAAAAAGTCAAATGAAAAAGTTCATATATATTATATGTACTGGGATTGTTTGCACCTGTGCAGGTGGAGTATCCGCTCAGGCAAACGCAATCTATCAGCAACAGTTTGAATCGTTTAGGATGCAGGCACAAACACAACTCAGCCAATTTCGCGACTCTATCAATCGGGAGTATGCCGAATATCTTGAGCGCAGTTGGGAGCAGTTTACACTTCAACAGGCTAAACAGGTGCCTGTTACTCCTCTGCCTGACGAGGACACTCGCTATATTGAGGATAAAGACACGAATCCTCCTACAGAGGTAGTCGTAGACAGCATTGTTCCGACACCGCTTTATCAGTCAGTAGAAAAGTTTCCATCTGTAGATACACAAAAGAAAAAAACGGAAGAAACGATAAAGCTGAGTTACTTTGATACCCCTATTGAAATTAGTAAATTTGAAGGATTTGGGAGAAGACTGGTGAATGTGCAGGAGAAACAAATAGCATCCTTTTGGCGTCAACTATCCCACACGCCCTATCAGCAATTGATTCAAGAGTTGTTAGACGTAAAGGAGGAGATGTACCTGAATGATTGGGGCTTTTACCAATTGATTCTTCAAGTGTCCGATGTTTATTACTTGCCCGTTCAGGTAAACGAGAAGACTGTCTTTTCCATTTTTATACTGAACCAAACGGGCTATCGAGCAAAGATAGGACGGGTTGGAAATACGTTAATCTCATTGTTAGCCTTCCAAACAGAAGTGTATGGCAAGCCTTTTCTTCATCTCCCGGATGGAAATTATTATGTGATAAGCGCGGATGCAATTTCTGGTGGTCAGGTTTTTTCGTACAGACTCAACTATGAACCCTCCAAAGTGAGTCTGAACTTGACTGCAAAAATGCCGGTACGTTTATCCATGCAAACGAAAATGAGGGAAATTACAGTAGAAAAAAGCAAATACACAATTGAATACAATGAGAATCTTATAACTTTCTATCAAGCGTATCCGCAGACAGAGTTTAGTGTCTACGCGAATACCCCTATCTCCGTCGCAACATGTAAAAGCTTGGAAAAAGAACTAACTCCCTTCCTTAAAGAAAAAAGTGAACGGGAAGCTGTCGGCTATCTGATATATTTTGTACAAAAAGGATTTGCCTATAAAACAGATACAGAACAATTGGGTCATGAGAAATGTTTCTTTGCAGAAGAGATGTTTCATTTTCCTTTTTCAGACTGTGAAGACAGGGCAATTTTGTTTTCTCATTTGGTACGCAGTTTTCTCGGATTAGAAGTAGTCCTTTTGGATTACGATGATCATGTGGCTACAGCCGTAAAGTTTAAAAGCAATGAAGTGTCAGGCGATTATGTAGATATCAACAAGGAAAGATATGTAGTATGCGACCCTACATATATAGGTGCTCCCATTGGCAGGGCCATGACGCGGTATAAAAACAAGAAGGCTCGCATACTATTTTTAAATTAATTTCTGAAGAAAGTGTCACAAATCAGATTTTCATCAGATAATATAGTAAACAAACAAATTAATAACAAACAATCTTATGAAAACAAAGAATTTTTTTATCGTATTAATGGCAGGCATATTAATTGCCTCTACCGGAATGGCTCAAAAAAAGTTAACTGATCCATTAAAGGCTAATTTAGCCCAGCGCGAAGTGCTTAAGAAAGACTTGAAGAAAAAAGCGATCAAGCAGGCAAGAAAAGAAGCAAAGACCTACAAAAAGGGTGGCTACAAAACATTTATTGGCGGCCTTCCCTTGGACAAACAAATTGAAGGCGCCTGGATTAAATCCGTTGAGTTAGACGGGACTGGCGCTCCGGAGTATGTAGTTGCCCAGGCAAGGGTGATCGGAGGGAATGCCAGCGCAGCCAAGATGCAGGCCATGCACCAGTCGAAAGTGGAACTTGCCGGATTAATCAGTTCCAATATTGCAGCCCTGATTGAAAGCAGTACGGCCAATAATGAGTTATCTCAACAAGAAGCCGCTTCAATAAATAATGCGCTGCAAGCAAGTAAAGAATTTATTGCCGCCGATCTGGGCAGGGTATTCAATGAGATTGAGATATACAAGGAACTGCCGAATAAAAATGTTGAAGTGCTGGTTTGCTTATCTTATAATACGCGCCAGGCTTTAGATATAGCTCAAAAGAGCATTAAGCAGAAAATGGAGGATAAGACAGACGCCCTGCATCAAAAGTTAGATAAACTGCTAAAGTTAGATACGTTTGAAAAACAGACGAATACAAATCTTATAATAGACGAAGACTAAGGGTATGGTAAATCGCAGCTTCATCCTTCTATGCCTGATTGTACTCTGTGTACTTAGTTGTTACTCGCAAACAATGCGGGTAACAGCTATCGGCTCATGGGATATGTCCGGCCTTACCGTTGAAAGAGCCAAAATGTTGGCATTAGAGAATGCGAAAGAAAATGCACTCCGCGAAACAGGCATATCCGAAGAATTTATCTTGATAAATACAGGAACTATCTCAGAACGGGTAACGCACTTTGTTAGTTATAGTAACTCTGAATTGCTGGGAGAGATTACGAATTACAAAGTGCTGGATGAACATATTCAGCAAGACGGCAAAATTTACTTCTCCGTGGTAAAAATTGAGGCTACGATCAAGAAAGGAAAAGTGAAGCGTGACTTGGAATTTGAAGCATCTATCGACAATATAAAAATCGCACCTTATCGTAATGGAGAAGACTTCATATTCACCATCAAGCCCTACAAAGATTGCTACGTAAATATCTTTTGGATCGACGAAGAGGGCAAAGGAGCATTAATATATCCAAATGCAGCCGAAGCAACCGAGCTATTGCATGCAGGCGAAATATACACCTATCCCCGGACGCAACGCTACCGTGCAAAGAAGGAATCAAAAGAACGAACGGAAGTAATATCCTTGGTCTTTGCCTTCACAAAAAGCAAAATCCCCTTTACGAATACCTGTAATCTGGATAATATCCAACGATGGATAATGACCATCCCCTCCGATAAAAGAATAGTAAAATATAACACCATAGTTATAACAGACTAATCCTCTGTCAAGTATGATTGAATTAACCATTTAATAACAATTAATAACAAAAATGAAAGTAATAATTTATCGAGTGAAAGCCCACCGTTTGATTAACAAAGTTATAGGTGGAATAATAACTACTGATGTAAAAGATAGTTATTTATTATGATATCAACAGGCAAGATATTAAACTCATTGCAGGCAACTATTTTGATAGACTATTGAAAGCATACAACTGTTCGTACTTATTGAAGGAAATGGGTTTACCAGAGCCTGTTAATCTAAATAAGCAATCAACGAACAGTTTCACGCTTTTTCGTGTGATTGTAAATTCAAACAGAAATTTCACAAACAACTTAAAATTAAATATTAAAACTTAAAGTTTATGCAACAGTACAGAAAATCAAATAGCACAATGGAGCCGGAGACCATTCAAAAAAACGGGGAGAGTCTGAACAGCCAGATGAGTAGGGGAATTTTTGTAAAAAATTAATAAGATGAAAAAGAATGTATTTACAAAATTCAGTAGTTTGTTTTTAGCTATCATTTTAGCTTTAGCAAGTTGTGACAATGAACTTCCCTCTGTTGACAAAAAAGGTATTACAAAAGATATACACAATATTATTCCTGGTGAATATATTGAAACATTGGAAGAACTTGGCCTTGAAATACACGGCGGTAATAAACCTCCACTAATAGAAGGAACATACCATGCTTCCCCCCTTTATTTGGTAAATAAGAACTTCAGTGGCCCAATTGCAGAACAGGACAATATGTATGTATCATTTTACGACCAAAATAACACAAAACTGACTGTTAAGATGGATTATACAATGTGGTCAAGCAATGGAGATATGGGTGCAAATGGTCTTGGCGCATTTATTGTTGGAGAGGGCAATAAATTTACTGTATTTGTTGAAGCAGAAAGAACAGAAAGAAGTTACACTGCAAAAACAGTGGAAGTTTTTTCAGGTGAAATCACTGCAGATGGAATAAAAAATTATCAATGGGCTGTGATAATGGTTGATGATAGAGGTGACCCGCTTAATCATTGGATTGAAAATGGTCAGGCTTATGTAAAAAAAGATGGTAACGATTTAGCAGTTCGTCAAAAAGGAAAATTAATTTTTCTGACACACGGACTTAATAGTGATGTTACTTGTTTTGAAAAAACAGTTGAATCATTAAAAAGCAATAAAAATAAATATTACGATTTGGGATATGTAACGATGAAGGACAATGTGAAAAGTCCAAAAATATGGAGATTAGATGACCCAATTGTAAATGTGAAAGATGTCATAAATACTCAGACTAACAAAGGAGCTAATGTTTTGGTTAGGATAGAATTGTCTGCAGGAAATTTGTCTTTTAATGAGCAGTTTAGCCAAATGGATGAAATGGTAAAAGAGTTTGAGGGACACTTTGCTGATGTTGTTTTCATAGGACATTCTATGGGTGGATTAGCAAGTATCAGATACGGGATGTATTATGCAGAGAATAATCCAGAAAAAGAAATTAAGATTATTACAGTTGATACTCCATATCAACCAAACAATTATGCAAGAACAGTATGGGGCGGAAAAGATGAAATACCAGGGCTAATAAGTAATTTTAGTGCGTGGGTGGCAAAACAACAACGAGGTGACGCTCACCGAGACCTTGGTGGTTTTGCAGATGAAAATGGAAATTATCCTCTATCTGGTTTGCGAAATGATTGGAATCAATATAAAAAAAATAGTGGAACTGCCGAACTTTATGCAATATCAGTATCAATGTATAGTAAATCGGAAATACGTTGGTCATCTATAGGTGACGGAATAGTTGATATTCCTGCTCAGCAGGGTGACTTTCGTAAAGAACTTCTCAATGTTGGAAAATGGGAAAATGTGACCCTACAAGAAACAATTTTTGGTACAGGAATAAGCAAAATAGGAATTGATATAGCCACAGCAGTATTGAGTGGAAACTACTTTTTACTTTTATTTTCCGACCTTGGAGGCACAAATGATACAAACAATCTATATTATCATAGTAACACTCCCAAATTAGACAAAGTTATTAGTCAGATTAACGATGTAATTGATAGACAAAAACCATAATAAAGAGAATAATAAATAAATACAATAGGTAAAAAATAGTAAATTTATGAAGACTATTAATAAAAATACAAATAAATAAGAGTTAAGTGGCTTAGGTGGATGTGGATGTGCCTGTGCCATTTTCCTCCTTTTTCCATTAGCAGCAATTCTACTTATTGGTGCAACAACAAACGCCATCAGTAGCAGCCTGTGGGGAAAAATTCCACTCGGTATATTGGCTTTAGTATTTTTTATTTTGGGTTTTGCGCTATCAATAAAGGATTTAGAAAGATGAAGTCAAAATAGACTTGGAAGGCGACATCAAATATCAATGAGGTGGTAGACAAATGCTCACATCATCGAATGCAAACTCAAATCCGTCCTCGGAGTTCTGCAAGAGCTTATAAGATTACTAACAATACTGGATCGCAATGCTAAAGAGTCTCGATATTGCTATAAGGCGTTTATTTAGTGAAAATTAAATTATTACGATGAATATAATCAAAGAATAAAAACCTTGCTGACAAATAGTAAACTCCCGTCAGCAAATTCAAAAAGCAGGCGGGAGTTTTTTTATCTTATCTTTCAATCGGTTATGCCCCACTCCGCTTGTTTTCTGAGATGAAACTTTTGTAATTGAAATTCAGTTAAAAAAAGTCAGTAAATAAGCTCTTTATCATCTGCCACTACAAAATATATTCCGCGATAAGGCACAAGACCTAATTTAAAGTGCCCCCATATATGGATGCAGAGTTTGTGAGAATTCGTGCCGTATTAAGTTTTGCCTCTAAAAATAAGCCCCGAAAGGCTTGCAACATTTGTATCCAGACAATTCAGCAACGATTTGGCCATGTAATTTTAAGCAGCTTTTTCTTCTTCCAATTTCATAGAATCCCCCAACTTGTATGTGAATTGTATGTTCCAAACGGGAAGAGGCAGCCGCGAACATATCGTAACTGCCTCTAATTTTCAGCTCTCCCTCTTGGACTTGAACCAAGGACCCTCTGATTAACAGTCAGATGCTCTAACCAACTGAGCTAAGGAAGAATTTCGGGGACAAAAGTACGGGATGTTTTCCAAATATGCAATATATTTGCAGAAAAAAAATTAAGATAATGAGTATAATAGGTTTAGGAAATGCTTTGGTGGATGTGTTGCTGCAGTTGAATAGCGACAAATCGTTGACGGATATTGGCATCGTGAAAGGGGCTATGGATATGATTGATGAGAATCAAATGGTTGTTATTCAGCGTACGTTGGCGCATTTGGAAAGGACACAGTCGCCGGGCGGCTCGGTTTGTAACTCGATGCGGGCGTTGGCAAATCTGGGCAATCACTCAGGCTTTCTGGGTAAGATTGGCCGGGATGCTGTGGGCGATTACTATGAAAAAGCGTTGCTGGAAGTGGGCGTTACGCCTTACTTTGTGAAGACGGACGGTATTTCGGGTTGTTGCACGGTGATGATTTCGCCCGATGGGGAACGTACGATGGCCACTTTCCTTGGCCCGGCTCCCACTCTTAAGCCGGACGACATAACCGAAGAGACGCTTGCACAATACAATTGTATATATATCGAAGGCTACATGATTGTGAACGAGCCGCTGGTGCGCTCTACGATGGAAAAGGCTCGTAGACTTGGCGTGAAGGTTGCGCTGGACTTGTCAAACTTCAATATCGTAAACGCCTTCAAGGATGTATTGGACGACTTGATAACTAACTATGTAAACATTCTTTTATCAAATGAAGGCGAGGCGAAAGCCTTTACCGGCCTGGAGGCTCGTGAAGCCAATCTTGAATTAGCTAAGCGGGTGGATATCTCCATTGTTACGCTGGGTAAAGAGGGGGCGCTGGTAAGCGCCCGAGGCGAAACCGTCCATGTGGATGCTTACGGTGGAAAGCCGCTCGATACCACCGGAGCAGGCGATAATTTTGCTGCCGGATTCCTCTATGGGCAGTCGATTGGAGCAACGCTGCAGCAGTCAGCACGCATCGGTTCGCTGCTGGCCGGGCATGTGGTGGCCGTCATCGGCCCGCAAATCCCTGCCGGCGAATGGGAACAAATAAAGTTAAAAGTGAAAGAGATACTGGTTTAAACAAGGGATTATTGTTTACATTTGTCCCCTAAATTCTCAAATAAAAAAATATGCTTAACTGGATACAACAAAAAAGGGTAGCAGGAATCCTCGCCTTCTTCCTTTTAACAGGCAATATAGCGGTAAAGGCGCAGAACGATAATCGCTTTGAAGTAAGCAAGCAGCTCGAAATATTTAATGCGCTGGTAAAAGAGGTGGAGATGTTTTATGTGGATTCTATCGATGTGGATAAAACGGTTCGTAAAGGTATAGACGCCATGTTGGGCAGTTTAGATCCCTACACCGAATATTACCCCGAACAGGATATGGAGACCATGAAACTGATGACCACCGGTGAATATGCCGGTGTGGGCGCCTATATCACCAAACGTGACGAGGGAGTGATTGTTTCAGAAGTGTTTGAGAATATGCCTGCCGCATTGGCCGGACTTATGGCGGGCGACCGCTTCCTCACGATCGACACGGTGAATGTAGAAAAAGCCGCAAGCGACAGGGTGAGCGAGTTGTTGAAAGGTCCGCCCAATACAAAGCTAAAGATAAAGTTCCAACGTCCGGGCGAGAAGAAGCCCCGCACCGTCGAGGTGATTCGTAAGCAGGTGATGGTAGACCAGGTAATCTATTACGGTGTGCGAAACAACGATGTGGGTTATATATATCTTCGTGGCTTTACCGACAAGAGCGCCGGTGAAGTAAAGTTTGCCTTTGAAGATTTGCGCAAGAATCACCAGATAAAATCCCTTGTCTTGGACCTTCGCAACAATGGTGGCGGACTACTTGAGAGTGCGGTGCAGATCGTAAATATGTTTGTTCCGAAAGGGAAAGAGGTATTGTCTACTAAGGGGAAGATTCGCCAGTGGGACAGGGTATATCGAACGGCAAGTGAGCCGATTGATACGGTTATTCCGCTTGCCGTCTTAATCAATGGCGGCTCTGCTTCGGCAGCCGAGATTGTATCGGGCGCCTTACAGGATATGGATCGGGCGGTATTGGTAGGCCAGCGCTCATTCGGAAAAGGATTAGTGCAATCTCCCCGTGACTTGCCTTACAACGGACAAGTGAAGGTGACAATCAGCAAATACTACATCCCCAGCGGACGTTGCATCCAGCAGATAGACTATAGCCACAGGAATCCCGACGGAAGCGTGGCACATATACCTGATAGTCTCACGTCGGTATTCTACACCTCGAAGGGACGCCCCGTTCGTGATGGCGGTGGTGTAACTCCCGATTTTGTAGTAGCAGAGCCTAAAACGCCCACCTTGCTTTATTATATGGCAAGCGACTATAATATCCTGTTTGATTTCGTGACCGACTATGTGCAGAAACATAAAACGATAGCTCCCATTGATGAGTTTGTCGTGAGCGACGAAGACTTTGAAGCCTTCAAGAGCTATGCCAAAGAAAAGAATTTCAGCTACGACCGCCAAAGTGGGAAACTGCTGAATAGCCTGAAAGATGCAGCCCGTTTTGAGGGATATCTGGAAGATGAAGACTCGGTTACCTTTCAGACCCTGGCTGCCAAGCTGACGCCTGATATAGACCGTGACTTCGAACGCTTCAAACCCGAGATTAAGGCTCTGTTGGCCTCTGAAATAACAAAGCGTTATTACTACGAAAAAGGCGAAATGATACAAGACCTGAAAGCAGACCCTGTATTAAAGAAAGCCCTCGAAATACTAAGCGTCCCTGCGCTGATTGAAGAGACGCTAACTCAAAAGGATACGAATGAAATACCGCAAATTAACAGCAAGCGAAATATCGTCGCTAACAGAGCAAATCTGTCGATGCGATGATTGGCGCCAGGTAGAAGTAGCTGAAGGCTTCACCACCGAATACATCCGCAACACCAACTTCTCGGGTCAGGTGCAAATCGGATTGTTTGAAGGCGAGGTGACTTTTTTCGGTGGCGTGAAGAAGCATACCGGCCTTTTCAACGCGACCATCCACAATTGCCGGATAGGGAATAACGTATATATCGGGCAGATTCGTAATTATATAGCCAATTACAACATTGAGGACAACGTTGTCATTGAGAATGTAGACCTGTTGGCAGTAGACGGAGTAAGCGATTTTGGTAATGGTACCTTAGTCAGCGTACTGAACGAAACAGGTGGGAGAGAAGTGCCAATCTACGACCACCTGTCCGCTCATCTGGCTTATATTCTGGCTCTTTACCGCCATAAATCTGTTATAGTAGACCGGATAACGGAACTGATTAACGACTATACCCGCTCTGTATCCTCAGACCGGGGCACAATAGGCCATCATGCCAAGCTTACCAATTGCCGCACCTTACGCAACTTGCGGGTAGGCGCTTATACCCGAATGGACGGAAGCTACCGGATAACAAACGGAACCATCAACAGCAACGAGTCAGCTCCTACTTACTTCGGACCGGGCGTGATAGCTGAGGATTTTATCATCGGCACAGGCTCGGAAGTATCGCAAGGCGTAGAGATATTCCATACATTTATAGGACAAGGCTGTATTCTGGGAAAGCAATATTCAGCCGAACATTCCCTGTTCTTTGCGAATTGCCAGGGGATGCACGGCGAGGCTTGCGCTATATTTGCAGGCCCGTATACCGTGACCCATCATAAGTCTACCCTTCTGATTGCTGGTTATTTCTCCTTCCTGAATGCAGGAAGTGGATCCAACCAGAGTAACCACATGTACAAACTGGGTCCCATCCATCAGGGTATTGTAGAGCGTGGCTCAAAGACGACGAGTGATTCCTATATTCTTTGGCCGGCCAAGATAGGACCCTTTACCTTGGTTATGGGTAGACACTATAAACATTCCGACACCTCTGACATTCCCTTCTCCTACCTGATTGAGAGTGGAGACGATAGTGTGCTGGTGCCGGGAGTCAACCTGCGTAGCGTGGGAACCATTCGCGATGCGCAGAAATGGCCGAAGCGTGACAAACGTACTGACCCGCATCAATTGGACTTTATCAACTTCAACCTCCTCAGCCCCTTCACCATCCACCGGATGATGAAAGCCATCGACATCTTGACGCAATTGAAACATATATCCGGCGAGACTTCCGATTTCTACTCCTACCAAAGTTGCAAGATTAAACCCCAATCATTGGAAAAAGGCCTGCAACTCTACGAGATGGCTATTCAGAAGTTCTTAGGTAATTCCCTGATTAAGCGCTTAGAGAATATCCGCTTTGAGAGTGGCGAAGCCATTCGCGAACGCCTCCGCCCCGATACCACTATTGGTATGGGCGAATGGCTGGACATAGCCGGATTAATTTCGCCTAAGAGCGAAATAGAACGGCTCCTGACAGAAATAGAATCGGACGAGACCCATTCGCTCGAAGATATAGCAGCCTTTTTTGCCGATATGCACAACAGCTATTATACGTATGAATGGACTTGGGCAATAGACCAAATACAAAAAAGAATAGGTAAAACGATTGATGAATTTACCGTCGCCGATGTGATCCAAATAGTGGAAGGGTGGAAAGAGAGTGTGGTAACTTTAGACAGATTGCTCTATGCCGATGCTCAAAAGGAGTTTGCCTTGGGTTCTCGCATTGGCTTTGGCGTAGATGGAGGCGAGGGAGACCGTAATCTCGACTTTGATCAAGTGCGTGGCGAGTTTGAGAAGAATGCTTTCGTGAATGAAACCTTAGACCATATCCGCCGGAAGACGGAGCTAGGAAACGAGCTGATAGAGCGGATGCAGGCAGCACTTCAATAACCGACTTTATTCAACCGTAACCGATTTGGCAAGGTTTCGCGGCATATCCACATCCCGCTTTTTATTTACGGCTATATGATAGGAGAGGAGTTGCAGGGGGATGGTTGTCAGTAGCGGGTCGAAACAATCTTCCGTAGCAGGCACCTCAATCACATAATCGGCAATGGCTTTTACCACTGTATCATGTTCGCTTACCACGGCAATGACGCGTCCGTTGCGGGCTTTTATCTCCTGAATATTACTGATTACCTTCTCATACATACCGTTATCGGTAGCTATTATCACTATCGGCATCTCGCTGTCGATTAAGGCTATCGGGCCGTGTTTCATTTCTGCAGCAGGATAACCTTCGGCATGTATATAGGATATTTCCTTGAGTTTCAAAGCTCCTTCCAAAGCTACCGGGTAGTTGTAGCCCCGCCCCAGATAGATAAAGTTGTGGGCGTAGGTAAATATCTTGGACAGATTATTTATAGAGTCGTTCGTTGTGTTGAGTATCCATTCTATCTTGTCGGGTATGACGTTTAGTTCATTCAGCAACCTGAGGTAACGTTCTTCCGTGAGGGTGTTTTTCTCATGAGCAACAGAAAGTGCCATCATGGCGAGCACCAGCAGTTGGGCCGTAAAGGCTTTGGTGGAAGCTACTCCTATCTCGGGGCCTACATGCGTATATGAACCAGAATGGGTGTTGCGGGCTATTGACGAGCCTACCACATTACAGATGCCATACACAAAAGCGCCTGCTTGCCGAGCCTGCTCAATAGCGGCTAATGTATCAGCTGTTTCGCCCGATTGAGAGATGGCAATCACTATATCATCAGGATTAATTACCGGATTGCGATATCGAAACTCCGACGAATACTCCACCTCTACCGGTATCCGGCAAAACTCCTCAAACAGGTATTCACCTATCAATCCGGCATGCCAAGAGGTGCCACATGCCAGGATAATGATACGTTTCACGTTTCTGAATCTTTCCTTGTGGTCGATGATTCCCGAGAGAACTACCTGGCTGCATGATACGTCGATACGTCCGCGCATGCAATCACGCAAGGTGCGGGGCTGTTCAAATATCTCTTTGAGCATGAAATGATCGTATCCGCCCTTCTCCAACTCATTCAGGCTTATTTCTAATTCAATTATCTCGCGGGTCTTTTCCACATTCCCGATGGTGACAATCTTAGGCTGCAAGTTCCTCTTTACAATTACGATTTCCTCGTCTTCCAGATAGATTACTTTGTTGGTATATTCAATAATGGGTGAAGCGTCGGAGGCAATGAAGAACTCGTCGTCGCCGATACCCAGTACCAGCGGGCTGCTTTTGCGGGCAGCTATCAGTAAGTCGGGCTGTCCTTTTTCCATCACGGCGATGGCATACGCACCGACTACCTGCCCCAAGGCTAATTGTACGGCTGTACACAAATCCACCTTATTCTGCTTCTTGATGTATTCTATTAATTGGATGAGCGCCTCGGTATCCGTATTGCTCTTGAAATGATAGCCGTTTTGCATCAACCGCGCTTTCAGAACAGCATAGTTTTCGATAATACCATTATGAATCAAGGCTAAGTTTTCCGATTCGGAATAATGGGGATGTGCATTCACGTTATTGGGTTCACCATGCGTAGCCCATCGGGTATGTGCAATTCCAATCATTCCGGTTGTATCTTTGCTTTGGCAAAACTCCTCCAAATCTGATACACGACCTTTTGTTTTATAGATACTTAAATCTCCATTCGAATTAACCAACGCAACTCCCGCACTATCATAACCGCGGTATTCTAAACGATGAAGTCCTTTTACTAAGATGGGGTATGCCTCTCTATTCCCCATATACCCAACAATTCCACACATATGGTTTCAATATTAGGTTGCAAAGATACAAAATTATTCTTATTTAATCATTATTTCCTACCTTTGCAGAAAGTTTGCAGAAAGTAAGTCTTATAATGGAAGAGAAGGATTGTATCTTGGTTAAAGGCGCTCGCGTCAATAATCTGAAAAACATAGATGTGGAGGTGCCGAGAGATCGGTTGGTTGTGATTACGGGGCTATCAGGTAGCGGTAAATCGTCGCTTGCCTTTGATACGCTGTATGCCGAAGGACAGCGCAGGTATGTGGAAAGTTTGTCCGCTTATGCGCGCCAGTTTTTGGGGCGAATGAGCAAGCCGGAATGTGATTATATTAAAGGTATTCCTCCCGCCATAGCTATTGAACAGAAAACAAATACCCGTAATCCCCGCTCTACGGTGGGTACTTCTACAGAGGTGTATGAATACCTCCGCCTCTTGTTTGCGCGTATCGGGAAAACTATTTCTCCCGTATCGGGCACAGAAGTGAAGAAGCACCAAACGAGTGACATTGTAAACTGGGTACTCTCGTATCCTCAAGAAACGCGTTTCGCCGTTTTTGCCCCGGTCATTCTGCCCGAAGAGCGCAGTATGAAAGAAGAGTTGGTGATTTTGCAAAAAGAAGGATATACCCGCCTCTTTATTCAGGATGAGACGTACCGCATTCAGGACGTGCTGGAAAATGATGCGTTGCCGGCTTCTCCCAATATCGAGCTGTTAATAGATAGACTGACGGTTTCGGGTGACAAGACGTTGAAGAGCCGGTTAGCCGACTCGGCTGAAACAGCTTTCTTTGAAGGACATGGTACCTGCATCATCCGTATCTATACATCCGAAGGCGTTGTCATGCAGGAATTTTCCAAGAAGTTCGAAGCCGATGGCATTACTTTTGAAGAACCTACTGAAATGATGTTCAATTTCAACAATCCGGTAGGCGCCTGCCCCATATGCGAGGGCTTTGGCAAGGTGATCGGGATAGACGAAAACTTGGTCGTTCCCGATAAAAACCTCTCTGTTTACCAGGGAGCCGTAGTCTGCTGGAAAGGAGAAGTGATGGGCGAATGGCTTACCGATTTTATCCGTAAAAGCGAGAAATACAAGTTCCCTATACATCGTCCCTACTACGATCTTACGGATAAGGAAAGAGACTTGCTTTGGCATGGCGCCCGCGGTTTGAATGGCATAGACGATTTCTTTACTTTTGTACAAGAAAACCAGTATAAGATTCAATACCGCGTACTTCTGGCTCGTTACCGGGGAAAAACAACCTGCTCTGCTTGCAAAGGCAGTCGCCTGAGGCCCGAAGCGCAGTATGTACATGTAGGCGGGAAAAACATCGCTCAATTGGTAGTTTTGCCTATTACGGAGCTAAAAGTGTTCTTTGAGAAACTACTCCTCAACGAGACAGATATCGCTATATCAAAACGGATACTTACGGAGATTCGCAGCCGCATCCAGTTCCTGCTCGATGTAGGGCTGGGTTATCTTACCTTAGACCGCCTCTCGAATACGCTATCCGGAGGAGAGAGCCAGCGTATCAACCTGACGACCTCGCTCGGAAGCAGCTTAGTCGGTTCGCTTTACATACTGGATGAACCGAGTATCGGTCTTCATTCCCGTGATACGGATTTACTTATTAAGGTGCTGCGTCAGTTGCAGGAATTGGGTAATACGGTTGTGGTGGTAGAGCATGATGAGGAGATTATCCGTGCAGCCGATTACATAATAGATATTGGCCCGAAAGCCGGACGGCTTGGCGGTCAGGTTGTCTATCAAGGTGACGTGGCTCATCTGCAAGAGAATTCAAACAGCTACACCGTGCGCTACTTCACAGGCGAAGACCGTATCGAAGTACCTCCCTACCGTCGCAAGTGGAACAACTATATCGAGGTAAAAGGCGCCCGTCGCAACAACCTGAAAGGGGTAGATGCTAAGTTCCCACTCAACGTGATGACAGTTGTTACCGGTGTCAGCGGCTCGGGCAAGAGTACGCTGGTGCGCGATATCTTTTGCGAAGGTGTGCGCCATAAATTAGACGACGCCACACGTGCCAATATCGATTGCACCGCCTTAGAAGGCGACTTCAAACTGATTAGCGGGATAGAATTTGTAGACCAGAACTCCATCGGCAAAAGTTCGCGCTCCAATCCCGTCACCTACATCGGCGCTTACGATGAGATTCGTAAGCTCTATGCCGAACAGCCTCTGGCAAAACAGATGGGATTCACTTCCGCCTACTTCTCCTTCAATAAGGAAGGTGGCCGTTGCGAAGAATGTAAGGGCGAAGGCCGTATTACCGTAGAGATGCAGTTTATGGCCGACATTACCTTGGAGTGCGATGTATGCCATGGCAAACGCTTCAAACCCGATATTTTAGATGTAGAATACAGGGGCGCCAATATCTATGATGTGTTAGAGATGACCGTCAACCAAGCCATCGAGTTCTTTGAACAAGGCAAAGGCAGTCAGGACAAGAAGATTATCAAGCGCTTGAAACCCTTGCATGACGTAGGCTTGGGATATATCAAACTGGGACAAACCTCATCCACTCTCTCGGGCGGAGAGAACCAACGCGTGAAGCTGGCCTCCTATCTGGCATTGGAGAAGTCGCAGCCTACCATCTTTGTGTTCGATGAACCCACCACCGGTCTCCACTTCCACGACATAAAAACGCTGCTCAAGGCTTTCAACGCCTTAATTGAAAAGGGTCATACCGTAGTCATCATCGAACACAACCTCGACGTAATCAAATGCGCCGACTACGTCATCGACTTAGGCCCCGAGGGTGGAAACGAAGGTGGTACAATAGTCTGTACCGGCATCCCCGAAGACATAGCCAAATGCCCCACCTCCTATACCGGTCGCTTCCTCAAAGACAAATTAGCGTAAAATGCCATACTTGCGGTATTGTGTGGCATGGTGACTATGATTTTCTTTGTGTCATTAACTAACTATCTCGTCATAGAGTCGGCTTTACCCGTTTTTCGTTTCATGACGGTGAGGGATTGGAGGAGGACGCTAAGGATGATTAGGGAGAGGCCGATGTAGAAGGCGAGGCTTAGCTCTTTGGCCTCGCCAAGGAAAAGCATGGCGATAATGATGCTGTATACAGGCTCGAGGTTGTAGCTGAGGTTGAGGGTGAAGGCTGAGACACTTTTCAGGACCTCTATCTGCAGGAGGTAGAGGCCTACAGTACATATTACGGCAAAGATGATGAGATAGAAGATGTCATGCAGACTGGGAATGAGAGTGGCTACCGGGAAATAGTGCAGGTAGGCAGGCAGCAGCAGGCTGACGCAAAGAAAACCCCCGATCATCTCGTAAAGCAGAATTGTCTTCACGGGTTGCTCTTTACCTATCATCTTGTTTGTAATAGTAAACAGGGCGCAGAAAAGGGATGAGACGATACCCAGCAAGATGCCGGTTCTGTAGCGGATATCTAAATGAAAAACAAGCATTATACCTGCCAGGGCTATCATGCTGAAGAGTACTTCGCGGATGGATATGCGCCTTCGGTTCATCAGTGGCTCCAGAATGGCAGTGAAGAAGCCTGTCACCGAAAAACAAATCACCCCGATAGAGACGTTAGACGCCTTGATGCTGCCGAAGAAGAACACCCAGTGCAGAGCCAACAACGCACCTGTGCCCATCATACCCATTAAATGTAGAGACGCGACACGCCATGTCTCTAACAGGTTTTTACTCAGTCCGGTGATACAAAGCATCACGGTCACTGTTATCATCAGCCGATACCAGACCAGCAGCCCTTCGTTGAGCGTAATCACCTTCCCCAGTACACCGGTAAAGCCGGCCAAGATGATGGAAAGGTGCAATTTGATAAAGGCTTGCCTCATCTCGTGGTTTAGTAGTTAAAGGAGCCTCCCCCCACAAACTCGCGGAGCAGGGAGGTACCCGGCATATCTTTGTCGTTTATGGGATTGAAATACCTCAGGAAGCGCTTCAGGCGGTAGGCTTCGGCATATTCTCTCTCTTCTTCTTTTACTTCGCTGAGGATTGGCTCGGCTAAGGGGCGGAGGGCAGCCAGTTCGTAAAGCATGGCACTGTTGAACATCGAGTCGGTCGTCTCCTGGAAGGGGAATATCCACTTGTCCTCTCCTTTGCGTACACTGGGCCAGCGGGCAATCGTCTCGGTGGGTGAATAGTTGCGGTACTGATAGTCGCGCACGATGCGGCGGAGCAGACGGTTGTCGGTCGTAGGTATCCAGTTATGGTTGTCGAGCGAGATGGACGTGAGCGCCGAAACATACACGCGGTACTTATACTTATTGTCAATCAGGGCCGTCAGTTCCGGGTTCAGGGCATGGTTGCCTTCTATAATCAGCAAGGAGTTACTCCGTAGCTTCAGCTTCTTGCCTTTGTATACGCGTGTGCCGGTGGTAAAGCTATACGAAGGAAGCTCTATCTCTTCCCCTTTCAGCAGTTTGCCGAGATCACTGTTGAAGTAATCGAGGTCGAGGGAGTAAAGCGACTCATAATCGTAATCGCCTGTCTCATCGCAAGGTGTATCCACGCGGTTGAGGAAATAATCATCAAGCGAGATACTTACGGGGTGGTACA
The DNA here is from genome assembly GCA_025996775.1 of Bacteroidia bacterium. Taxonomy (GTDB): domain Bacteria; phylum Bacteroidota; class Bacteroidia; order Bacteroidales; family Tannerellaceae; genus DFXE01. The sequence continues at coordinate 13,486 of BNTS01000035.1, read as the reverse complement.
GGTTCGTCATCAGTTGGATGCCCAGACGCTGGGCGAAGGTCGTTTTGCCCGAAGAAGAGGGGCCTGAGATGAGCACGATACGTACGCCATCGTCGTAGCGGTCGGATATCTGTTTGGCAATGCCTGCAATCTGCTTCTCTTGCATCGCCTCGGAAACCAGGATGATCTCGGAGCTTTTTTTCTCGCCAATGGCTTTGTTCAGATCGCCCACATTATCTAAACATAGTGTCCGGAGCAGCGTAAGACTGCCTTTATATACCTCAAACATCTTGTCCTGACGAATCTCCGGCTCCAGCTCAAGGGGATTATCCCGCTGAGGAACGCGTAGCAGTACCCCGTCGAAGTAAGGCACGATATCGAACAGGTGGATGTAGCCCGTTGAAGGCGTGAGGCAGCCGTAAAAGAAGTCGATATATCCGTCCAGTTCGTAGTACGAGGTGTACACCATGCCGGCCGTCTCAATCAGCCGTGCCTTGTCGCCCATCTTGTGTTGGTGGAAGAGAGCGACCGCTTCGGGAGTGCGGATCGTCTTATGGATAAAGGGAATATCCGCCTCCACAATCTCCCACATCCGTTCCTTTATCTTCCGGATAGTAACTTCGTCAATAGGTTTTCCATTCTCAATCACGCAATAATACCCTTTCGAGATGGGATGTTCCAGGTCGAGGGTAGCCGAGGGTAGCACATCGTTTACCGCCTTTGAGAAGATATGACAAAGCGAGCGCACATAAGCCCGCATCCCCGACGGATTGGTATAATCCGTAAACTCAACATCCTTGGGCTGCCAGCAGCGGAAAGTCAATCCCTCTACTTTATTATTCACCATCGCATTCATGGGTGTGAACCTCAGCGGTTCCCCCACAGCCTTGTATATCTCAACGAGCGAAGCCCCAATCGGAACCTCCACCTTCTGCGAATTATTCTTGCAATAAATAGTAATCGTATCCATCCTCAACCTTTGCTTTCAATTAATTGCGTAAAAGTACAAAAAATACTTTCTTCTTTAATTGTAACCTGTTAATTGTTGATTCTGATACAAAAATACCCCTTTCCCGGCCTTGCATGAAATGACATTTGTCAATGAAAATATGTTAAAACGGCTTGGTTTTGTCAGGAAAAGGGGCTTTTTTGTGTTACGAGAAATTCGGAGTTTCGACGAAATCGGCCAAAGTTAGTGGATATGTAAAGCTTTTGTCAATATTTGGGAAAAATATTTTGAAAAGACGGCTTCTTTTGGGGAAATCATTTAGATGATTGCCGGACGTCATCAGCATGATTTGGAAATTTCATGCAGATCATTTTTAAAATCATCTAAATGATTTTCTGAAGTGATGCCGATGAATTGTGAACAGTATTTAATATTAGTTATTATTTGGTTAATATTAAGATTTGTTAGGATTTAAAATGCCCTTAAATCCCTTGAGTGCCTAAATGACGTTATGGCAGCCATTGAAAGGAAAATACAAACAGTAGAGCATTATTCCTGCTATATACTTTCGATTTTTAATTTTCAACTCATTATTGCTGTCTTTTTGTATTTGCCAAACCCGCAAATCCTTGCGTTTTTCGTGTTAAAAGCCCAAATTCGCCTCAAAAATCGAAGAAAAAAAAGACCATTTTTTGACATTTTGATATTTTTGACCCTTAGTTTGCATTTTGATATTTTTATTCTAAAAAGCGATGTTGATTCTTTACTTTTGTTGTATAAAAGAAAGGAATTAACAGACCAACAAAGGTGAACCATCTTTTTGACTAAGGATTAACCTTTTAATTAGCCAGGGACCTTTGCCGGTCAAGCTGAAGATACCAAATAGAAAGTTAGGCATGAAAGCCTTAAGGGTCTTAGTAGTCCTCAGCTTTTGTTTTTTTTGGCAATGATTTGCGAATATAAAAGAATAAAGGTATCTTTGCGGGCTAAATTTCAAAACGATTCTAATTAATTAAAGCATTCACAATGAATATATCGTTTTATAACAGGGACGCCGTTAGAGGTATCCTGAAATTGGAGATAGGAAAAGCCGATTATGCCGAGCAGGTAGACAAGGGCTTACGTAGTTTCAGGCAGAAAGCTAATTTGCCGGGATTTCGCAAAGGCATGGTGCCACTCGGCATGGTGCAGAAAATGTATGGTAAACACATTCTATCTGAAGCCGTGGACAAATTAGTGTCTGATAATCTCTTCAAGTATCTTAAAGACAACAATGTAAACTTTATCGGCGACCCGTTGCCGAATGAAACCGAACAAAAAGAGATCGATTTCGACACAGAGGATTTCGAGTTTTATTTCGACATTGCTTTTATTCCCGAAGTAAACATTGGACTCTCCGAGAGCGACGCCCTGCCTTATTACGAGATAGAAGTGGACGACGACTTGGTGAACAAGCAGATCGAGAATCAACGCCAGAACTTCGGCACCTACGACGAAGCTGCCACTGAAGTGGCTTCCGTTGACGTGGTGAAGGGAACCGCTGCCGAACTGGAAAACGGCGCTCCCAAAGCCGGCGGTATCGTAGTGGAAGACGCCACCCTGATGCCGATGTACCTCAAAGACGACGATGAGAAAGCTAAATTCATAGGAGCTACCTTAGGCTCAACCGTGGTATTCAATCCCCGCAAAGGATATGGAGATACGGAAACAGTTGACGCCGAGCTGGCCTCGTTCCTGAAAAAGGACAAGGCAGAGGTGAGCGACATAACATCCGACTTCAGCTTCGAGATCAAACAAATTACACATTATAAAGAAGCAGAACTGAATCAGGAATTTTTTGACAAGATATTTGGCGAAGGAATCGTGACCAGCGAAGAAGCCTACCGCGAGGAGGTGAAGAAGATACTGAGCACTCAGTTTGTTCCCCAAAGCGATTACAAACTCCTGATTGATGCGCGGCCTTACCTGCTGGAGAAAGCAGGCGAGCTGCCCCTGGCAGACGACATACTCAAGCGTCGGTTGCTATTGGGTGGCGAAGAGAAGTTGACCCCTGAACAGGTGGAAGAACAATATCCGGATATAGCCGCTTCTCTGAGGTTTAACTTCATCAAAAGCGCCATTCTGGAGAAAAACGGTCTGCAGATAGAAGAGCACGATGTTGAAAAAGGCGCCCACAGAGAAGCCCGCGCACTGTTTGCTCAATATGGCATGCACACCGTAGGCGACGAGGTGATAGACGGCTATGCAAAAAAACTGCTGGCAGACAGGAAAAGTCTGGAGTCAATCATCGATCGTGCAAAAGAAGATAAACTGATAGAATGGCTGAAGCAGACTGTAACATTGGACGTTAAGCCCGTTACAGCCGATGAATTCAGTAAATTCTTCCAACCCGAAGGGTGATATAGTAGAGACGTAGCATGCTACGTCTCTACTACGTACAGGGGGATTCTCGAAAAAATAGTTTAGCGGATAACAAATAACTTGTTTGTTTCAGATTTTTATTTATAACTTTGTTATCCGTTAAAGAAAAGAAAGTGAGAATCCCTTACTTGTGTCTTATCGGGTTTACAACTAATAGAGTAAAAAAGATGGAAAATTTTAAAAATTACGCAACAAAGCATTTGGGTGTGAACAGCAATACGCTGGATAGCTACATGAACGTTCAGAGTAGCCTCACCCCCTATATTCTTGAGGAGCGCCAACTCAATGTCCAGGCAATGGACGTATTTTCACGTTTGATGATGGATCGCATCATCTTTCTTGGGACAGCTATCGACGACCAGGTAGCCAATATCGTACAAGCTCAATTATTATTCCTCGACTCAAGCGATCCGGGGAAAAACATCTCCATATACATCAACTCCCCCGGTGGCTCTGTGTATGCCGGATATGGGATTTATGACACCATGCAGTTTATAACAAGCGAAGTGTCTACTATATGTACAGGCATTGCCGCATCCATGGCTTCTGTATTATTGGCAGCCGGACAAAAAGGAAAACGTTTTGCACTGACACATTCACGCGTATTGATACATCAACCCCTCGGTGGCGCCCAGGGACAAGCTTCCGACATTGAAATCGTAGCACGTGAAATACTGAAAATAAAGAAAGAATTATATACAATACTATCTAATCATACCGGACAGCCCTTTGAGAAGGTAGAGAAGGATGGAGACCGTGACTTTTGGATGACCGCTGGAGAAGCAAAAGAGTACGGCATGATTGATGATATTTTAATTCGAAAATAATAACAAACAATTAAAAAAGAATACACTATTATTATGGCCAAACCAAGCAATGATACATGTACATTTTGCGGCAGAAGCGGTAAAGAAGTAAATATGCTGATTAGTGGTATCTCTGGCGCTATCTGCGACATTTGTGCAATTCAGGCCTACGAAATAGCGATGGAACAAACACCATCGGGCAAGAGTTCGTTTGGCATGAACCAAAAAGAACTACCCAAGCCGGAAGACATCAAAGCCTTTCTGGATCAATACGTGATAGGACAGGATGACGCCAAGCGCTATCTGTCGGTATCGGTATACAACCATTACAAACGGTTACTCCAGAAGATTACTTCCGACGATGTGGAAATAGAAAAGTCTAACATTATAATGGTCGGCGCAACAGGGACAGGAAAGACCCTGTTGGCCCGCACCATTGCCAAGCTGCTGCATGTGCCCTTTGCCATCGTAGATGCAACGGTGCTCACCGAAGCAGGTTATGTAGGCGAAGACATCGAGAGCATCCTGACCCGCCTGCTACAGGCAGCAGATTATAATGTGGACGCTGCCCAACGAGGCATCGTCTTTATCGACGAGATAGACAAGATAGCCCGTAAAAGCGACAACCCCTCCATCACACGTGATGTGAGCGGCGAAGGCGTTCAACAAGGATTGTTGAAGCTACTCGAAGGCTCTGTTGTGAATGTTCCGCCTCAGGGAGGACGGAAACATCCCGAGCAGAAGATGATTGCCGTAGATACAAAAAATATTTTGTTTATTTGCGGAGGCGCTTTCGACGGCATAGAAAAGAAGATTGCCCAGCGACTGAACACCCGCGTAGTGGGTTACGTAGCCGGGAAAGAGGCAAATCAGTTGGACAGGAGTAACTTCCTGAAATATATTACACCCGTTGATTTGAAGTCGTTCGGCTTGATTCCCGAAATCATAGGACGTCTTCCCATCCTTACCTACCTGAATCCCTTGGATCGAAAGACATTACGCAGCATTCTTACCGACCCTAAAAATTCGATTATCAAGCAATACGTCAAGTTGTTTGAAATGGATGGAATAAAACTTACCTTTGACGAAGACGTATATGAATACATCGTTGACAAATCGTTGGAGTTTAAATTGGGTGCACGCGGACTGCGCTCTATCGTAGAAACCATTATGATGGATGCTATGTATAGGATGCCATCTAAAAATGAAAAGGAACTTCGGGTAACCCTGGAGTATGCGAAAGACAAATTTGAAGGGGCGGACACAAGCCGCCTGCAAATTGCATGACAATAGTAATGCGGATTAATAGTATTTTTTATGGCAAAGAAGGATAATCTGACTGAAAAGCTAAAATCACATTTCGGATTTGATACATTTAAGGGAAATCAAAAAGCTATCATTGAAAATGTATTGGCAGGTAATGATACGTTTGTTTTGATGCCCACAGGAGGAGGCAAGTCATTGTGCTATCAGTTGCCCTCCCTGATGATGGAAGGTACGGCTATTGTCATATCTCCCTTGATTGCGTTGATGAAAAATCAGGTGGATGCTATGCGGAACTTCAGCGAAGAAGATGGCATAGCCCATTTTCTTAATTCTTCTTTGAACAAGTCTGCTATTGATCAGGTAAAAGAGGACCTGCTGTCAGGTCGCACCAAACTTTTGTATGTAGCGCCCGAGTCGCTCACAAAAGAAGAGAACGTAGAGTTCCTCCGTAATATAAAAATATCATTTTATGCAGTCGATGAAGCCCATTGTATCTCGGAATGGGGACACGATTTCCGCCCGGAATATCGTCGCATTCGGCCGATCATAAATGAAATAGGTAAACGCCCGCTGATAGCTCTCACCGCTACAGCTACGCCAAAAGTACAACATGATATCCAGAAGAACCTGGGTATGATAGACGCCACGGTCTTTAAATCATCCTTCAACCGCCCGAACCTTTACTACGAAGTAAGGTCCAAAGGCCAGGATGTGGACCGTGAAATTATTAAATACATCAAAGCCAATGAAGGCAAGTCGGGCATTATCTATTGCCTGAGCCGTAAAAAAGTAGAAGAGTTTTCCGATATTCTGAAAGCAAACGGAATAAAAGCCTTGTCATATCATGCAGGTATGGACTCGCAACTACGCACCAGCAATCAGGATGCTTTCCTGATGGAACAGGCCGACGTAATTGTGGCTACAATTGCCTTCGGTATGGGTATCGACAAGCCCGATGTGCGCTACGTGATCCATTATGATATCCCCAAGAGCTTGGAAGGCTATTATCAGGAAACCGGACGTTCGGGTCGTGATGGAGGTGAAGGCCAATGCATTGCTTTCTACGCATATAAGGATTTGCAAAAGCTGGAAAAGTTCATGCAAGGCAAACCTGTTGCAGAGCAAGAAATCGGAAAACAACTTTTATTGGAAACGGCTGCGTATGCAGAAACGGCTCTTTGCAGGCGAAAAGTGTTGTTGCATTATTTTGGTGAGGAGTATACGGAGGACAATTGTGGAAATTGTGATAATTGTTTGAACCCCAAAAAACAAGTGGAAGCTAAAGATTTATTGAGCGCCGTACTGGAAGTAGTGAGCGCACTAAAAGAAAAATTCAAAACTGAATACATCGTTAATTTGTTGTTAGGAAACGAAACCGCCGAAATTCAATCGTATAAACATAATGAAACAGAATATTTTGGATCGGGACAAGACGAAGACGAAAAGACTTGGAATTCCGTTATAAGGCAGGCGCTCATTGCCGGTTATCTGATGAAAGATATAGAAAACTACGGTTTACTCAAGATTACGGAAAAAGGTAAGGAGTTTATCGATAAACCCGAATCGTTCAAGATTACAAAGGATAACGAATTTGAAGATGAAGAGGAAGACGCACCGGTTCGTGGTGGCGCTTCATGTGCGGTAGACCCGGTTCTGTATTCAATGATGAAAGACCTTCGCAAGAAACTTTCCAAGCGTTTGGAAGTTCCGCCTTTCGTTATTTTCCAGGATCCTTCTCTCGAAGCGATGGCTACTACGTATCCTGTTACACTGGAGGAATTGCAAAACATTCCCGGCGTTGGCGCAGGAAAGGCCAAACGATACGGGCAGGAATTTGTTACGCTCATTCGCAAACATGTTGAGGAAAACGAAATAGAACGCCCGGAAGATCTCCGTGTACGTACGGTTGCCAATAAGTCTAAGTTAAAAGTATGGATTGTACAGAGTATAGACCGGAAAGTAGCTTTAGACGATATAGCGCTAACCAAAGGCTTGGAGTTTACCGAACTGCTGGATGAGGTGGAAGCTATTGTCTATTCAGGAACACGTATTAATATAGACTATTTCCTGAATGATGTGATGGACGAAGATCATATTGAAGATATTTACGAATACTTTAAAGACTCTGAGACCGACGACCTGAAAGATGCGATAGAAGAACTGGGTAGCGAGTACACAGAAGAAGAAATTCGCCTGGTTAGAATAAAATTCCTTTCAGAAATGGCTAACTAAATATACTAATAGTGGGTACTCACCGTTCTATTATTGATAGAATAATTGATTTTAATATGGAAAAACGATTCGTGATGAAAAAGTTACTGATTGGATTGTTGGCTTTTGGCTGTCTGACAGCCAAAGCTCAAAAATTGGCTGATTCTGTGATAATGGTTGTTGGTGATAAACAAGTACTGCTTTCGGAGTTCGAATACATTGCCCATAAGAATAATGAGGTGGATTTCTCAGATGCTAAGTCTGTAAAGAATTACATCGAACTTTTTAAGAATTTCAAGTTGAAAGTGGTGGAAGCTGAGCACCTGGGTTACGATAAGAAAGAATCTTATACAAAGGAACTGGAAGATTACAAAACCCAGTTGTTGGCAAGTTATTTGTTGGACAAGGAAGGTGAAGAAGCTGCAGCCCGGGTTGAATATGATAAGGCGAATGAATATTTGGTGTTAAGTCAAATATTAGTCACCGCCGGATGCCAGCAATGTGTGACAAAAGACACCGTTGCCCCCTACGAGATAGCGATGGACATCTATAAAAAGGTGCTTGCAGGTGATGATCTCGACACCTTGGGCATAAAAAATTACAATAAGATTCAAAACATGTTTGGAGGCATGCTTCTGGCAGGAGATGAGAAAGCAAGTCAAGTAGTTAACGATGCCAAATATGAGTATTTACCTCGTTTTCTGCCATTGCAGAAATCAAAAGTTTTTGAAGATGTTGCTTATTCTACGCCTGTTGGAGAAGTGACAAAGCCTTTCCGCTCGGCCGAAGGATATCATATAATAAAGGTGCAGCGCAAACGTCCTTATTTCAGTTCTATTGAGACTGCTTACATTAACATACAGGCAGAGAATGATTCTGTAAAACGTAGTAAAGAAGAGGTTGCAAAGATTGTCAGTGAGGTTTACTCGAAAGCAAAAGCAGGTGAGGATTTCACGAAGTTGGTGTACACATATTCTGTAGATACGATGGACGCCGGTATATTACCCCCTTTCTCTGCCGGCGAAATGCGCCGGGAAATTGAAGAGGCCGTTGTTAATCTCAAACCCGGAGAAATTTCTCAGCCGGTAGTTACCGACCAGGGTTCATATATCTTTAAGATGCTCGAGAAGAATGCCAGAAAGCCCTTTGACGAAATGAAGGCAACCTACATCGCTGATATGGAATCAAATGATCGGAATTTCGATTTGCATAAATCTTTAGATGATAAATTGAAAAAGGATTACAACTATACATTGTACCCCGAGGCTTATGCTGAACTGGATGCCTTATGTGACGACTATTTCCCTGGGACACCAGGCTTTTTGGAAAAGGCCAAAGATTTGAATAAGCCACTGATCCGCGTAAATGGCGATGATTTCCTCCAGAAAGTGTTTGTTGCATTCATTACACAGAATCCCCTTTCTAAAAAGACTTATTCTAAAGATTTTCTGAAAGATGAGTTTAATCTTTTTGTACGCAGTGTAGTTACAGGGTATCAAAAGAACGATATTGAAGTAAAATACCCGGATATTCCCCATCTGCTTCAGGAATACCGCGACGGGATTCTGCTTTTTGAAATCAGCAACGAGAAGATATGGAATAAACCAATTGACGAGCAGATTAAATTGGAAGATAAATGGATGAAAGAATTGAAGGCGAAATATCCTATCGTAGTCAATTCTACTGCCTTGAAGAAATTAACTCGAAAATAATGATGAGAGTTTGCTTCATTTTGATAATAGTTTTGTCTTGTCTGTGTTCGTGTAATCGAACACAGACAATTAAGGATATAGAGGTGTTGGCCAAAGTGAAAGACCGGTCCTTGACACGGGATGAGGTGGAAAGAATCATTCCCAAAGGCTCTTCGCCGGCCGACAGTTTACTGATAGCAGAAAGTTATGTAAAGAAGTGGGTAAAAGATGCTTTAGTATACGAAGTTGCTTTGCGAAACCTGAGCGACGAAAAAGCAGAAATAGACCAGCTCGTGGATGATTATCGCTACTCATTGCTTCGTTATCGCTATCAGGAACGCCTGATTAAAGAAAAGCTTTCTGCAAACATTCGCGAATCGGATAAAATCAATTACTACGAAGAGTATCAGAAAAAGTTTACTTTAGATAACGGACTTATCAAGGGATTGTTCTTGAAAATACCCCTTGATGCACCCGGTTTGTCTGATGTGAAAACATGGTATAAATCAAGTTCGCTGGAGTCGTTAGAGAAAATTGAGAAATATAGTGTACAGAATGCGATATTTTATGATTACTTTTACGACAAATGGGTAGATATCGACGATGTAGTGTCGAATATACCCATTCATCTCTCCGATGCAAGGAACTTTCTGCGGTCGAATAAATCAATGGACGTGTCGGATAGTAGTTATTGTTATTTGTTGAATATTAAAGAATATCTTCCTGCAGGGACGATAGCTCCATATGAATATGCCGAACCAAGAATCGTTGAGATGTTGCTAAATCAACGAAAAATGAACTTCTTGAAAAACTTTGAAGACGAACTGTATGAGGATGCAGTAAAAAGTGGCGATGTGGTATTCAATACGGAGGAGAACCCCTGAAGTGAGCAATAAAAAAGTAGAATCATGAAAAGGTTTGTGAGTATATGTTTTCTGGCGTGTTGTTCTCTTTTGGCAGTTGCACAAGAGAATGTAATCGATGAAGTGATCTGGGTAATTGGTGACGATGCTATACTAAAGTCTGATGTTGAGACGCAGCGTCTCTATCTGCAGCAAGAAGGTCAACGCTTTGATGGCGACCCTTATTGTATTATTCCCGAACGAATGGCTATTCAGAAGCTTTATCTGCACCAGGCTAAGCTCGACAGTATAGACGTAAATGAAGCTCAGGTGATTCAGGGTGTAGACAGATGGATGAACAGCGCTGTGAACCAGTTAGGGGGCCGGGAGAAGATGGAGGAATATTTCGGCAAGAAATATTCGCAGATTAGAGACGAGCGTAAAGAAAGTGCCAAGGAAGAACAGACCGTTCAGAAAATGCAACAAGAACTGGTAGGAGACATAAAACTGACGCCTTCGGATGTTCGGAAGTTCTTTAATCAGATACCGAAAGATAGTTTGCCGAGCGTACCAACGAGCGTTGAAGTTGAAATTGTAACTTTAGAACCAAAAATACCGTTTGAAGAAACAGACGCTATAAAGGCAAGACTTCGTGATTTTACAGATCAAATCAACAAAGGAGACAGGACTTTTTCTGCCTTAGCCCGTGCTTATTCAGAAGATAAAGAATCAGCAGCGAGAGGAGGAGAGTTAGGCTTCATGGGAAAAATGGATTTATTACCTGAGTTTGCCAATGTAGCATTCAATCTGAACGATACCAAGCGTGTTTCCAACATCGTGGAAACGGAATATGGCTACCACATCATTCAATTGATTGAAAAACGTGGCGACCGTATTAACTGCAGGCATATTTTATTGCGTCCGAAGGTGTCGGAAAAAGAAATTATAGAGGCTACCACCCGTTTAGATTCGTTGTATGCAGATTTGCAGGCTAATAAATTCACATTTGAAGAGGCGGCTACTTTTGTTTCGTATGATAAGGATACCCGGAATAATAAAGGTTTAATGGTGAACAAGGATTATGAAAGCTCTAATTACGGAACACCAAAGTTTGAAATGCAGGAGCTTCCCCCTGAAATAGGGAAAGTTGTTTACGATATGAAAGTCGGCGATATTTCTAAACCTTTCACCATGATGACGAGCATGCAGAAGGAAGTAGTTGCTATTGTGAAGTTGAAGGCAAAGGTAGAAGCCCATAAAGCGAATATGGTGGACGACTACCAGGCGCTCAAAACAATGGTTGAAGGGAAGAAAAGACAGGAATTACTAAACAACTGGATTGTTAAGAAGCAGAAAACTACCTATGTACGTATAGCTGATGAATGGCGTAATTGTGATTTTCAGTATCCGGGCTGGATTAAAGAATGAAGATAAAGAACATATTAGTTTTTTTTGTAGCATTTAATCTACTTTCTATTTGTACCCTTTGGGCGCAGAGCCAGGATTCTATACCCCAACAGAAGACCAAAGTCTATCTTCTTCATTCAGATAGTTTGACTTTCGATAAAGAAATCAACCCGGATGTGCAGGTTTTGAAGGGTAACGTCGTGTTCCGCCACGATAGTTCGTATATGTATTGTGATAGCGCCTATTTTTATGAGTCTACAAACTCGCTGGATGCCTTTGACCACGTAAAGATGGAGCAGGGGGATACCTTGTTTATTTCGGGCGATCGCTTGTTTTACAACGGAAATACCCAGTTGGCTCGTTTGCGCAAGAATGTCAAGATGATAAATCGGCAAGCAACGCAAACACCGGATAGTCTTAAAGATGTGACACTTACCACGGATAGTTTGAACTACGACCGTCTTAACAATGTAGGTTACTACTTCGATAAAGGCAAGATTGTGGACGAAGAGAATACCCTGACCTCCACTTTCGGCGAATATAGGGTGAATACCAAACTGGCCATCTTCAATGATAGTGTTAAATTAGATAATCCACAGTTTGTGTTGACCTCGGATACACTTCATTATAGTACTGATAGCAAAATAGCAACCATTCTTGGCCCTTCTATTATCGAATCTGACAGCGGAACTATTCATACATCAAGGGGATGGTATAATACAACGGCTGATGTTTCTTCGTTATTAGACCGGTCTCAGGTTATTTCCGGAAACCGAATACTGATTGGCGATTCCATTCATTATGACAAGACGAATGCTTTTTCTGAAGTATTTGGCAATATGGTGCTGATTGACACAGCACAGATGATCACGCTGGAAGGACAGTATGGCTATTACGATGAAAAAACGGAATTTGCTTTTGCGACAGATAGCGCACGTTTTCTGGAATACTCCCGAGGCGATACCTTATTCTTGCACGCTGATACCCTGCAAATGACTACGGTTGACTCTACTTTCCGCGAGATAAAAGCTTATTACGGAGTACGTTTCTACAGAGTAGATGCACAAGGAGTTTGTGACTCCATGATGTTTAATACACGCGACTCCATATTATATATGTATACTAATCCGGTTTTGTGGAACGAAAACTATCAAATCTATGGCGATACCATCTTGGTTTACATGAACGATAGTACGGTTGATCATGCACATATTATACAATTTGCATTGGCTGCTCAAGAATTGGAACCGACTTATTATAATCAGTTAAAAGGAAATGACATGCTAGCCTTCTTTGAGGACCAGGCTTTGCGTCAGATTGATGTAAGCGGGAATGCAGAATCTATCTTTTATCCCATAGACAATGGTGCCATGATAGGATTGAATAAGACAAAGAGTCCTTATCTAAGTATTTGGCTTAAAGAAAGTAAGCTGGAGCGCTTGAAGATTTGGCCGACGCCGGAAGGGACTTTAACGCCTATACCCGACTTGAATCCCGATCAGAAGACATTGGGTGATTTCTACTGGTTTGACTACTTAAGGCCCCTTGATAAAGACGATATTTATCATGTGGTGAAAAGAAAAGCAGGAGAAGCGCCAAGAAGAAGTAATAAATTTGTACATTAGCAGTCATATTCACTTAAAAAGTAATCGTTATGGCACTGATACCATTTTATAGCCAACGTAATCCTCGCCGGTTTGAGCACAAACCGATTTATTACGATCCTCATAAAGAGGAGATGGAAGCTCGTAAGCTGAGAATTAAGCGTGAATTGGGCATGGAAGCTCCTCCTGAAAAGGAAGAGTACGAGTCTCGTATAAGGGGTAGTTTTGTGGAAGGAACAAAGCATCTGAAAAGAAGTTATGATCGTGGTGAAGATGGGGCGTCTCGAGTTAAAAAGAGTGGCTGGATGCT
>BNTS01000034.1 GCA_025996775.1 Bacteroidia bacterium | reverse complement strand
TCATCAAAACGGAAGTCAGACGGTGTCATATCAATCAGTTCCTGTACTCTTGCTGCGCTGTCGTACAACAATCCGAGTAAGGCAAGGTCACGTCTTCCATTTGGGTTTGACGTATCCGGTTGTTGCAAAACAAGCTTCATCCCTTCTGCCGTTAAAAAAGACATTTCCAAGGATGCAATCCGGTAGAATTTATCAACAGTCTTGAAATATGACAAACAGCGCAGCATTGTTGGACAGAGGCATAAGATGTCTCAACAACTAATTGGGAATATTGGATGCCGAACGTTTTGTGGCATTGCTTTTAAGGGAACCTTTCGATTATACCGAATGGCGGAAAGAGAATTTGTTTGCAGGCATGAATCTTGACGAAATCATCGACCAGGCTGACAAGTATCACAAAGAGCATCCATAACAAAACAGAAAAGGATATGGACAGGATAACAATTATTATGTCGCTATGAGAGTACAAAATGGTGGAAAATCCTACGCAAATTGACAACTTCTCTCTCAATAAATTCACAATAAATCGAATTACAGTTTAATAACTTCGCTACCGGCCAGCAGATAGGCGCCTGTGCCATACACTTCCCAACTATCGGCGTTGAAGTCTTTGCGCGGATCGGCTCCGATAGGCTGTACCCAACCCACGCGGCCTTCCTCGTTCAGGCATCCGTTTAGTCCAACCCATGCTTTCTCTACAACAGGCAGATAGATAGCTCTATCCAGTAAACCGGAATTAATACCCCAGGCAAGTGCATAACAGAAGAAACCCGAACCACTTACCTCGCCACCCGGATACGAATAGGGGTCAAGCAGGCTGGCACGCCAAAGGCCGTCAGGTTGTTGTATAGATGCAATCTTAGCTGCCATCTCCTTATAGAGTTGCAGGTAGAAAGGGCGTTCGGGATAATCGGCAGGCAGTTCTTTCAGCAAACGAGTCAGTCCGCCCATCACCCATCCGTTGCCTCTTGACCAGAATATCTTTTTACCATTGGCTTCGTAACGGTCGGTTGCGGCATCCTTAATAACATAATTCAAATCGCGTGCAAAAAGATGTTCATCTTTGTTGTACAGCAGATCATAACATTCTTTATAGTACTCATCGTTCTTTTTCAGATATTCGGAGTTACCGGTTGTAAGGCCAAGCTTCACCAATACGGGTGGAGCCATGAACAAGGCATCGCACCACCACCATTTAATCACCTCTATTCCACGTACCGGATAAGGTTGCGATATAAATTTAGCCAGCGTGTCGATTAGAGGCTGAATCATCTCCGGGCGTTTCTCGTGACAATAAAGATCTATATAAGTCTGGCAAATAGCAATATCATCGGCATGATACCAACGCCTATAAGGCGTCCACCCCGCTCCATTACCCATGTCCATCATGGCTTGATAGATTTCTGCCGAGCGAGTTGTTTCCCAAGCAGCATAAACACCGGCAAAAAATGCACCGTTTGTCCAGTCGCGAGGTTCGTGTTTTGGGTTTGCCAACTGCCACTTAACAGCCCTATCCATAGCGTTTACAATATAATTCTTATCGAATAACTGATTAACGTCTGCGGACTCTTGCGCCGCAACGAACCATCCCGTCAAAAGGATAAGTCCTGTCAAAATAATTTTCTTCATGATAAATCTTTGTGTGAAACAATCAAGCCACGAAGGTAGCATTTTTCCAAAAAGAATCATACCATTCATATAATAAAACCAAGGTCAAACGCATTTAAAAGTTTACTCAGATGTTGTTAACACAGAATCCAATACATATTAAACGTGGATAGAACTTTTTTTGGTCAGCATTTTTTTAAGAATCTCTTATATAAACTTTTTGCAGATATTGGATCCTTTTCAGCGTTTGACAAGTGTCGAACAGTTGTTTGACAGCAGTCGAACAGCTATTCGACGCTTGTCAAACAGGTGTTCGACATCTGTCAAACGCTAAAAAGATAACGGCTTCTTATAAAACTTATCAAGATAGCTACCCCCAAAAAAGCATATATCTGCGATGAAGAATAGTTATTTCCCTGCCCCTCTTTTTACTTCTTGAAATAGCTACTCTCCAACATTCTTTGAATATCAGACATTTTATACAATATTGCCACTTACTTTCTCAAGGGAATATTTATATTCCTCTTTCGTTTTTTTACTAATCCTTCTGTAAACAAATCCTTTGTAAGCTCTTTGTAGCGTTCAAATAGAAAAGCAACCCGCTCAGAATCGTTGGTGAATACTTTACAATATGCCTTTTCTACAACTTTATCTAAATCATTATGTGCTTTCCGTAATTCCGTTGGCATTGTAAGCGGGTCATACAAATCTGCCAAAGTAGATTGTGGATACAAAGTGTGAAATATCTGTAACGACTGTACACGTCCTCTTGAAGATTGTTTGATTATATCAAATTCCTCCCATAGCTTATCAAGAAAAAGGGTTGGAAATTAACTGGATTAGAAATAATAGTTTACCACTTTATTGAGATTTTTCATGATAATTATATCGCTTTTCAAATGTTTTTCTTTATTATTTTATTATTATAAGGCTTTTTACTATCAATCCGTGTTTTCTTAACCCTTAAATCCTTGCGTTTTTTGGGAGCAGGTTTTACATCGGGTCGGAATATTGCATGGAAATCGGGGTTGAGGTTGGGGCATTGGATAAGGTTATTGCTTTTAACATAATTTGGGGGTTAGATAAAAAAACGGGGGAAAAGGATTGGATTCTGGAAATAAATGGGTATTTTTGCAGCACTTTATGAATGTAAGTAAGCTATGATAGATAGGATTAAGACTCTGCTTCAAGAAGTAGAGGAACTGAAAGTGGCTAATGCCGACGAACTTGAGGCGCTACGTATCAAGTATCTAAGTAAAAAAGGGGAAATTTCGCGGCTGATGAATGACTTCCGCAATGTTGCTTCCGAACATAAAAAGGAAGTAGGGCAACACCTAAATTTGCTAAAGGAGAAGGCACAGCAGAAAATTAATGAATTGCGAGACAATTTTTCAGGAGAGGACGTCTCTTCTGACGATTTGGATTTGACACGCACCCCCTACCCTATTACGCTCGGCACTCGTCACCCTCTTTCAATTGTTAAAAAAGAAATTTGCGATATATTCGGACGCTTGGGATTCAATATTGCCGAGGGACCAGAGATTGAAGACGATTGGCATGTGTTCTCGTCATTGAACTTTGCCGAAGACCATCCGGCTCGTGATATGCAAGATACATTCTTTATCAGTCACGACCCAACGGTTATACTCCGCACACATACTTCGTCTGTTCAGACACGGGTGATGGAGAAACAACAACCTCCTATCCGCATCATTTGTCCGGGACGTGTTTACCGCAACGAGGCCATCTCGTATCGCGCACATTGCTTCTTCCACCAAGTGGAAGCTTTGTATGTAGACAAGAACGTTTCGTTTGCCGATCTGAAGCAGGTATTGCTTTTCTTTGCCAAAGAGATGTTCGGTACAGATACGCGTATCCGCCTTCGTCCCTCCTACTTCCCTTTCACAGAGCCGTCGGCCGAAATGGATATTTCGTGCAACCTCTGCGGTGGAAAAGGTTGTGCCTTCTGCAAGCATACCGGTTGGGTGGAAATACTGGGCTGCGGAATGGTTCATCCCAATGTGCTCGACAACTGCGGTATCGACAGCAAAATATATTCGGGTTATGCCTTGGGCATGGGCATCGAACGCATTACAAATTTGAAATATCGAGTAAATGACTTGCGCTTATTCTCAGAGAACGATATCCGTTTTCTAAGAGAGTTCGAGTCGGCCAATTAAATTGTTACCTACTTATGACTACCATCCCCGGGCTTCCTGACCTAAGCCCGGGGAAACACACTAAGAGGAACAACTAAGAAAAAAATGCACAAAGAGGAACGATATAAAGGAGTGATTGATTGGTTTACGGAGCATGTTCCTGTCGCAGAGACCGAATTGCATTACCGAAATCCTTTCCAGCTACTTATTGCCGTTATCCTTTCAGCACAATGTACCGATAAACGCATCAATTTGATTACACCCGCCTTGTTTGAGGCATTTCCTACGCCGGAGGTTCTGGCAGCGGCTTCGCCCGAAGCGGTTTTTGAATTTATCCGAAGCGTATCGTATCCAAACAATAAAGCAAAACATTTGGTGGGAATGGCGCAAACCCTTCTCAAGGAATTTAAGGGTGTGATGCCTGATGAAGTGAATGAGTTGATGAAGCTACCCGGCGTAGGGCGCAAGACAGCCAACGTGATTGCCTCGGTTGTGTACGACAAACCGGCAATGGCAGTGGATACGCACGTATTTCGCGTGGCCAACCGCATCGGCCTGACGAACAACAGCAAAACGCCCTTGGAAACAGAAAAGGAATTGGTCAAGCATATTCCTGACGCTCTTATTCCCAAAGCGCATCACTGGCTGATACTTCATGGCCGTTATGTATGCATGGCTCGCAACCCCCAATGCAACAATTGTGGAATTTCTCTCTGGTGCAAGTATTACCGGAAAAACCAACTCCTACCTCAATGAAAACATATCTGAAAGAAATCATTATAAGTTTAGCTGCTATCTTACTAATGGTGCTGGCCATTATAGCCTATCTGAAGGTGGTGAAAAACGAACAATCCAATTTGGAAACTGACCTCTACACATTGATACCAACGAATGTCTCCTCTTTACTGACAGTGAACCGCCCGGATATTTTCAACCGGATGATGCTAAGAGTACCCGTGCTTCACGATGTCTTTGCTACAGAAATACCGGAAATTTTTCTGACGCTTATAGAGCGCGACCACCAGATGCCACAGGTAGTTTTTTCCTTCCATCCTCAAGGGGTTCTTTGCGGCATGCAAGCAGGTCGGGCTACCCGCAGCAGCATAGAAAATCTGCTGAAGAATATGTTCAAGCCCTATTCTCCACAAAAGCAAACGATGTATGGAATTGACTTCTATTATTACCCGGATACGGAGAGCCGTTTCTTCGGATATTATTTTCACCAAGGTGTATGGGTAGGTAGCTATAGCCGGAAACTTTTAGAACGGGCAGCCGGTCAACAGTTGAGCGGCAAAATTGTGCTTCCTCCTGAGATGAGAAATTTGTTAAGTACATTGGATACCAATTCGCCGGCTAACATAATTTACTCCACTTTGGATTTGGGACTTTATGACAATGACTGGCTAATGGGCAACCGATGGTTGGCCGGCGATTTATTTGCCAGCGAAGGTAGTTTTTGTTGTTATTCACGCATGCCCTACTTCAATGAAGAAATGAGGGACAGTATTGTGGCTCGCATAGCGCAACGGTACCCATCACTTCAACCATCTTTCCAAGCCACTTCAGACAACACGGCCATATTCATTACAGCCTGCAGCCCTTTGTCCGAAAGCAACTAATAAATTAACAATTGATTGTTAGACCGTCGTAGGTGAGGTGTACGTGGGGAGGGAGTTCTTTCTCTACTTGGGCATGGAGGCCGATGCGATGACTCATGTGGAGAAGGTAGGCTTCTTTTGGACAAACGCGCTCGATAAGGGATAAAGCTTCGGGAAGGCTTTCATGGGTTGGGTGTTCATTCTTGCGCAACGCATCCAGGATAAGCACGTCTAAGTCGTTGAGCTTTGCAAGCTCTTCTTCAGGGATATTTTTCAGATCAGTAAGATAAGCCATGTTGGCAATTCGGAATCCGAAGATTGGCAAACAGCCGTGCATCAACCGGATGGGCGTAACCGAGATTCCGGCAGCAGTGAAGGGTTTGTTATCTATGGCATGAAGTTCCAGATTTGGAATACCCTGAAACTTATGTTCGCGAAAGACATAAGGCATACGCGTACGGATGGCGTCTACAACATCGTCTTCGGCATATACGTCGAGACCCTTCTCGTAGCTGAAAGGGCGAAGGTCGTCCAATCCACCCACATGGTCATAATGTTCGTGCGAGATTAGGACAGCATCCAAATGATAAATACGATTATTTATCATCTGTTGGCGAAAGTCGGGACCGCAATCAAGCAGCAGTCGCTTCCCTTCGGTTTCAACCACAACGGAAGTACGCAACCTTTTGTCGCGAGGATCGTCACTTGTACATACCTCGCAAACGCATCCTATCTCGGGAACACCGGTAGAAGTACCGGTTCCTAAACATGTAATTTTCATCAGCCAATATATTTTACTTCAGGAATCAAGTCGATTTGGAAACGTTCGAAAACGGTCATTCGGATACTCTCGGCTACTAAAGCAATATCTGTTCCGGTAGCATTTCCCAGATTAATCAATACCAGCGCCTGCTTTTCGTAGACGCCCACCTCACCATGCGTCTTCCCTTTAAAGCCACATTGCTCAATCAACCATCCGGCAGGAATTTTCACTTGGTCGTCAAAAGGATAAGAGGGGATGGAAGGGTATTGCGCCTTGAGTTGCTCAAACTGCTGACAGGACACAATGGGGTTGGTAAAGAAACTGCCGGCATTTCCCCACTCTTCAGGGTCAGGTAATTTCTGCTTGCGAATGGCAATTACTGCTTCGCGTACATTAATAGCGCGTACATTATGTATATGTGCATTCTGAAGTTCCTCTTTCAGATTACCATAATCAAGGGTAAAGTGAGGCGTTTTGCTTAGGCGAAGATAGACATGCGTAACGATAAAAGGATTCTCTTCCTTTTTGAAGCGACTGTAGCGATAGGCATATGCACAATCAGCTTTTGCAAACTTGTGTTTCTCTCCAGTCTGCAGACTAAAAACTTCCACAGATTCTACAACATCTTTTATCTCTACTCCGTAAGCGCCTATGTTTTGAATAGCGGCAGCACCTGTTTCACCGGGGATGTTCGAGAGATTCTCAATGCCGTACCAGTCATTCGATACCGCATAATTTACCACTTCATCCCAAATCTCAGATGCACCGATGCGAAGAAGTACAGAGTCTGCTGTTTCTTCTTCCTTTGTAATACCTCTGATAGCGGAATGGAGTACAATGCCGGAATAGTCGTTTAGAAACAAAAGATTGCTTCCACTCCCTATATGCACATAGTCATTTTCCTGAAAATACTCATCTCTCCGGATGCGATCCAATTCCTCCTCGTTCTCATATTCCATAAACCATCGCGTCTTCACCGGCAAATGGAACGTATTATGCTTTTCTAACGAATAATTTTCTTTAATTTTCATACCATAAGAAAAGGCATTCCCATTAAGGAACACCCTAATTAATTCATAATACACAAAGATAGGAATTATTTTCCACAAAATTTTTAGGGGTTTACAAAATAAAAGATACATTTGCGATTGATTTAATATAATAACAAATACTTATGATGTATTGGCAACAAGACATAGAGACCTTAAGTCGGGACAGATTGGAGAAACTACAGCTCGAACGGCTGAAAGCCACGCTGGATTTGGCTTACAACTCGCCGTTCTACAAGAAGACGATGGACGAAAACGGCATATCTTCCGACAGTATCCACTCTTTGGACGACTTGAAAAAGATACCTTTTACTACCAAAAACGATCTCCGCGAACACTATCCTTATGGGATGGCGGCTGTACCTATTAAACAATGCGTGCGTCTGCATTCGTCAAGTG
The DNA here is from genome assembly GCA_025996775.1 of Bacteroidia bacterium. Classification (GTDB taxonomy): domain Bacteria; phylum Bacteroidota; class Bacteroidia; order Bacteroidales; family Tannerellaceae; genus DFXE01. Next base: position 24,865 of record BNTS01000034.1, on the reverse strand, counting down.
GCACAACCGGTAATCCTACCGTTGTACTCCATTCGCAGAAAGATCTTGACGAATGGGCCAATCAGGTAGCCCGCTGTATGTATATGGTAGGCATTCGTGACACAGACGTATTTCAGAACACCTCCGGATATGGAATGTTTACCGGTGGACTGGGTTTTCAGTACGGAGCTGAAAAGTTGGGCGCACTAACCGTTCCGGCAGCAGCAGGAAACACCAAACGTCAGATCAAGTTCATCAGGGATTTTGAAACGACCTGTCTACATATTATTCCCAGCTATGCCACTCGCCTGGCCGAAGTGATGTATGAAGAAGGGGTTGACCCGCGAAAGAATACCAAACTTAAGATTATCTGCATCGGCGCCGAGCCTCACTCGGAAGAACAGCGCAAGCGCATCGAACAATTGTTGGGCGTAAAGGCATACAACTGCTTTGGGATGTCGGAGATGAACGGCCCGGGTGTAGCCTTTGAATGTACAGAGCAAAACGGCTTGCATATTTGGGAAGACTACGTGATAGTAGAAATCATAGACCCAGTAACCCTAAAACCCGTAAAGGACGGGGAGTTGGGCGAATTAGTGCTGACCACCATCAATCGCGAAGCCATGCCGCTACTGCGCTATCGAACCCGCGACCTGACACGCATCCTCCCCGGTAACTGTCCCTGCGGACGTACCCACAAACGCATCGCCCGCTTTCAGGGACGTAGCGACGACATGATAATCCTGAAGGGCGTTAACCTCTTCCCGATACAGATTGAAACCATCCTGATGCAGTTCAAGGAATTGGGTAGCAACTACCTGATTACGCTGGAGACAGTAGGCAACAGCGATGAGATGTTGATAGAAGTAGAACTAAGCGACCTCTTTACCGATGATTACAGTGTATTGCAAGGTCTGACCAAAGAGATTATCCGCCAACTTCGCGACGAGCTACTGCTCACACCTCGCCTAAAGCTGGTAGCACGCGGCTCCCTCCCCGTTCAGGAAGGCAAAGCCATAAGAGTAAAAGACCTAAGAAAAATCATATAATATGACTATCAATCAAATATCCATCTTTTTGGAGAATAAGTACGGGAAGCTGAGCGAGATATTGTCGCTTCTGGGAAAGGAGCATATCCGTATTATTGCCGCTACAATTGCCGACACCTCGGAGTTTGGCATTATGCGTATCATCGTGAGCGACCCTCAGAAGGCATACGCTATCCTGAAGGAAAATAATGTGAGCGCTAACCTGACGGACGTGCTGGCCGTTGTTACCGGCTCAAGTGCAGACGACTTTGCGGAAACCCTGGCGCATTTTACCAAAGCAGGATTGAGCATAGAATATATGTATTGCTTCGCCGTCAACGGCAAGGCTATCCTCATTATACGAACCAATAACCGGGAGGCGGCGCGCGAAGTAATACGCCGTCAAAACATAGAATACATCTGCGAAAGTGACCTAATACAATTATAATTATGTTTGGAATAGACGACCCTGGTATTTGGATGGCTTACCTTATAGCGGTAGGCTGCGTAATTTTTTCTGTTTGGTATGGCATCGCCCATTGGAACGAAGAGGACGAACCCGGTAATAACCCTAAATCATCTAAGCAATGAGTACACTAACCTTAGGTATTATCGTGATAACCTACATGTTCGTATTAGCCTGGCTGGGTTATATCGGATATGTACAAACCAAGAAAGACAGTGATTATCTGTTGGGAGGGCGTAAAACACACCCCGTTATCATGGCGCTTTCGTATGGAGCCACATTTATTTCCGCCTCTGCGATCGTGGGCTTTGGCGGCTTTGCAGCGACATACGGGATGGGGCTACAGTGGCTTTGTGTGCTTAATATGCTGGTAGGCGTCATAATAGCTTTTATCTTCTTTGGTAAGCGAACGCGTATGATGGGTGAGGCACATAGTGCGAAAACATTTGCCCATTTATTGGGACTACACTATAACTCGCGTGCCATTCAGGTATTTGTGGCAGCAGTCATCTTTATCGGTATGCCTCTGTATACGGCGGTGGTGATGAAAGGTGGAGCTGTGTTTATCGAACAGATTTTCCAAATAGACTATAACATAGCTTTGCTGGTCTTTACGCTGATAGTAGCGACTTACGTGGTGAGCGGAGGTCTTCGAGGCGTGATGTATACCGATGCATTGCAGGCAGTTATTATGTTTATTAGTATCCTCTTCCTGCTATTCTGGTTCTACCATATATTGGGAATGGGCTTTACGGAAGCTAATCGGGAGTTAGGAAATATCTCAAATTTAGTGCCTGAGCGCTTAAGGGAATTAGGGCATCAAGGATGGACACGGATGCCGATTACCGGATCTCCGCAATGGTATACCTTAGTAACATCTCTGATTCTGGGTGTAGGAATTGGCTGTCTGGCGCAACCGCAGTTGGTTGTTCGTTTTATGACGGTGGAAAGTACCAAGCAACTGAACCGGGGAGTTTTTATTGGTTCGCTGTTTATTTTCGTAACAGTAGGTACGATATATCATATTGGCCCATTGTCTAACCTGTTCTTCCTGAAGACTGAAGGAGTGGTTGCCTCGGAGGCTATCAACGATCTGGACAAGATTATTCCGCTCTTTATTGATAAAGCCATGCCAGCCTGGTTTGGGGCAGTCTTTATGCTCTGTATCCTGTCGGCCAGTATGTCTACCCTTAGTTCACTGTTTCATACGATGGGTGGAGCTTTCGGTGCGGATGTATTTCCCAAATTGTTTCGAAATAAAAATTCTAAATCAACATTGGGCGTTCGCTTTGGTGTGATTTGTGCCATCCTTGTGAGTTATATAATCTGCTATACACTGAGTGCAGGCATTATTGCGCGAGGGACAGCTCTGTTTATGGGTATTTGTGCGGCAACCTTTCTACCGACGTATTTCTGCTCACTGTATTGGAAGAGAGCAACCGGTCAGGGAGCCTTGGCCAGCTTGTGGGTAGGCGCCTTGTCCAGTTTGTTTGCGATGGTGTTTCTCCATCGGGCAGAAGCTGCGCCAATCGGACTATGTAAAGCTCTTTTCGGAAGAGATGTGTTGATCAATATCTATCCCGTATATGCGATTGATCCCATCCTTTTTGCCCTTCCGCTATCCATCATTGCCATCATTATAGTTAGTTTATGGACTCAAAAACGTGCATATACGAATAAAAACAATATAATTTAGCATTTATTAGGTGCTTTACAACATTATTTAGCATTTTAGCTATTGCAGATTCAAAAAAACCACGTACTTTTGTACTGTGGTTTTTTCATAATAGTATTAGATTTAAGGTTAACAAAGTTGGTTAGGGGATGTCGGGAGACACCCCTTAATTTTTTTGTACCTTTTCACTTTCTTAATACAATAGATTATTATCTTTGTCTTCGTATTATTAATCCAATTAAAAAGAAATATCAATGACAGTACTTATTATTATTGGAGTTGTGGTTGTGGTAGCTATTCTTCTTGGCTCCATGTATAACTCATTGGTTAAATTAAGAAACAATCGTGAAAACGCTTTTGCGGATATCGATGTACAGTTGAAACAACGTCACGACTTAGTGCCGCAATTGGTAGAAACCGTTAAGGGATACGCCGCACATGAGAAGGACACGTTTGAACGGGTAATCGCTGCCCGCAACGGAGCCATGAGTGCCCGCACCATCGACGATAAGATTGCAGCCGAGAACACCCTGAGTTCTGCTCTGGCAGGTATGAAAATCACCCTCGAAGCTTATCCCGAACTGAAAGCTAATCAGAACTTCCTGCAACTTCAGGAAGAGATTTCAGACTTGGAAAACAAACTGTCGGCTGTAAGACGTTACTTCAATTCTGCTACCAAAGAGTACAACAATGCCGTGGAAACCTTCCCGTCGAATATCATTGCCGGAATGTTTGGCTTCCACAAAGAAATCATGTTTGACTTGGGCAAGGAACGTTCCACCTACGAAGAAGCCCCCAAAATACAGTTTTAACGAATGAAGTACGTCGGAATACAAACACAGAAAAGGAGAAATAATGCACGTTCTCTTTTTCTGCTCATTCTTTTCCCCTGTTTAGTAGCCGGACTAATTTATTTGGGTTGCTTTCTGTTCTTCCTGGTTGGATACTATCAAGGAGCGGATTTAGCATTCGACCAGGTAATAGTGTATACCAATCTTTGGTTTCAGCAAGCTCTTCCCTATGCAATAGGTGGCGTACTGCTTTGGTTTATCATTGCCTACTTTAGCAATGTGCGGATTATAGAAAATGCCACTGATTCACATCCCCTGGAGAGAAAGGAGAATAAGCGGGTGTACAATTTGGTGGAAAACCTATGCATGGCTAATGGTATGCAAATGCCACAGATTAACGTTATTGAGGATGATTCCCTTAACGCCTTTGCCAGTGGCATCAATAAGAAAACATTTACCGTAACGCTTACAACGGGAACCATCAAATACCTGGATGATGCAGAATTAGAGGCTGTTATTGCACACGAACTTACACACATCCGTAATAATGACGTCAAATTGATGATTGTATCTATCGTTTTTGTAGGTATATTTAGTGTACTTGCTCAACTTGGTTTTCAAGTTCTCCGTTCAAGCATGCATACAAGCAGCAGCCGAAAAAACGAAAAAGGAGGAGGTGTTATCTTAATTGTAATCATCGTACTTGTAGTTGCCACTATCGGCTACTTGTTTTCTGCACTTATGCGTTTTGCCATCTCAAGAAACAGGGAGTATATGGCAGACGCCGGAAGCGCCGAAATGACCAAACACCCGGAAGCCTTAGCCAGCGCCCTCCGCAAAATCTCCCTCGACCCACGTGTCGAAGCCATCGAACGCAAAGACGTAGCCCAACTTTTCATAGAAGACCCCAAAGAAAAAGCCTTCGACGCCAGCAATCTCTTCGGCCTCTTCTCCACCCATCCCCCCATCCAAAAACGCATAGCCGTCCTCGAACAATTTTAAATGGCCCGCATAGATACTTCAATCTGCCGGAATAGGGTGGCTCTCCAATGACGTGCCATTGGGATAACCGGATTTCATATCTTTCTACTCAATAGAAAGGAGAAAAAACACAAAAAAGTTGGATTGAATAGAAATTATTCATAAATTTATGGCGTTTAGTTCAAAATGGCTGTAATTTACTTCTAAAAATCACATTATGAAACACACAATTTTACTTTTTATTTTGGCAGTTGTAATTACTGCATGTAATGTAAGCAGTAAAAAAAACGTCGAACCTGAAAATTGGGTTCTGCTTTTCAATGGAGAAAATTTAAATGGTTGGAAGGCAAAAATTGCAGGTTATCCTGCAGGAGAAAATTTTGGTAATACATTCAGAGTGGAAGATGGGTTGCTCAAAGTTTCCTATGATGCTTATGGAGATAATTTTAATTCTCGTTTCGGTCATTTATTTACTGAAAAGGAATATTCTTATTACAAATTAAGAGTTGAATACCGCTTTTATGGAGAAGGATGCAAGAATGCGCCGGGATGGACTTATCTCAACAACGGGGTTATGCTACACTGTCAAGCACCCGAAACTATGAACATTGACCAATTTTTTCCGGCTTCCATTGAAGCCCAATTGCTGGGAAGTGATGAAAATCGGCAAGAACCAACCGGTAGTGTTTGCACACCGGGGACTGATGTTTTTGTTAATGGGGTAAAAAATCCGAGTCATTGTGCCACTTCTTCATCAAAGTTGTACCCGTGGAATGAATGGACAACGATGGAAATTGTTGTGTTAGGCGATAGTATTGTTCACCATATCATTGAGGGAGACACAATTATGACTTATACAAATCTAACTGTTGACGGAAAAGGATTGAACACAGAAACGAATGTCATACCAGGCCCATTAAAAATCGGTCGGATAGCAATTCAATCCGAAGGTTTTCCAACCGAATTCCGCAAAATTGAACTATTGGATTTGTCCGATCAATATAAATGATTTTACAGGCTTAATTTTACTTCACGAGACAGATTTGTCTCTTATGTAACAAAACACAAAGCACTGATAATCAACTATAGTTTTGTTTCTCTATTTTGGGCTGCTGTTTAAGCTTGGGGATTCGCGAGCAGCCCGAAATAGAATAACGGGCTATCTCTAAGTATTTACCTTGAGAAATAAGTATTATTATTGCAAGGGATTTCGTGCAAGCAGAAACCAAACAATCAGTGGTGGTTTGACACCATTCGCGAGTCTGGTTCTAATTGGCAAGAGAGTCCAAATTGGTCGTAGGATACCGTATAAAAGAGAGACGGATTTGAGTTTACTACTAAATTGTTATGTGTGAGAAATAAAAAAGATTCAGGAACAAAATATGCGATGTTTAACGAAAATGTTCGTAATTTTGACACATGAGTATGGATGAGAAATATTTTAGAGCGATATACGACTCGTATTTCGAAGATATTTGTCGCTTCCTTAATTATTATTCGCACGACTTGTTTCTTATAGAAGAGATCGTACAGGATGTGTTTGTAAATTTATGGAGAGACCGAGACACAAAGGATATACAGTATATCAAAACCTATTTGCTTAGAAGTGCTCACAACAAAATGGTCAATGCGTTGCGAGACAGAAACAACCGGGACTCACTACTGAATAAATGGGTGCAACAACAATTTGAGGATCAGCAAGGGCAAGATTGCGTGGATATAGATGATTTTCTCATTCAGTTGCAAAAAGCATTGAATGATTTACCGGCAAGGTGTAGGGAAGTGTTTGCGTTAGGTTATTTAGGGAAGTTGAGCTATAAGGAAATTGCTGAAACACAGAAAATATCGATTAAGACAGTAGACAACCAAATGCAGCTTGCCATGAAAAAGATACGGGAGTACTTTCAATCACACTAATTTTTTTTGATCCCGCATAGGGATTTTCGGATGTTCATGTGTCTATTATTTAAAACACCCATAACAGATGGACATAGAAGAATTACAAAATAAGTTAGATGAAGAAATAAATCGGAGAACCTGCACCTCCCCCAATAAGGAAAAGGTATGGCGCGTCATACAGAACCGTATCAGTTTGATGCCCGAGGTATCATTTTATTCACGCACATTACAGATTCGTGTGCTGGGCATTGTGGCAGTCATTGCCTTGGTTGCCGGGTTCTGCCTCTCTTTTTTATTCTATAATAATAACGACAAACCACAGGCAATGGCTGTTTTTTCGCCTTCAGGACAGAAAACCCAATTACTTTTACCCGACGGAACGCATGTATGGCTGAATGGAGAATCGTCGCTTACCTATCCCTCCGACTACAACGTGGATAACCGGATGGTTAAGCTGGAAGGAGAAGCTTTTTTCGATGTCAGCCAATCGAAAGATATCCCTTTTATCGTGGAGGCAAACAACGTACATGTGAAAGTACACGGCACGATGTTTAATGTCAAAGCCTATCCGTCCGACAAAGAAATAACGGTTGCCCTGCAAAAAGGGAGTGTTAGCCTTTTGTCTGCTTCGACGGGTGAGCTTATCACCTATCTGAAACCTGACGAGATAGCTGTTGTCGAAAAGCTGAATCTTGCGTATGAAGTACTATCCTGTGATGCAGCAAGCGAAAACATTTGGCATCTCAACAAACTTTCCTTTGATAATATCCTGGCTTATGAAGTATGGAAGAAGTTGGAGCGCTGGTATGGAGTTCACATTGATGTGAAAAACGTAAAACCCGAACTAACTTACCGGTTTACGATAAAAACGGAGTCGTTGACCGAATTACTTTCCCTCATAAATAGAATAACACCCATCGAATATAAATTAAACGGAGAGGAGGTAACAGTAAAATATAAATAAGACCCTGACATTCGTCTTATCATGCCCGGCAAGACGAATCAAAAAAGAGACAAAAAAAGAAAAGGAACGGGCTGAATAACCCTTTTTATTTACCTTAAAAACAAACTAATACTCATGCACAATTCTAAATGGAAATTATTATTGATCGTTTTAGGAATGTTATTCACTGTGAGTAGTGTATTTGCAGTGATTTCAACAGTTGACCTTTCGCTGAGAAATGTGACATTAAAACAGTTTATCGAAATCATTGAAGATAAAACAGAATTTACCTTCATGCTTGATAACACCGTAGATTTAACACAGCGTATTACCGTTAACTCCACGGAAGAAGGAGTGGAGACTTTACTCAAGGAAGCATTCCTGAATAAAAATCTGAAATACGAGATATCAGGGAGGCAAATCATTTTAAAAACAACATCGCCAATTACGAATCAAGATCCGGCTCGAAGACTTTCCGGCGTTGTATATGATGAAACCGGCACACCGGTTGCCGGTGCCAATGTAGTACAAAAAGGCACTACGAATGGAACCATCACCGATTTAGACGGCAAATTCATCCTCGAAGTTTCGCAAGGTGCCACCTTACTTGTTACCTATATTGGTTATGTGCCAAAAGAGGTCGTTGTCCGCAACTTTTCAAATCTGAGGATCGACTTACAAGAAGATTCACGTGCCTTGGATGAAATCGTGGTCGTGGGCTATGGCATCCAGAAAAAAGAAAACCTGACGGGAGCTGTAGATGCGGTGAAAGGTGAAAAGCTATCAAGCCGAACCGCAGCCAGTACCTCCCAGACTTTACAAGGACTTTCTCCCGGTACAACCATTATTAATACAGGAGGTGCACCCGGTGCAGATGGGGCTACCATCCGAATCAGAGGTGTCGGTACGTTTAATAACGCTGATCCGCTTATCATCGTGGACGGTGTGAATGTTTCAAATATTGACAACATCGACCCGCAGGACATTGACAATATCTCTATTCTAAAAGATGCCGCTTCTTCCGCTATCTACGGCTCTAGGGCTGCTAATGGCGTTATCCTGATTACCACCAAAAGAGGAAGTAACGATGGAAAAGTATCTGTACGCTACAATGGCTATGTGGGCTGGCAGTCCATTACCCGGGAACCCGACTGGGTATCTGCCCACGACTATATGATGTTGCTGAATGAATCGATGGTCAATGCAAACAAAGTGCCTAAATACTCTGACGAACAACTTCAAAAGGCCGGAACGGACCCATACTACTACCCCGATACCGATTGGTGGGGCATTTTGTTTAATCCGGCTCTCCAACACAGGCATACCGTAAGCATCAACGCAGGGACTGAAAAGGTAAAAACAGCCATCTCTGTGAACTATTTGAATAGGGAAGGAATATTAATCAGCACCAATTCGTCTCAATATGGCATCCGTGCAAATAACGACATTAAATTACATGATAAATTAAATGTTGGGATTGATTTTAATTTCAATGTTCGCGAACGAGATCAATCTTCAAGAATAGGCGATGTTTACTGGAACTTCATGGGACATGATATCCCTGTTACGCTTGCTTCCCGTGACCCGGACGGAGGGTATCCGTTAGGCACAACAAACCGCAATCCGCTGGCGACTGCCAATGAAGCCGGATATGATAAATACAAGAATTATCAAGTCATTGTCAGCCCTTCATTCAAATATCAAGTCACCAAAGATTTATCACTCTCGGGACGGGCTACAATAAAAGCAGATCCAGACACGCGCAAGAGATATTATAACGGCTACGAATTCAAAGATTACTTAACCAAACAAGTCGTGTTGACATGGTATAACTCTTTGGATCAATACGCTAACAGTAATACATATACTAACTGGCAGGGTGTGGTTGATTATGAGAAAGCATTCGGGGATCATTTTGTACATGCCTTGGTTGGTTATTCTCAGGAATACAATCATAGAAGTGAAATCATGGGATCCCGTAGAAACTTCTATTCAAACGACTTGCAGGAACTGACACAAGGAAGTGATGAAGGGAAAAACGCTACCGGAACCGGAAATGAATGGGCATTGCGTTCGCTATTCGGACGACTCAACTATTCGTTCAAAGACCGCTACCTATTTGAAGCCAATTTCCGTTACGACGGTTCGTCACGTTTTGCTCAAGGCCTGCGTTATGGCTTTTTCCCCTCCTTCTCTGGAGCTTGGAGAATATCGGAAGAAGATTTCTTGAAAGGAAACGACAATATCGGGAATATGAAACTGAGGGCTTCGTGGGGTAAACTGGGAAATCAGGAAATTGATTTATACCAATATATCCATACAATTAACCTGGGACAGAATTATGCATTCAATGGGCAATTGGCAGAAGGAGCAGCGCAAGTAGCCTTGGCCAACGAATTAATTTCGTGGGAGACAACCACCACTTTCGATGCAGGATTCGACTTGGGTTTATGGAAGAATAAGTTAACATTGACAGCCGATTATTATGTCCGCAACACAGATAATATCTTGCTGAGGCGCGACATACCCGCTACCGTTGGATTGACGGCACCTGTTCAAAATGTGGGTGCTGTAAGAAACACAGGATGGGAATTAGCACTGACTTATCAAAATAAGTTGGGAGACTTGCAATATAGCGTGTCAGCAACACTTTCCGACGTACACAATGTAATCAAGAGATATGGCGAAAAGCAAGTAGACGGCTGGTTTGTGAATGAGGAAGGCGAATCTATCAGATCGCTCTATGGATACGTGGCTGAAGGTATTTTCCAAACAGAGGATGAAGTGAAAAATCATGCTTATCAGGCATCTATGACCGGTCCCGGCGATATCATCTATAAAGACCAGAATAATGATGGCATTCTCAATAGCGACGACAAAGTTGTGCTGGGCTCTACCATTCCACGCTATACGTATGGTTTGACGTTGAATGGTCGGTTCAAAGGTTTTGACTTGACCGTATTCTTTAACGGTGTAGGCAAAGCAAACGGATATCAATACGGAGCCTTGATTGAAGGCCCGATCTGGGATGGTAATACGATCTCGGACATGTTAGACCGCTGGACACCGGAGAATAAGAATGCCTCTTGGCCGCGTTTGGTATACCAGACCATCCATAACCAGGAAGCTTCCAACTTTTGGATTCAGAACACCAGCTATTTGCGCCTAAAAAACGCACAGATTGGTTATACCCTCCCGAAGTCGGTTTTGAATGTTGTTCATCTCAAAAATGTCCGGGTATACGTCTCTGGCGACAATCTCTTAACTGTTACAAAGGCAAAGAATCTGGATCCTGAGTATACGAGTGGTAGAGGGAACTTTTTCCCTCAAACAAAGATTCTCTCCATGGGAATTGATGTCACATTCTAATAAATCTAATGAATCATAAAGTAATAGATATGAAAACGACTATTAAATATATAAGTTCTTTATTTGTTCTGTTTGCCATCCTGTTAGCAGGTTGTGATGACGAGTTTTTCAATTTGGAACCGACAGACAGAATTGCTACGAATAAGTTCTGGCAACAGGAAAAAGATGGTATACTGGCTACAAATGCTTGTTATCAGGCGTTTAATCCCTGTTTTAAATACATTTCGTTTGAAGGATGCTCGGACAATGCATGTACTGCGCAAACTTGGCAGGACGGGTATATGGTGGCTAACGGTTCCTTTAATTCGTCTTGGGACTTTGTAAGGGTTATTTGGACCGACTGTTACAAATATATTCGGAGGACGAATGATGTGATTGCACATGTAAGTGAGATACCTGATATTAATGCGAACCTAAGTAATCGACTGAAAGGCGAAGCACTCGTTATCAGGGCTTTTATCTATAATATCATGATCAACTTGTACGGGGATGTTCCCTTTATAACAGAACCGATTACACTTATTGACGATAGCAAGAAACCACGTGAAAGCAAGAGTGTCATTATTGATCAACTGATCAAAGATTTGGATGTGGCTATCGGTTATCTACCTGTAAGGTATACGGAAAATGCAGACAAGGGTCGCATCACAAAAGGTGCTGCGCTGGCTGTTAAAGCCAAATTGTGTCTTTACAGTGGCAGGTTTAGCGAAGCCCGTGAAGCTGCCCAAGAAGTGATAAAGGCAGATTATGGCTATCGGTTGCTTCCCAATTATGCCGATGTATTTGATTACAATCATCAAATGAATGAGGAAATCATACTGGATGATCAGTATATGCCTGATTTAAGGATGCACAACTCGTTCTCACAATTAGGTCCCCGCTCGGCTCAGGGAACCAGCAATTATGTACCTACCCGTTCGTTGATAGACGAGTACGAGAACGGCGACACCCGGAGAGATGCGAATTTCATTTTACCGGGTGACCCGAATCCCTATATCGACGGAACAATTTTTGACCCAGCTCCGGGAAGTGGTAGTGCGGATGAGATCGGTGCTTCTCCACAAGCAACATCTACAGGGTATCAATACAAAAAATATGTATTGAAGGAAGACCTTGCTTATCCCTCACGCTGCTCCATCAATATCATCATGATTCGCTTTGCGGATGTCTTGCTGATGTTTGCAGAAGCTGAAAACGAAATAAACGGTCCTACGGCTGCTGCTTATGATGCATTAAACAAGGTTAGAGAAAGAGCCAAAGTTCCTGAGGTGAAAGACCTTTCAAAAGACGAGTTCCGGAAGGTGCTTCAAAAAGAACGCCGCGTGGAATTAGCAGGAGAAGGACTGCGTTATTTCGACATCTTGCGTTGGAAAATTGCAGAAAATGTACTTAACGGGACGGTAAATGGTATGGATTATACCGATACTACGGGTGCCAAGAAGACGATCATCATCGAGACCCGTAAGTTTGACAAGAATAGAAACTACCTCTGGCCTATTCCCGAATCTGAACTTCGCTTGAATCCTGAGTTGACCGGAAAACAAAATCCAGGTTACTAAACTATATGGCAACAGGGGGGAGTGCTTGCATCTCCCCCCCCCTTGGCAAATGACAATTCTAATAATATGATATGATATGAAAATAAGAAAAGTTGATTCAAAAATTATTTTTAGTAATCCTCAAACGTTTCTCATTCTCTTGCTGAGGATGGTTATCGGCTGGCAATTCTTGTATGAAGGGATCATTAAATTGGTAGACCCGGGATGGACCGCATCCAGGTATTTATTGTACTCCGACTGGATTTTCTCCGGTATGTATCATGCCATAGCAAACAGTCCTGTACTACTGAGCATTGCTAATTTCTGTAATATATGGGGATTGATAGGTATCGGCTTAGCACTGATATTTGGCGTATTTGTTTCTGTAGCGGCTTTAGGAGGTGTTTGCCTGTTGTTGTTGTATTACACAGCCAACCCGCCTTTCACATTAGCCGACTCCATGAAAGAAGGCAGCTATTTGATTATTGATAAGAACTTGGTGGAGATGATCGCCTTGCTGCTGATCGCCTTTATGCCATCCCCGTCTCTTACTGACTTTAAGCAGTTGAAGACCTACGTCGCCAAGCTTTTCCAGAAGCATCCTCCTACAGTAGAACCGCAGCCGGAGTATCCGTGCCAAGCCATCGAACGTGAGCAAAAGGAGGTTTTGGAACGTCGCAATTTTATATTCAGCCTTGCCTCCATCCCCTTTGCAGGTGCCTTCACCTGGGCGGCTGTTAAAGCGAAAGCCTTTAGCGAGCCTGTGGGTATTGATGGTATTTCGGGTGCAACCACTCGCACCTTTTCCTTTACAGGGCTGGCCGACCTGAAGGGGACTTTGCCGTATGCCATGATTGGAAACATCGAATTGAGCCGCATGTTTATGGGATGCAACCTGATTGGTGGCTGGGCACATTCAAGAGACTTGATCTATGTTCCCTCGTTAGTCAAGAAGTATCATACGCAGGAGAAAGTATTTGAAACGCTGCAATTGGGCGAACAATGCGGAATGAATGCCATTATTTTAAATACATCACTTACACCTCTTATCAACACTTACTGGAAAGAAACACGTGGAAAAATTCAATTTATTTCAGACTGTGCCGGCGTGGGCGATGTGGACAGGGGTATTCAGGTTTCTGTCGACTCGGGTGCTGCCACTTGCTACATACAAGGCGAGATAACCGAACGCATTTTGCGTGAAGGCAGCAGTTTTGAGATTGTAGGCGAATGGATGGAAAAGATACGCAGACATGGAATACCAGCGGGCATAGGCGCCCATTCTCTGGAGGTGGTTAAGCAATGTGTGAATTTAGGAATTAAGCCCGATTATTGGGTAAAGACCTTGCACCATACCAATTATTGGTCAGCCAAACCGGAAAAGAAGCATGATAATATTTGGTGTACAAATCCTGAAGAGACCATTGCTTATATGAATAATCTGGAACAACCATGGATAGCGTTCAAGGTTTTAGCAGCCGGTGCCATTCATCCCCAGGAAGGCTTTAAATTTGCGTTTGAAGGTGGGGCAGACTTTATCTGTGTAGGCATGTATGATTTTCAGATAGTGGATGATGTAAATATAGCAGCCGATATTCTGTCGTCACCGCTTAATCGCCAGCGTCCTTGGAGGAGTTGAAAAATAATTTATAGACACAAAATATGGCGCAACAAAATGCTCAATCGCTCAAAGTCGGAATGATTTTTATGGCGATGATATTCTTCACTCTTGGATTCATCACCAATTTCAATATGGCACTAAAAGAACAAATCCAAACCACATTTGATTTAAGTGCCACGATGGCACAATTGGTAAACGGAGTGTTCTATTTTGCCTATTTTTGCTTTTCGTTGATATGCGGGCGATTCATTAAAAGGATAGGTTACAAAAATGGTATCATTGTCGGCTTGTTACTTGTATCGTTAGGTAGTTTCCTGTTTTATCCTGCTGTTGCCGGTACACCCTCTTATGCTTTATTCCTTACTGCCATTTTCATCATGGCTACGGGAGTTGTTTTCTTGCAAACAGCGGCAAACCCTTATGTAGTCGCATTAGGGACTCAGGAGTCGGCTCCAGCACGCTTAACTTTAGTGCAGGCAATGAATAGTGTTGCAACTACAATTGCTCCATTTTTAGTTGGGCTTTTCATTCTTACTCCGGCTTCACTTGCTATGGGACCCAAAGCGGTACAAATGCCGTTCCTTCTGATTGGTTCAATAGTATTAGTGATTGTTGTAGGGGTATATTTAACCAAACTTCCTGTTATAGAAGATACCAATACTGAGGCCACAAAGTCGAGTGTATGGAAGCACCCTCAGGTATTACTTGGGGCATTGGGAATATTCTGTTATGTAGGCGCCGAAGTAGGATGCTCTACGCAAATAGTTCCCTATCTTGAAACAGGCGGTTTTGCCAAAGATGAAGCCGGGCGGTTAGTGGCAATCTATTGGGCAGGTGGAATGATAGGCCGTTTTTTTGGTTCCATCATGCTAAGTAATTTGAAGAATGGCCAAAAATATATCTACTCATCCTTCATCATACTTTTTTCTTTCTTCGTGGGCTGGTTCATATTCAGTTCTCGTGTGGTAGACGGGGTGTTTGTTTTTCATTCGCACATTGCAGATGGACTCATGTTTCTGGGTATTGCGATAGTTAATTTCTTAGCCATGCTTTTGGGGAAAGGAAGTCCAAATTCATCTTTGGGAATTTTCGGGATAATGGGTGCAGCATTGGTACTCATCACGCTTCTTTCTCCGGTTTCAATAGGCTTATGGACTTTGCTCGCCGTAGGATTCTTTAACTCAATCATGTTCCCAACCATATTTTCATTGGGAGTTAAGGATTCGGATCCCACTGAAATGCCCGTCGCTTCAGGCATCATCAATACGCTAATTGTAGGAGGAGCCATTGTTCCATTGGTAATGGGATGGGTTACCGATCATGTAAGTATACGTTCTGCGTTAATTCTGCCGATACTTTGCTTTTCCTATATAGCTTTCTTTGGATTAAAGGGGAGTAAAATAAGATAGACCATTGTTCAATAAAAATAGTTATTTTTGAAGTGCTTTTCGAAACATGATTACTAATCAATCATTAAAAAATTATGGATGCAATTTTGTACTTATTAATTGGGGCTTATACGTTTGGTGTAAGCGAAGGCATATACCTTTATAAATTTGATGTAAACACCGGCAACTCTGAATATATCAGCGTAACTCCGGTTGATAATGTATCTTATCTGGAAGTTGGAGACGGAAAGCATATTTATGGCGTCTCGGAAAACAGAGGAATTCCCAGTTATACCAACGCTTTGTATTTTGATAAAGAACAAGAAAAACTGTCTTTTTTAAATCGACAGGAAACCCTTGGCGCCACTCCTGTCTACGTTACGACGGATACAGTACGCAAAACCGTATTAGCGGCTAATTTCAATGGCGGCAGTATTACAATATACAAAACGAATGCAGACACTCTTTTGGCTCCGCAACTTATCACCTTTGATGGACATGGTGCCGACACCATTCGACAAAAGTCGCCACACTTGCACTGTGTGAAGTTATCGCCAGATGGAAAGTATCTGTTCGCCGCCGATTTGGGGACGGATAAAATATACAGGTTCGATGTCAACACTGAAAACTCAGGTTCTTACTTGAAACGAGAGACCATGAAGTCATTTAAAGTAGCAGACAAAGCAGGCCCACGTCATCTGATATTCCATCCTACGAATAACTATGTTTATGCTATTACCGAACTATCAGGAGAAGTTATCTGCTTTAACTATAACAACGGTGATCTGGAAGAATTTCAGTCTATACAGGCCGATACCATCAATGCCCGGGCAAGTGCTGATATTGGCATTACCCCAGACGGTAAATTTCTATACGCTTCCAACCGTAACAGAGGAGACGGCATTGCCATTTTCTCCATCAATGAAACCAACGGTCGACTCACCAAATTAGGCTATCAGCCCACTGCCCGCCAGCCTCGCAGTTTCATTATTTCTCCTAACGGAAAATACATCTTGGTAGCCTGCACAGCCGGTAATCTAATTGAAGTCTTTGAAATAAACAAAACGACAGGCCTGTTGAGTAAACCTGACAAAGATATTACAGCCATAGAAACCCCAGTATGTCTCAAGCTAATAGAATGAACCCATGTTAATCATTTTTTTTGACAGCATTTCTTTTTAGAATGATAAGAATGCTGTCATTCCAACACATAATAGGAAGGTATTTGATTCCCATTGGGTAATTCTACGATTTCACGTCTTACGGTTAACCATGGCTCGTTGAACAAATATTCGCTTTTCAGCACTTTCCATTGCAAGTCCTTCTCTTCTGTATTCATCCTTCTTTTCGTATGTACCAAGTCGTACTTCATCGTGTTATTTTAGGCAAATATAGGCTAAAGACAGTACTTCAGGTGTTACTAATTTTATCAATATGGAGCATAAGCTCATCAGCTTTGTACCGGATTTGAAAGGCATTACCTACACAGCCCCCTCGTATCACGTTCCTGTTTTTTACGAAGTGTGGGCGAGATGGGCTTACGACGGACGCTCGAAACTCTGGCGGGAATGTGCCGAAGCAAGTCGGAATTACCTTCATGCTGCCATTGATCCGGTAACAGGACTTAATCCTGATCAAACCGAATACGACGGTTCGCTTCGCCATACAGGACGAATCATAGGAGATCAGTTCAGGTTCGACTCTTGGAGAGTGCCTATGAATATCGCTCTTGACTACTCTTGGGCTTGTATCGACAAAGAATGGCAGCACAACTATGGGCACACGATCCAGAACTTTCTTTATTCACAAGGCATAGATACTTTCGTTGATCAATATAATGTGGATGGCACTGCCGTTGCCGATACACTTTGGGCTGGTGGAAAAAAGGCGTTACGCCATTCCCTGGGATTAGTGGCCACGTCTGCTGCTGTTTCGTTGGTTTGCTCACATCCGAAAAGTTATGAATTTATTGACCAACTTTGGAATGCCGAAAACAAACCCTACAGCGATGGCTATTTCGATGCCTACTACGACGAGGTGTTGCAACTCTTCGCCTTTATGCATCTGAGTGGAAATTACAGAATTATCTTCCCAAAAGACGTAACGCTTTCGGGTTTGGATCCTGTAGCTTTTATCTCAGAAGTAGAAGGTAAGCCTACGGCTCTATATGTGTTGAAGAATAAGAATGGCCTCGAAGCTTGTATTACGAATTACGGCGGTCGTCTGGTTTCCCTATTGGTGCCTGATAAAAATGGCAAACTAACAGATGTCGTTACAGGATATGATAATATTACGGATTATACGAAATCATACGATTATTTTGGTGCCTTGGTCGGACGGTTTGGAAATCGTATAGCGAATGCCAGGTTTACGTTGGATGGGGTTGAATATCCCTTGCAATCGTTTGGCAGAGGCCCAATTCTGCATAGTGGGATGTTTGGCTTTCACTCACGTGTTTGGGATGCCCACCAGGTCAACGGGCAAATGTTAGAACTGACTTATCTGTCTGTTGACGGGGAATCCGGCTTTCCGGGTAATTTGGATGTGAAAGTAACCTATACCCTGACAGACGATAATGCGCTTGACATCCGTTATGAAGCTACAACCGACAAACCGACTGTCGTGAACATGACCAATCACAGCTATTTCAATTTATCAGGTGACCCCGGTTCTCAGATAGTCGATCATTTGATCCATATCAATGCTGATGCATTTGCTTTTTTAGATGATACCTCTATCCCGACAGGTGTTTTGGAACCTGTTGAAGGTACCCCCATGGATTTACGCTCACTTGTGGTGATTGGTGAACGGATAGATGCAACTTACGCCCAACTGCAAAGAACAAGGGGATTCGATCATACTTTTGTATTAAATGCAAAAGGGAATATAGATATCTTATCTGCTAAAGCCATGTCGAAAACCAGCGGAATCGCTATGGAGCTTTACACGAATGAACCGGGTGTTCAATTCTATACCGGAATGGGCAAAAAGGAGAATGCAAAACTGGGAGCAAACTATTCACTTCGCGGCGCCCTTTGTCTGGAAACCCAGCACTATCCCAATAGTCCGAATCAGCCGGAGTTCCCAAGCACCGTACTCCGCCCCGGAGAAAAATACCTCAGCCGATGTATCTACAAGTTCTCCGTAGATACATCCAACTAACATCCCAAACGGACAAGTAGAAGGGCTTAGCTAAGCCCTTCTTTAAGTTGGTGGTGTGTATCCAAAAGCAGCCATTCGAGGTTGCCAATGGCAATATGTATCCATGGAAGTATCTTTGGCAACCTGTGATCATGCGGCTTCACGCTCGTCTAACTTAAAAAAAGGCTCCATTGTCCTGATGACACATGGAGCCTTTTTAGTTATTATCAAAAAAGATTTATTACCAACCTTCGTTTTGTTTAATCACGCCAAACGTACGGTCTATTTCCGATTGAGGAATAGGATATCTTTCCATACGCAGTTCAGGATTAGGCAAGCTCCAATTTGCATAAGAAGCAAGACTTCTGCGAGCCTTCTCGATAAGCGGTGTAGAATATTGCCATCCCCAACGTCTCAAATCATAGAGGCGACGACTTTCAGTAGCCAATTCTACTCTGCGTTCGTGGCGAAGAGCAGCGCGAACTTCTTCCTTGCTGGTAGGCTTAACATCAGGTATGTCTACAGCGGCGATTTTCGTCATACGGCTTGCAATCTTTTCTTCAGGTGTATCTCCATAAGCTTCAGGATCGTATTTATAGGTTTTGCGAGCACGGTCACGAACCTGATTAATATAATCGCATGCTTCGGAAAGGCTACCATCCGATTCAATTAATGCTTCGGCATACATTAAAAGTACATCGGCATAACGAATCTCTTTCTTGTTCAAATCCATCTCACTACGGTTTGCACGACGCGGTTCGGGATAGAACATTTTCCTTGAATGATATCCGTCGCCACTGGCATAACCGGTATGGTTCTGAACTTCGATAGTACCATCTCTCCTTGGAAATTTATCGCCTGTCTCGGTAATGGTATAGAGTAAGCGTGGGTCTCCAACCTCAAACTCATCTACCAGACTCTTGGTTGGGCACAAGAAACCCCATCCACCAACACCACGGCTGCGATAATAGGTAGGAAGAATGATATCGTCTCCATTTCCATTCGTATTAGCATGAAGCATTTCAAAGATAGATTCTTCACTAATCAAATCATTTTTGAAGAACAAGTCGCCATACTGAGGTTCCAAAGAATAGTCACCTGAGTCAATCACCTTTTTAGCAGCGTCGCGAGCTTCAGTATAGGATTTAAAGAACAATTCAACGCGTGCCAATAAGCCGTAAGCGGCGCCCTGGCTTGCACGTCCCCATTCTGATGTCAAATTCATCTTGCTTTTGGGTGGAAGGGTAGCAGCAACAGTTGTCAATTCAGTACGGAGAAATTGATGTATTTGCTCTGCAGGGGTACGCGCAAGATTAATCTCGTCTCTACCATACACTAATTTTTGATCTACTAAAGGTATATCTCCATATACTCTTACTAAGTTCAGGTAGAGATAAGCTCTCAGGAAACGGGCTTCTCCATCATAGCGCACTTTTAAAGCAGCATCAGAGAACTCAATATCAGGTAAAGCTTCCAATAAAGAATTTATGCGAAAGATACCCTGGTAATTATTCATCCACCAGCCTTCTACAACCTGATTATTTGACATGGCACGAAAAAAGGCCAAGTCGTTTACAAACGGACGGTCGTTATCGCTCTCGCCGCCTTTCCAAGCGTCGTCTGAAGTCATATCCCCCAATTCATATTGCTCAAATGCCATATCGCTATTATCGCCTCCGGCTACGAAACTATAGCAAGCGGTCAATGCAGTGTAAGCATCATCGGGCGTTTTATAATAGGTATTATTGGTCAATATTCCATAAGGAGGTCTATCCAAAAAGTCCTCTCCACAAGCTGTTAACAGCAATACCGTGAGTACAAGGAATGATTTAATATATTTATTCATGACTAATTTTATTTATAGTGTTAGACTTATACCAAACATCATGGTTAATGATTGCGGATAGTTCGAACGGTCAATACCAAAATCTCTTGGATTACCATTGTTGTTACCGGCCATTTCGGGGTCTAATACGTTAGACTTGGTGATGGTAAACAAGTTCTGAGCGCCCACATACACGCGTGCAGTTCCGATATGAGCCGGATTGAGCCATTTACCCGGTAAGTTATAACCTATCTGAATATTCTTCAAGCGGAGGTATGAACCATCTTCTGTATAATAGCTCGAAGCTTTGGTATTCAAAGCCGGGTCTGAATTAATTGCGAACTCGGTATTGGAAGCATTTCCTTTATCGTCAGGCCCGAATGTTCCGGGAGCGCGCCAAGCATCATAAAGCACCTCTTTATAGGTATTGAAGTAACCTGTTTTCTGGTGGGTATAATATTTGAACATACGGAAAATAGTATTTCCTGTCTGACCTTGTAAGAATAGAACTAAATCAACATTCTTATACTGTCCGCTTGCATTCAAACCAAAGCCCAAAGTTGGGAAAGGATTACCAAGATTAACCCGGTCGTCATCTGTTAACTTACCATCGCCATCTACATCTTTAAAGATTAAGTCACCGACACGTGGGTTACGGTCTTTCATGTGAGAGGCATCAATCTGTTCCTGATTCTGGAATACGCCATCAGCCTGCCATCCGTAGAATGAACCGATTGCCCAGCCTACTTTCGTAAGGGTTACATCGCCGATACGTTCGTTACCGCCAGGCATCGGGCCGCTATCTCCCAAACTGGTTACTTCGTTCTTTACCGTCGTTAAGTTACCTGTAATGACATAAGAGAAATCTTTCTTCCTCTTAGCTGTCCAAGTCAATTGAGCTTCAAGTCCCTGGTTTTTGATTGAACCTTGGTTAGCCCATGGGTCGCGGCTGGTTCCATTCATTCCAAGACCTGCATAACGTGGCACAGGAACACGTACCAACATATTGTTGGTGTTCTTTACGAAATAGTCGATAGTAGCTGTTAATTTGCCATCTAACAAAGCTAAATCCACACCAGCATTGTACTGCTCGGATGTTTCCCATTGTATAGACGGGTTGCCAATACCATCAGGGCTGTAACCTGTATATTGGGTTTTGGCTTGTCCGAATATATATTTTCTGGCATTGTCACCTGTAATGGTGCTTATATAGTCGTTGTTACCTAAGCCCATTTGATTACCAATCTGCCCCCAACCTACTCTTAATTTAAGATTGGTGATAATTTTCTGATTCAGATTCTGCCAGAATTTTTCCTGAGAAATACGCCAACCTAAAGAAGCAGAAGGGAAAGTAGCCCAACGATTTTCAGGCAAGAACTTGGAAGAGCCGTCTGCACGTACAGAAGCAGTAACCAAATATCTGTCTCCATAAGAGTAGTTTACACGAGCCAAATACGACATCATTGAGCGATGATCATGCGAACCTTCGTTTACTTGGTTAAAAGTACCGGCATTAAGAACCCATAAATCCTTTGAGTTGCCGGGCACACCTTGTCTACTTGCGCGGAAGTCTGTATTGTCCCAACCTTCCAAAGTAATACCGGCTACGGCAGAAACATTGTGTTCACCAAATTTCCGAACTGCACTGATTGTATTTTCGAAAGCCCAGCTATTAAACTGACGCTGACGTTTAAAAATCGTATTATTATCTTCTTTTTCATCCGGATCCAAATAATACTTGGGAGTAAATTGGTCATTTATAATAGTCCTTCTGTCCACACCTAAATTGCTCTTAAACACAAGCCAGGGCAGAATCTTTATATCCAAAACGGCATTACCTACTAAGCTAAGCCCTTCTTCTGAGTTCAATGTTCCCGATCTGTAAGCTTGAGCATAAGGTTGTCTCTTATTAGAGTATTTACCTGTTCCAAACATAGAATATTCATTATTGACGTCATATCCAATCAATTGGGTTTCCCAACCAGGTATTCCAATATAACCTGCACGGTAAACCGGAGCCGTTGGATCGTAAGTGATTGCACCAAAAACAACGCCATTCTCTAAGTCATTCTCAGTAATCGTATGCCTTTTATTATTCGTAGCGCTGATATTGGTTGTAAACTTTACAGCTTTGGAAATATTGACGTCTACATTTTGACGTAAGGTAATACGCTTAAAACCTGAGTACTTTATAATACCATCATTCTTGAAATACGTAGCGCTACTTGAGTAGGATATTTTTGAGTTACCACCACTTAAATTAACGCTGTAATTCTGGATTTCACCGGTATTGAAAACTTCTTTCCACCAATTGGTACCATCGCGGCTACCTGTTACTTTTTGTACCACATCCAGAAAACCTTCCCTATCCCTGAAGTCGCTATTGAATCCATCGGGGTTATTACGGTAAGCTATCTGGTTGAAAGTTATCCATTCACCGGCAGTTAACATAGTAGGTGTATTGATAGCATTTTGAACACCGTAGTAGGCGTCAAATTTCACTTTCGTACGGAAAGTTTCACCCTCTCCATTACCACGAGTAGTAGTAATAAGCACAACGCCATTGGATGCGCGAGATCCATAAATAGCTGTTGCAGATGCATCTTTCAAAATTTCAATAGATGCAATATCAGACGGGCTTAAATAGTTGATATCTCTTACAGGTATACCATCTACAACGTACAATGGATCGTTGGCATCATTAACCGAACCAACACCACGAACACGAATAGATGTACCTGAACCAGGAGCGCCGGATTGAGACATAATCATAACGCCGGCAGCACGACCTTGCAGCGCCATTTCAACACTTGGCACAGGCGTGTTCTGGAATTCTTCTGCGGTTACTTTTGAAACCGAACCAGTAAGGTCGCTTTTCTTTTGGATACCATATCCTACAACCACAACTTCGTCCAAAGCTTGTGAATCTTCTTTCAAAACAATTCGTAAGGCACCATTTCCCGTTGCATTAACGGTTTGAGTTACATAACCAATATACGATACCTGGAGAACCGTATTACCGGCAGGAGCCGAAAAAGAGAACTTACCGTCCATATCGGTTATGGATCCGGTAGTAGTACCTCTTACTTGAATATTCACACCTGGGATGGTTTCACCCTTTTCGTCGACAACGACTCCACTTATTGTTCTGGTATTCTGTGCATACGAGCTGAACACACAAACAGCAAGTAGAAAAGTGGTTATTTGCAAAATTCGATAGAAATTCTCAAACAGAGATTTCTTTAGTGTAGATTGTAACAAAATTTGTTTATTCATACAATTGTGATTTTAATAATTAGTATGTTAATAAAATGGAACAAAAGTAAAATGCTGATAAGTGACAGTTGCACTCACCAATTTTTGCATTTCGATTCAAACCTTTCCCATAGGCGGTATTTTAAGAGTTAATAATTGATTAGTACAAAGAAAGTTATAAAATTCCCATTGGTCTATTCAGTCATCACGTAGTAATCTTCAAAAAAGAGCATAAAAATAGCGTGGACAACCTTATCTGAACCTCAGGTTTCCACGCCCACCACTTCGGATAAGCCGCCCACGCCGAATACACGGCGCCAGCCAACTTATTCTTGAAGTGGTCTGTCTGACCAAATTTGTGGAAAATGAGGTTCAAGAATAAATAGCAATCGCTATTTAATATGTATAAAATCAGAGAGTTACCTCTCGCTATGTTTTATCTCATAAGCAAATTTTTTAAATTACACAACAAATCTACAAAAACATTTTTTTAGAAAAACTAATCTTTTAAAACTTTTTTTCATATTCTACAACACAAAACCACAATGACGGAAGTATTGAAAACAGGCGTACGGTTGGTTAACTTTCTAATTATCTATTTCGTTTGGGAGAAAGTTACGTTTATGCCCGGATCATTCTTTACTTTCAGGGATAGTTCACGGCGGCGGTCTTTAACTTTGCCGGTTATAAATTCAGGAATATTGTACGACTTCATAAAGCGGTGGTAGAACTCGGTGTCTTTCTGCGGGAGGAGGAAGGGTTTGGAGGCTTTACCTGTCTCGTCGATATGGGCGATGAAGGGGCGGGTGTAGAGGCCGTCGATACGGCGGCTGCTGAAAACGATCCAGCGACTGTTACTGCTCCAGGAATGATAGCTTTCCACATCGTCTGAATTAAGTATGTCGAGAGACTGGCTAACACCTGTTTCCAAATCCAGCATATAAAGGTCGGCGTCTTTATGCCAGA